>JAOUGW010000108.1 GCA_029865465.1 Gammaproteobacteria bacterium
AAGCCGTGCCGGACCATGATCTCGAGATCCTCGAGCACCTCCTGATCGCTTGGATTCACGGCTCCGTCGCCCCGATCCGGATGCTGGCCCAGTCGGAACCCGGAATAGCTCACGGCCACCACCTCTCCGGCCAGCAATGCGCCGGGCGCTTGCCTCGTGGAATGGGCCGCAACCGGCGCAGCCGGCTCGTCCACCCGGCTGCAGCCTGCGCTCGCTATGAGCACGACGAGTGCGAGTAGTCGGGCTGGATTCATTGCCTCTCCCCTGCTGGGCTCGGATCAGGTGCGGCGCACGAATGCCGCCGGATCCGGTCGACGTCCGTGCAACGCCGCATGCGATGACAGCGGCAGCATACACGTCGCGTTTGCGGCACAGCAGCTGTACATCCGGAGTTGTGCTCCGGCGCGAGCCGCTGTCCCTGATGGTAATCACCGGCCGGCTCGGGCGAGAATGCCGTGGTCCCCAGGCTGGATTTGCACTCCCCCGTGAACGCCGTTCCGCACCCTCCCGCCGCCCCGGTCGCCACCGGGACGGGGCATCCGCTCGATCCGCCGGCCCGGCTGCGTGAGATCCCGTACAACTACACGTCCTTCTCGGACCGCGAGATCGTCATTCGCCTGCTCGGCGCTGATGGCTGGGCACTGCTCGACGATCTGCGCGCCGAGCGCCGCACCGGCCGCTCGGCACGCATGCTGTATGAAGTGCTCGGCGACATCTGGGTCGTCAGGCGCAACCCGTACCTCGAACAGGACCTGCTCGACAACCCGCAGCGGCGTGACCTGCTGGTGGAAGCATTGCACCATCGGCTCGCCGATATCGAAAAGCGTCGCGATACCAGCGACGCCTTGCGCGACGCGAAGGTCGGCAGGCTGCTCGATTTCGCGCGCACCGCCGTCCTCGAATTCGCCGGATCGTTCGCCAGGGTCGAGGCGCTGCGTCGCCGGGCGCGCAAGGCGTTCGCCGCGCACACGCGCGACGACAACGTCTGTTTCGACGCCTTTGCGCGCGTCTCGCACGCAACCGACGCGACCGACTGGCGCATCGAGACTCCGTTCGTCGTGCTGGCGCCCGACACCGAGGACGAAGTCCCGGGACTCGTGCGCGCCTGCATCGAATCCGGGCTCACGGTCATTCCGCGCGGTGGCGGCACCGGGTACACCGGCAGCGCCGTTGCGCTGACTCCGTTCGCGGCCGTCATCAACACAGAGAAGCTCGAGCGCATCGGCAACGTCGAACCGCGGTCGCTGCCGGGCGTCGCCGGCCAGGTGCCGACGCTGTTCACCGAGGCAGGCGTGGTGACACGTCGCGTCGAGGAGGCCGCGCACCGGGCAGGCTGCGTTTTTGCGGTCGATCCGACGTCGGCCGATGCCTCCGTCGTCGGCGGCAACATCGCCATGAACGCCGGCGGCAAGAAGGCCGTGCTGTGGGGCACGGCGCTCGACAACCTCGCGTGGTGGCGCATGGTCGACCCGCAAGGCGACTGGCTCGAGGTGACCCGGATCGGTCACAACCGCGGCAGGATCCACGACGTGCCGGTCGCAACGTTCGAGTTGACCTGGAAGGACGGCCGTCAGTCGCCGGGCACGGCCAGGGTGCTGCGCACGGAACGGCTGGAGATCCCGGGTGCGACATTCCGCAAGTCCGGCCTCGGCAAGGACGTCACCGACAAGTTCCTCGGCGGCCTGCCCGGCGTCCAGAAGGAAGGGTGCGACGGCATCATCACCTCCGCGCGCTGGGTGGTGCACCGCATGCCAGCGTACATCCGCACGGTGTGCCTCGAGTTCTTCGGCCAGGCGCGCGAGGCGATTCCCGCGATCGTCGAGATCCGCGACGAACTCACGCGGCAGGGTCGCGCCGGCGGCGTGCAGCTGGCGGGCCTCGAGCACCTCGACGAGCGCTACCTCAAGGCCGTCGGTTACACGACGAAATCAAAGCGCGGCGCGTTGCCCAAGATGGTGCTGATCGGCGACATCGTCGGCGACGACGAAGCCGCCGTGGCACGCAGCACGTCCGACGTGGTCCGCATCGCCAATGCGCGCCACGGTGAAGGCTTCATCGCCGCCGGCGCCGAAGCACGCAAGGCCTTCTGGCGTGACCGCGCCAGGACCGCCGCAATCGCCCGCCACACCAACGCCTTCAAGATCAACGAAGACGTCGTCATTCCGCTCGAGCGCCTCGGCGAATACACGGACGCAATCGAACGCATCAACATCGAGTACTCGCTCGCCAGCAAGCTGCAGCTGCTCGACGCGCTCGAGGCGTACCTGCGCGGCGAACCGAAGCTCGGCAAGACCGGGGATGCCGACATCGACCGCCTGCCACGTGACGAGGTGCTGGGCACCCGGCTCGACCAGGCCCTGGATGCCATCGCGCAGGTTCGCGCGCGCTGGTCCTGGTACGCGACGAGCATGGACCGGCCGCTGGCCGACGCGCTCGCTGACCTGCGCCGTCTTGGTCTCGAAACGATCGCGGAGGCAGGCGCCCGCCGCCTCGTCGGCGAACCCGCCCTGAAGGTGTTCGACCTGCTGCAGGACCGGACGATCCGGGTGTCCTGGAAGCGTGAACTGCGCGGCCAGCTGGCGCGCACTTTCGCTGGCGGGCCGTTCGTGCCGCTGCTGGCCGAGCTCGAGGCAATCCACCAGCGCGTGCTGCACGGGCGCGTGTTCGTCGCGCTGCACATGCACGCGGGCGACGGCAACGTCCACACCAATATCCCGGTCAATTCCGACGACTACGAAATGCTGCAGGCGGCCAACCGCGCCGTCGGCCGCATCATGCGGGTGGCCCGCGAACTCGGCGGCGTGATCTCCGGCGAGCACGGCATCGGCATCACCAAGCTCGCATACCTGACGGACGACGAGACGCTCGGCTTCCGCGATTACAAGCGCCGCGTCGATCCGGAAGGCCGCTTCAACGCCGGCAAGCTGCTGCCCGGCGCGGACCTGCGCAACGCGTATACGCCGAGCTTCAACCTGCTCGGCCACGAATCGCTGATCATGCAGCAGTCCGACATCGCGCAGATCAGCGACGCGATCAAGGACTGCCTGCGC
The DNA here is from genome assembly GCA_029865465.1 of Gammaproteobacteria bacterium. GTDB lineage: Bacteria > Pseudomonadota > Gammaproteobacteria > Steroidobacterales > Steroidobacteraceae > RPQJ01. The sequence goes on from JAOUGW010000108.1 coordinate 3,051, forward strand.
TGCGGCAAGTGCAAGCCGGTCTGCAGCACGCACGTGCCGGGTGCCAACCTGCTCTATTCGCCGCGCAACAAGATCCTTGCCACCTCGATGCTGATCGAGGCGTTCCTGTACGAGGAACAGACGCGCCGCGGTATCTCGATCCAGCACTGGGACGCGTTCGGTGACGTCGCGGATCACTGCACGATCTGCCACAAGTGCGAGACGCCCTGCCCCGTCGACATCGACTTCGGCGACGTCTCGATGGCCATGCGCGACGTGCTGCGGCGCCTGGGCAACCAGGGCGCCAATCCGGCGAAGTCGGCCGCGATGTTCTTCCTGAACACGAACGACCCGGGCACGATCAAGCTCACGCGCAAGCTCATGATCGACTGGGGTTACAAGGCGCAGCGCCTCGGTCACCAGGCGCTCGGCAAGCTCGGCGCCCTGCAGACGAAGCGACCGCCGGCCACGACGGGCGGGCGGCCGCCCGTGCGCGAGCAGGTGATCCACTTCATCAACAAGAAGATGCCGGGCGGGTTGCCGAAGAAGACGGCGCGCGCGCTGCTCGACGTCGAGGATCGCAACTACGTGCCGATCATCCGTGATCCGGTGCGCACGACCAGCGATGCAGAAGCCGTGTTCTATTTTCCCGGCTGCGGCTCGGAACGCCTCTTTTCGCAGGTGGGGCTCGCGACGCAAGCCATGCTCTGGCACGCCGGCGTGCAGACTGTACTGCCGCCGGGCTATCTCTGCTGCGGCTATCCGCAACGCGGTGCCGGGCAGTTCGACCAGGCCGAGAAGATCATCACGGACAACCGCGTGCTCTTCCATCGCGTGGCGAACACGCTCAACTACCTCGACATCAAGACCGTCGTGGTGAGCTGCGGTACCTGTCATGACCAGTTGCAGGGCTACGAGTTCGACCAGATCTTCCCCGGCTCCCGCATCCTCGACATCCACGAGTTCCTGCTCGAGAAGGGCATCACGCTCCAGCACGCGACGGGCGTGCGCTACATGTATCACGACCCCTGCCACTCGCCGATGAAGACGCACGAGGCGCTCCAGGTCGTCAATACGCTGCTGGCGGCCGGGACGAACGGCAGGATCGAGAAGAACGACCGTTGCTGCGGCGAATCGGGCACGTTCGCGGTCGCGCGGCCGGACATCGCCACGCAGGTGCGGTTCCGCAAGCAGCGCGAGATGGAACAGGGCGCCGGCAAGCTCCGCAGCGATGGATTCGACGGCAAGGTCAAGGTGCTGACCTCCTGCCCGTCGTGCCTGCAGGGCCTTTCGCGGTACGATGACGACGCGGGGACCGGCGCCGACTACATCGTGGTCGAGATGGCGCGGCACCTGCTGGGACCCTCCTGGCTCGAGACCTACGTGCAACGGGCCAATGCGGGCGGCATCGAACGGGTCCTCGTCTGACAGGGCGCGGCGCGGACGCTGCGACAATCACAACGACAATGGGTGCCGCGCATGAACTGGCCTGGACTCTTCGACCGCACCCGCGGTGACTTCCGGCGGCGCTGGGGCGTCGTGATCGGCTGGCAGCTGCTCGTGCAGCTGCTCGGCTTCATCGCCCTGGCACCGCTCGTCGGCTGGCTCACCGACCGCATCGTCGCCCGCTCCGGGTCCGACGTGATCAGCAATTTCGACATCGCCCGTTTCGTGCTGTCTCCGCCCGGCATCGTGTTCGTGCTGCTCGCGGTAGTCGCCGCGATCAGCTTCCATCTCTCCCAGCTCGCCGGTTATGCCTGGATCTCAGGGCATGCGATCGGGCGACGCCCGGTCACGCTGTGGGGGACCATCGGCGCCGTCACGAACAAGCTGCGCTTGCTCGTGCTGCTCGGCGGCCGCATGTTCGTGCGCGTGCTGCTGCTGGCGCTGCCGTTCGTGGCGATCCTGGGACTCGTGTGGTTCACGACGCTTGCCGGGCGGGACGTCAACTACTACCTGTCCGAGCAGCCGCCGGAATGGCGCCGTGCACTGCTGGCCGCAGGCATTGCCGGTGCAGGATTCGTGTTCGTGCTGCTGGCGCAGTTCGCGCGCTGGATCTTCGCCATGCCCATCGCGATGTTCCACCGGCTGCAGCCTGCCGACGTGCTGCTCGCGAGCGAGCGCATGCTCGAGGGAAGGTTGCTGCGGTCGATCGCGCCGCTGCTGCTGTGGTGGCTGGGCCTGACGGCGCTGGCCGCCGTCTGCCTGCGCGCCGGCCGTCACTTCACCGATCTCGCGCTGGACTGGGCCGGCGTCGATCCGCAGCGCGTCCTGCCGCTGGTCGCGCTGTTCATGGCCGTGACGATCGCCTTCAGCTTCGTCTGCGCAATGCTGCAGTTTGCAGGCCACCAGTTCCTGGCGACCCGCATGTACGCCGAACGGCGTGAAGCACCCGTTCTGCTCGACGCACCGGAAGACTCCGTCGCCGAAGCGAAGGGTGCGCGCGTGGGTCGACCGCTGCTGCTCGCCGTGCTCGGCCTCGCCGCGCTGGCCGCACTCGCCGCGGTCTTCCTGTTGCAGCGCCTGGACGTGCGCGAGGACGTCGCCGTGACGGCCCATCGCGGCGCCTCGCTGCGCGCGCCTGAAAACTCGATGGCGGCGTTCCGCGAAGCCCATGCGGCCGGGACCCACTACGTCGAACTCGACGTGCAGCGCACGCGCGACGGCGCGATCGTCGTCATCCACGACGGTGACCTGATGCGCATGGGTGGCGACCCGCGCAAGGTGAAGGACCTGACGCTCGCCGAGATCGGGACCATCGACATCGGCCGCAAGCGCGGCCCGCAGTACGCTGGCGAGCGCGTGCCGACGCTCGCCGAGGTGATCGACTATGCGCGCGGCAGGTTCCGCGTCAACATCGAGCTCAAGTACAACGTGCCAGACCCGCAGCTGGCCGCGGCGGTCGTCGCGTTGCTGCGCGAGAAGCAGTTTCTCGACCAGGTCGTCATCACCTCGCTCGACCACGCGTCGCTGCGACAGGTCGAGAAGCTGCAGCCGAGCCTCGAGACCGGCCTGATCGTCACGGCCGCCGTCGGCAACGTCATCAGGACCGACACCGACTTCGTGAGTCTCAATTCCGCGCAGGCCACCGCAAGCCTCGTGGGCCAGGCCAGGGCCGCGGGCAAGCAGGTCCACGTGTGGACGGTGAACAAGCCCGAAGTGATGCTGCGCATGATCGAGCGCGACGTGGACAACATCATCACCGACGATCCGGCCAGGCTGGTCCGCATCATGCGCGACCGTAATGGCCTGACACCGCAGGAACAGGTGGGCGTGCGACTGCGCGTGCTGTTCACGGAATCGCCGCCCGAGCTGGAGGATGCCAGCTCGGTCCCGCTGCTGTGAGCCTGGCGCCGGCGGCCGGGTGCAGCGCCTAGAACCGGACGCTGAGTCCCAGCTGCCCTTCGGCCTGGAAGAACGTGCTGCCCGACGACCGGACGAGGCAGCCGGCCTCCTGCGAATTACTGACGCAGAACAGGTCCGTGTCGGAATCGACGAACGTCAGGTAGCCACGCACGCCGAGGTTGAGCGCGACATTGTCGTTGAACGGAATGCGCAAGCCGCCGCCGATGCTGCCCGAGAACATGGTCTCGGAGTCGTAGCCACCGGTGTCCGGTTCCATGAGCGTCGCCCCGATCGTGAGCGACAGGTACGGCACGTAGAGGTCGCTGTCGATCGGAAAGAACGCGGTGCCGCCGAATTGCAGGTAATCGATGCGCAGGTCCACGCCATCGAGCAGCGGGTCCTTCGAGTCGAGACTCGTCGACTGGGTCGAATAGAGCAGCTCGTAGAAGGACTGGCCATCACGGTACAACCCCAGGTCAAGGCCATAGCTCATGCCGGCGTCGAGGTCGACCGAGCTGTCGGTGCCGTCCGCAGCCGCGACGTCGAATCCGCCGCCCATCCGGCCGCCGGCGAACGGCGTGAACTCGAAGCGTGGCGAGTCGGCCTGCGCCACCAGCGGCGTGGCGAACAGCCCGGCTGTGGCCAGCAGTGGAATACAGATAAGCCGGGTGGTCAGATTCATGCGGCACTCCCTGTCTGCGAGACCGCTATTCTAGGGGGGCGCGGCGTCGCGGCGTCCGGTCTTTCCGCAGCCGGCGCGACGCCGGCCACTGCTAAACTCGTGACCATGAAATTCCGCGGAGGACTGCGATGAGCGACCTGCAACAGACGCTGCGCGACCTGCACCGCGAACTGGCGGAAGTCCCCCAGCTCGATCCGGAACAGCGTGCGATGCTCGAGGCGGCCCTGGCGGATATCCAGCAGGCGCTGGCGCAAGCGGGCAAAGCCGGCTACGTCCCCGACGCCGCCCGGGACATCGCCCCTGCCGACGCGCTGGAAGGTGCGGCCGTGCGCCTCGAAACGCACCACCCCGGCCTCGCCGGCGCCGTTCGCGCGTTCGTCGACGCGCTTGCCAAGGCAGGTATCTGAAGCGCTCGAATCAACTGATTTATAAGAAGTTTTCCCACATTCTGGCGGTGCGCCGGCGGCCACGTCTGGTATCATTGCCATTCGTCCCCTGACTGCCTTTCCCAACGTGACTGCCAATACGCAAACCGACGATTCCCAGCCGTTCGACGAAGCCTTCAGTCGCGCCGTCGACCTCGGCAACCAGATCGCGGACGGCGACGACAAGGCCGACCTGTGGGACATCGCGGACGGCCTGCTCGCGGGTGCCGTGCAGTATTGGCTCTACACGCGACAGCCCTGCGGTGATCCCCGCTGCGAGGACTGCCTGGCGATCGGCACGGCCGCAGCACGCATGGCCGAACTGCGCCGACTGGTCGAGCAGTTCTCGGAAGAGAGCCAGTACTTTCACGCACCGACTGACTCGAACGTCGGGCGAGCCTGAGGCAGCCTGGCGCACGCTTAACTGCGCGCACGCGCGACTAATCGCGCATGACGTCCCCGATCCCTGGCGTGAGCATGGCTTCCCGTTCCATGGGGGATTCGCCGTGCCACGTCCTGCCGCCCGCCTGCTCGTCGCCGCGCAAGCGGTGCTCTTCCTGCACACGTCGTCGCACGCCGCGAGCGTGCTGCTACTGCCGGCCGTGGACTCTCCGTCGGGCGGCGGCGGCTCCGTCGTGCTGGAACCGGTCAAGCCGCGTGCGCAGCCGACACGCCGGCTGGTCTACAGCTGCGTTGCGCCCGGCCTCGTCACGTACTCCGATCGTCCCTGCGGCCCCCTGCCGGAAGTGCGCGAATTGCGTGTGCAGGAGCCTCCATCGTCAGCGGCCGGAGCAGCGCCGCAACCGGTCAAAGCCGGCAATGTCGCGGAGACGAGCGGCAGGAAGACGACTGGCGGTGAGAAGGCAGACCCCGGCGACGGCGCAGACGCAGGCAAGACAACCTGCCAGGAACTGCAGACCACGCTCGACGCCCTCGACTCACGCATGCGGACCGGTTACTCGGCGCGCGAGGCAGGCAGGCTGTGGGAACGCTGGCGCGAAGCGAAGGCACGCCTGCGCGAAGCGGACTGTTGAGACGTCCGGTGTAAAATCGGGCACGTTCCGTCTGCCAGGTAACCCGCATGACAACCGCGCTCGCGCTGCCCTCCCGCCTGTTTCTCGCCTCTCTCGCGGGCATCGCGCTGATCGCGGTCGCGGGCTGTCAACGCAAGGAAACGCCCGCGGATGGACCCGCGGCGGAGGCGAAGACGGCGGCCCCCGCCCCTGCGGTGGACGAATTTCCCGCAGGCGTGCTGCGCGCCTACGTGTGGCAATGCGCGGACGGCCAGACGCTCGTCATGCGCAACCTTTTGCGCGAGAAGGCGATTGCCATCGATTTCCACGACGGCACGCGGCGACTCGACCAGACGGTGAGCGCCTCGGGCGCCCGTTACGCCGACGGCGTGATGGTGTTCCGGACCAAGGGCAGCACCGCAACGCTCGAGCGACAGGGCGCACCCGCCGTGCGGTGCGAAGAACGGCGCGCCGACTCCCTGCGCGAGGACGCCCGCGTGCGCGGGGTGGTCTATCGCGCGCTGGGCAACGAGCCGGGCTGGACTCTGGAAGTCGGTCCCGCGAGCAAGTTGAGCTGGACCACCAATTACGGCGAGGAGCGCCATGACTTCGAGCAGGCCGAGGCAACGGCAACGACTGACGGCGCCAGCGTCTACTCGGCGCAGAAGGACGCGGTTTCGCTCAAGGCCACGATCAGGGCCGAGCGCTGCGTCGACGATGGCGACGTGGAATACGACCACGTCGTGACGGTGGAATCCGGCGGGCAGACGTACCACGGCTGCGGCACGCGCCTGAACGCAAAGTGACCTCAGGCCGCGTCGTACGGACAATGCGCGGCTGCACTCACTCGTCGGGCAGCGGAATCCGTTCCGCGTCGCCCGGCACCGGCGCAAATCGCTGTTCGCGCCAGTCGCGACTTGCCGCCTCGATGCGCTCGCGCGAGCTGGAGACGAAGTTCCAGTAGATGTGCCGCGGTCCATCGAGCGCAGCGCCGCCAGCCAGCATGACGCGGGAATCCTCGAGCGCGCGGATCGACACCGGGCCGGCAGCGGACGCGAGCACCATGAACTGGCCTTGTTCATAGGCCTTGCCGTCGATCTCGACCCGGCCCAGCGCGACGTAGCAGGCGCGCTGTTCGTGCTCGTCCGGCACCTCGACCGCAGCCCCGGCGGCCAGCTGCGCATCCACGTACAGCGTCGGCGAGAACACGCCGACGGGTGAGCGCTGGCCGTACGCCGTGCCCGCGATCACCGTGAGGATCGCACCCGGGCGCTCGATGCGCGGCAGGCTGGCTGCCCCGTGATGGGCGAAAGACGGCTCCCGCTCCTCGTCCGCGCGCGGCAGCGCGACCCACGTCTGGATGCCGTGGGCACGCGTGCGCCCTTTGGCGTCGCGCACCTCAGGCGGTGTGCGCTCCGAATGCACGATGCCGCGACCAGCCACCATCCAGTTGACGTCGCCCGGACGGATCAGCTGCGCGGTGCCCAGGCTGTCGCGATGCATGAACGCGCCTTCGAACAGGTACGTCACGGTCGCGAGCCCGATGTGCGGATGCGGCCGCACGTTGACGCCCTGCCCCGGCCCGAAGTCTGCCGGTCCCATGTGATCGAAGAAGATGAACGGACCGACCGTCTGCAGCCCCGCGGCCGGCAGCACGCGCCGCACGGCGAAATCGCCGAGATCGCGCGGCCGCGGTTCGATGACCCGCTCGACCGGATTCGACACGGTGGCGCCTACTTCAGGCCCAGCACGCCCTTGCCCTGCTCGAAGCGCACGTCGACCGGGATGTTGCGGGCGCCCAGGCGTGCGAGGTCGGCGGACAGCTGGGGCTCGAGGACGCCGAGCCGGGCCAGCAGCTCCTTGACGCCCGCGTAGTCGCCGTCGCCCTGCAGCTTGAGGATGTCGGCCGACAATTCGTCCATCGCCTTGCGCATCTTCGGCATGTCGACGCGGTAGTGGCCGCTGGCATCGCGGCTGAACGC
>JAOUGW010000109.1 GCA_029865465.1 Gammaproteobacteria bacterium
CGTTCCGACCGTGTCGGTCGAGCTCAGGATCCTGTCGCGCATGCGTGTTCCGCCCTGCCTGAACCTGACTGCCTTCGCGCGCAGCATCAGGTGCGGGAAATCGATGTTCCAGGGGTGTGGCGGCACGTACGGGCATTTCGACAGGTAGCACATGTCGCAGAGGTAGCAGTGATCGGCGACCTCCCAGAACACCTTCTTGTCGACGCCATCGAGTTCACCGGACGGCGACGCGTCGATCGCGTCGAACAGGAGCGGAAACGAGTTGCACAGGCTGAAGCAGCGACGGCAGCCATGGCAGAGGTCGTACACGCGCTCCAGTTCGTGAACCAGCTTGTCTTCGTCGAAATACTCGGGCTCGCGCCATGCGATGGCATGGCGGGTCGGCTGCGACAGGCTGCCTTCACGCGCACCGCTGCCCGTGCCTTTACTGACGGTTTCTTCGGTCATGGCGCGTTCCCCGACGCAGATGTTGCGGGACCGGTCGTTCGCTCAAGGCGGGAGGGCGGGTCCAGGCCCGCCCTCCGCGTGAGTCGCTGTCATCTCATCCGGGTGACGGGCCCGGAGACCCGCTCAGAGGACGTCGAGCGCCTTCTGGAAGCGGTTGGCGTGTGAACGCTCGGCCTTGGCCAGCGTCTCGAACCAGTCAGCGATTTCGTCGAAGCCCTCGTCGCGGGCGGCCTTCGCCATGCCCGGGTACATGTCGGTGTACTCGTGCGTCTCGCCGGCGATCGATGCCTTCAGGTTGTTGGCGGTCGAGCCGATCGGCAGGCCCGTGGCCGGGTCGCCCACGGCCTCGAGATACTCGAGATGGCCATGCGCGTGACCCGTCTCGCCTTCCGCCGTCGAGCGGAACACGGCGGCCACGTCGTTGAAGCCTTCGATGTCGGCCTTCTGTGCGAAATAGAGATAACGGCGGTTGGCCTGCGATTCGCCGGCAAACGCGGCCTTCAGGTTCCCTTCGGTCTTGCTGCCCTTCAACGTCGCCATGTCTGTCTAGCCTCTGTGTCGGTGGTTTGCGATGGAGTGCGAGGGTGACGCCGACTGCCCAAGCGGCCCCCGGCATCTAGTAGACTAAGTCCAAAGTCCAGTCAACGCGGCAATATCCGCGGCTCAGCAAAACGGTAGCCCTCCCGGCCCGGTTTGGCGAGTCGTGGTCGCCGCAAGCGCCTGTCCCCGCGGCCGGGCCGGGGTGCGTTGACCCATGCGGACCCCTGTGCAAGGCTTCCCGCCCTCCGGAGGCCCCAGCCAGTGACCGAAACGCCTGCCACCCCCCCAGACTTCGAACGCGCCCTGGGCGAACTCGAGGCAACCGTCGACAAGCTCGAACACGGCGACCTCTCGCTGGAGGATGCGCTCAAGCATTTCGAGCGCGGCGTCGCGCTCGCCCGCGACTGCCAGGCCTCGCTCAAGCAGGCTGAACAGAAAGTCGAAATCCTGCTGCAGAAGTCGGCCACGGCCGCGCCCGAGCCGTTCGAGCCCGACGACGCATGACCTCGCAGCCGGCGGCTGCCTCGCCGCGTGAACCGCTGGCCCAGGTGCTCGAGCGCTGGTGCGTGCGGGTCGAGCGTGAACTCGACGCCTGGCTCCCCGCCGCAACGGCGGTGCCCGGCCGGCTCCACGCCGCGCAGCGCTACAGCGTGCTCGGACCCGGCAAACGCATCCGCCCGGCCCTCGTCTACGCGACCGCCGCAACGCTGGGCGTTCCGCTCGAACAGGTGGACGCGGCAGCCTGTGCCGTCGAGTTGATTCACTGCTATTCGCTCGTGCACGACGACCTGCCGGCCATGGATGACGACGACCTGCGTCGCGGCCGGCCAACCTGTCACCGGCAGTTCGACGAAGCGACTGCGATCCTGGCCGGCGACTCGCTGCAGGTGCTGGCGTTTCACCTGCTCGCGTCGCATCCGGGCCTGCCGGCAGAGCCCGCGGTCCGCGTGCGCATGATCGATACGCTCGCCGTCGCGAGCGGCACCGCCGGCATGGCCGGTGGCCAGGCGCTCGACCTCGCCGCCGAGGGCGGTTCGCTCACCGTGGCAGATCTGGAGAGCCTGCACGCGCTCAAGACCGGAGCGCTCATCCGCGCGAGCGTGCTGATGGCCGCACATTGCCGGCCGGGGCTCGGTGCCGACCAGCTCTCGGCGCTGGGCATCTTTGGCGATCGCGTCGGCCTGGCCTTCCAGGTGCAGGACGACATCCTCGACGTCGAGGGCGACGTCCAGGTCATCGGCAAACCGCCGGGCAGCGACGAAGCCCGCGGCATGCCCACCTACCCCGCGATCGCCGGCATGGAATCCGCCCGGGCCCGCGTGCGCCAATTGCACGAAGAAGCGAGCCGGCAGCTTGCCGCGCACGGCTGGCAGGACAGCCCGCTGGCCGACTTGTCCCACTGGCTGCTCACCCGGAACCGTTAAACGGACGGCCCGGGACCGCGGCAGTGTAAAATCACCCGAATGTCGCGCCCCGATCTCTATCCTTTGCTCACGCGCATCGAGGCGCCGTCGGACCTCCGCAAGCTGCCGGCAAACAAGCTGGCACCGCTGGCCGGCGAGCTGCGCGAATTCCTGATCCAGACCGTCAGCCAGATGGGCGGCCATTTCGCCGCCGGCCTCGGCACCGTCGAGCTCACGGTGGCCCTGCATTACGTCTTCGAGACGCCGCATGACCGCCTCGTCTGGGACGTCGGCCACCAGGCCTACCCGCACAAGGTGCTGACCGGTCGCCGCCAGCGGCTGCAGACCATCAAGCACAAGGGCGGACTCGCGCCGTTCCCGAGCCGCTTCGAGAGCGAATACGACACCTTCGGCGTCGGTCACTCGAGCACCTCGATCAGCGCCGCCATCGGCATGGCGCTCGCCGCCAAGAGCAGGGGCGAAAAGCGCCGCGTGGTCGCCGTCATCGGCGATGGCGCGATCACCGCGGGCCAGGCCTTCGAAGCGTTGAACCACGCCGGCGCGCTCGACGCGAACGTGCTCGTGATCCTGAACGACAACGACATGTCGATCTCGGAGAACGTCGGCGCGCTGTCGAACTACTTCGCGCGCGTGCTCTCCGGCAAGACCTACGCCGCGCTGCGCGAAGGCGGCAAGAAGATCCTGCGCCGCATGCCCACAGTGTGGGAACTCGCGCGCCGCTCGGAGGAACACTTCAAGGGCATGGTGCTGCCCGGCACGTTGTTCGAGGAGATGGGGTTCAACTACTTCGGCCCGATCGACGGCCACGATCTCGACATGCTGGTGAAGACGCTCACCAACCTGCGCGACCTCGAAGGCCCGCAGATCCTGCATGTCGTGACGCGCAAGGGCAAAGGCTACGCGCCCGCCGAAGCGGATCCGATCAAGTGGCACGGACCGGGTCCGTTCGACCCGGAGGCCGGCACCATCTTCAAGGAAAAGACGACGGGGCCGGTGTACTCGCAGGTGTTCGGGCAGTGGCTCTGCGACATGGCCGAACGCGATCCGCGCATCGTCGGCATCACGCCCGCCATGCGCGAAGGCTCGGGACTGGTCGAGTACTCGAAGCGCTTCCCCGACCGCTACTTCGACGTCGCCATCGCCGAGCAGCACGCCGTCACGCTCGCGGCCGGCATGGCCTGCGAAGGACTGCGGCCGGTGGTCGCCATCTATTCGACGTTCCTGCAACGTGCCTACGACCAGTTGATTCACGACGTCGCGTTGCAGGAACTGCCGGTGATCTTCGCGATCGACCGCGGCGGACTGGTGGGCGGTGACGGCGCCACGCACCAGGGCGCGTTCGACCTGTCATTCCTGCGCTGCATCCCGAACATGGTCGTGATGGCGCCGGCTGACGAGAACGAATGCCGGCAGATGCTCTACACCGCGGTCACGGTCGACGGACCGACCGCCGTGCGCTATCCGCGTGGACCCGGCCCGGGCGCTCCCCTCGCGGCGGAAATGACTGCGCTGCCGGTCGGTCGCGCCGAGGTTCGCCGCGAAGGCCGGTCGGGCCTGCTGCTGCTCGCATTCGGCACGATGGTGGCACCATGCGTCGCGCTGGCGGAGAGGCTCGACGCGACCCTGGTCAACATGCGCTTCGTGAAGCCGCTCGACGAGGGCACGGTCTGCCGGTTGGCGGCGACGCATTCGTGCATCGTCACGCTCGAGGAGAACGTGGTCGCCGGCGGTGCGGGCAGTGCCGTCAGCGAGTGCCTTGCAGCCCACGGGCTCGAGGCCCAGGTTCACCACGTCGGCATCCCGGACCGGTTCATCGAACACGGCTCGCGCGAGGATTGTCTGGTGATGGCCGGAATCGACGCGGCGGGACTCGACAAGCAGGTCCAGCGGATCTGGGCGGACCACCGCCCTTCCCGCCCGCTCGTCGCCGGTCGGGCCTCCTGAGCCGCGGATCCTGAGCCCCGCTGCGCGGCAAGCCCGGACAGAGTCTCGTATACTCGCCGGAGCCGGCGGGAATCCACGCTCCGCCCCGATCCGAATGGACGACAGCACCCGCCGACCGGACCACGACATGAGCCGTTCTTCCCCAACGCTCGGGCAAGCGCGCGACAGCGCCAGAGTGACGCCCATCGAAGACGTCCAGGGACGGGCCGACTCGCGCCAGATCCCGATCAACAAGGTCGGCATCAAGGACGTCTACCATCCTGTCCGTGTGCGCGACCGTTCGGGCGGAGACCAGCACACCGTCGCCAACTTCAACATGTACGTCGCCCTGCCCCACAACTTCAAGGGCACGCACATGTCGCGGTTCGTCGAGATCCTGCACCTGCACGAGCGGGAGATCTCGGTCGACTCTTTCCGCGCCATGCTCACCGAGATGACCGAGCGCCTCGATGCGACCTCCGGCCACATCGAGATGTCGTTCCCCTATTTCGTCATGAAGCAGGCCCCGGTCACCAGGGTGGAGAGTGTCGTCAAGTACGACGCCAGCCTGATCGGCGAGATCCACGGCGGCGTCGAGCAGATGTGGATCCGCGTGGTCGTCGCGGCGACGAGCCTGTGCCCGTGCTCCAAGCGCATCTCGGACTACGGCGCGCACAACCAGCGCTCGCACATCACGATCAAGGCGCGCGTGCGCGAGCACGTGTGGATCGAGGAACTGATCGACATCGCCGAGCAGGAAGCGTCGTGCGAGGTGTTCGGCATCCTGAAGCGCCCGGACGAGAAGTACGTGACCGAGCGCGCCTACGACAACCCGAAATTCGTCGAGGACATCGTGCGCGACGTGGCCGTACGGCTGAACGGTGAAGAGCGCGTGCTGGCGTATGTGGTCGAAGCCGAGAACTTCGAGTCGATCCACAATCACAGCGCGTATGCGCTGATCGAAAAGGACAAGGAAGTCGAGGAAGCGCCCGGGCCCTGACTGGAGCGGCGGCGTAAGCGCAGGCCCGCGCTAGACTTCCTGCTGACGCCTGGCCCGCCCCTCGTCCTTGGCTCGCTTCTTCCCGCGCTGCAGCCGTCCGATCAGCTCGCGCAAGAACACCTTGTGGAAGCGCAGCTGGCACGAGAGCGACGACTGCTCGAGCAGCGTCGCCGTCACCTTCAACATGGTCACGGTGCTCTCGGCCTCGACGACCGTGTCACGGCTCGAGCCCTCGGCATAGCCAGCCTCGCCGAAACAGCCGCCCGCCGGAACGCGACCGATGGTGTCGCCCGCACGACTGAGGCGCACGGCTCCCGAAACCACGATGTAGAACCGGTCGTCGGTGTCGTCGGGGCGCAGCACGAGCTCCCCCGGCTGGCATTCGGTCCAGACTCCCGCGCGCATCACCTCGCGGATCTCGGCGTGCGAGAAATCGTGGAAGAAGCGCAGCTTGCGCATGACCGCAAAGCGCTCCTCGTCATCGATCTCGACCTGCGACGCGCGCAGCTTCTGGTGCACGCGCGTGAGTTCGGCAGCGAACTCGGTGCCCGTGCGGTAGCGGTTGCCGGGTTCCTTCTGCAGCGCGCGCTTGACGACTTCCTCGAGTTCCTCGGGGATGTCGGGGCGGACGCGCCGCAGCGACTCGGCTTCCGACTGCACCACCTGGCGCAACAGCTTGCCGAGCGCGCCGGCACGGAACGGCCGCTGCCCGCACAGCATTTCGTACATGACGGCGCCGAGCGAATACAGGTCGGAGCGCGCGTCGAGTTCGAGACCCTGCACCTGCTCCGGCGACATGTAGGCCGGGCTGCCCGCAACGCCCTCGAGCCGCGAGACGTCGGAGTCCGCGACCAGGGCGATGCCGAAATCGACGATGCGCACATCACCTTCCTGCGTCAGCAGGATGTTCGACGGCTTGATGTCACGATGGACCACGCCGCGCGAATGCGCGTAATGCAGCGCCTTCGCGCACTTGTACATGATGGAGACGACCTGGTCGACCGGCAGCAGGCTGCCGGGGCGGCAGTACGCACTCAGAGTGCGTGCGCCGTGCACGTGCTCGGTGACGACGTAGCGGCGGCCGTCCTCCTCGCCCGCGTCGAAGATCGGCACGATGTTCGGGTGCTGCAGCTTGCCGACCATCTTCGCTTCGCCCATGAACATGCGGCGGGCATTGCGGCTCTCGGCGTCGTCCCCGATCGTGGCGTGGTAGAGCTTGATCGCCACGTCGCGCCCGTAGAACGGGTCGTGCGACAGGTAGACGGTGCCCGTGCTGCCGCGGCCCACCTCGTGCACGACGTAGTACTTGCCGATCCGGTCAGGCGTGCCCGACAGCGATTGCATCGCCAGCGTCTGCGTCTGGACGTGCGGATGCACGGGCGACGGCGCCTCGGGTCGATCAGCGGGATTGGCTTTCGTCACGTGTACTTCTTGATGACCAGCAGCAGGGCGGCGGCCATTAAGGCTGCCATCGCGTCGTCGAGCATAATTCCCAGCCCCCCGCGCATTCCGTGATCGACCTCCCGGATCGGCCAGGGTTTCCACACGTCGAACAGCCGGAACAGCCCGAACGCCAGCGCCGTCCCCCACCAGGTGGGCGGCGCCGCCAGCAGGGTAAGCATCATTCCAGCCACCTCGTCCCAGACGATGGCCGAATGGTCGTGCACGCCGAGCTTCCGCGCGCTTTCGCCGCAGATCCAGATTCCCGCGACGGTTACGACGATGGTCACCGCCAGGGCGGGCCAGAAGCCGAAAGGCGCGACCGCCAGGCCGAACAGCAGGCCGACGATCGAGCCGAACGTGCCGGGCGCCACCGGCGCGAGACCGGAGCCGAACCCCAGCGCCAGCAGGTGGACAGGATCGCGCAGCAGCGCGGCCGGGACCGGGGTGCGGTCCTGCTTGTGGGCGGACTCAGGTGGCGAAGTGGTCATAGCCTTTCCCGGCGGCATTCACTCGCGCGCCGTTGCGACGGCACTCGACACCCTCGCCTTGCACCATCGAGCCGATGCACTGCAGGCTGCAGCCGCCGGCCGCAGCGAGACCCGGGATGTGCCCGAAGCGATCGGCGGGCAGCGTGAACAGCAGTTCGTAATCGTCGCCGCCGTGCAGCACCAGTCGCTCCTGTTCGGCCGCGGGATAAGCCGCGAGTTCGGGCGCTACCGGCAGACGCTCGAGATCGATGCACGCTCCCAAGCCGCTCGAGCGCGCAAGCTTGCCGAGATCACCGAGCAGACCGTCGGAGACGTCCATCGCGGCCGTGGCAAGTCCACGCAGTGCGTGCCCCAGGGCCAGTCGCGGCTCGGCGCGCAGGAAGCGGCGCACGCGCGCATCCCTCGACTCGAACGTGGCGCGGCCGGATTCCAGTTCCTCGAGCCCGGCCGCGGCCACGCCGGGCGCGCCGGAGACGACGATGAGATCGCCCGCGCGCGCTCCCGAACGCAGCAGTGCCGCGGCGGGCGGCACGAATCCCAGCACTTCGATCGTGATGACGAGCGGGCCCGAGACCGTATCGCCCCCGACCAGCGCAACGCCGTGGCGCTCTGCCAGCGCATACAAGCCATCCGCGAAGTCCGCGAGCCAGCGCTCCTCGGGGCGCGGCATCGACAGTGAGAGCAACGCCCATGCCGGTTCGGCGCCCATGGCGGCGAGGTCGCTCAGGTTCACGGCCAGCGCCTGGTGCCCGATGGCGTTGGCGGGCGTGCCGGGAAGGAAGTGCCGCCCTTCGACGAGCGTATCCGTCGCGGCGACCAGGGCCTGGCCCGGCGGCGGCGCCAGCAATGCGGCGTCGTCACCGACGCCAAGCAGCACGTCGCTGCGCGGCGAACTGCGCGAGAAGTAGCGCGCGATGACGTCGAACTCACCGAGGGGCACGCGTGCTCCGGGGTGCGGAAGGCATGGTCACTTGCCCGGCGAGCGTCGCGCCGTGGCCTGCTGCTCGGTCGCGCGCAACTGGCGCGCTGCACGATCGAGTACCGCGTTGATGAACTTGTGGCCGTCCGTCGCGCCGAACTTCTTCGCGAGTTCGACGCACTCGTTCAGCACCACCTTGTAGGGCACGTCGACGTGCACGCGGAGTTCTTCGACGCCGAGCAGCAGCACCGCGTGCTCGACCGGGTCAAGCTGCGCCACTGGCCGATCGAGCCACGCCCCGATCAGCGCGTCGAGCGCCTCGGAACCCTCGACTACGCCCTGCAGCAGTTGCTGGAAGTATTCCGGGTCGACCTCGGCATAACCTTCGTCGGACGCGTACTGGTTGCGCAACTCGGGAAACGACTGACCGGTCATCTGCCACTGGTAGAGCGCCTGCAGCGCCAGACGGCGCGACAGGCTGCGCGCGCGTCCGGAACGGTCGCCGCGGGGTCGCGTCATTCTCAGACGTCCAGCCGGCGCATCAGGTTTGCCAGCTCGAGCGCCACGAGGGCCGCGTCCGCGCCCTTGTTGCCCGCCTTGGTGCCGGCTCGCTCCACGGCCTGCTCGACGGTGTCGGTCGTCAGGACACCGAACGCGATCGGCACGCCCGTATCGTCCGCTGCGCGCGCGAGACCCGAGGCGCACTGGCTGCAGACGTAGTCGAAGTGCGGCGTGGCGCCGCGGATCACCGCGCCCAGGGCGACGATGGCGTCGCAGCGCTTCGACGCCGCGACGCGCCGCGCGACGAAGGGCAGGTCGTAGGCGCCCGGCACGCGGATGATTTCGATCTGCTTTTCGCCGGCACCATGGCGCAGCAGCGCGTCCACCGCGCCGCGCACGAGGTTCTCGACGATCGCGTCGTTGAAACGCGAGGCGATGATGGCGATGCGCAGGTCACGCGCGATGACGTCGCCATGCAGGGTGCGGATATTGTCCATCTCGGGTCTGCTCCTCAGTCCACGTATTCGACGACTTCGAGGCCGAACGCCGCAAGGCCATGCATCTGTTTCGGTGCGCTCAGCACGCGCATTCTGCGCACGCCGAGATCGCGGAGAATCTGCGCCCCGATGCCGTAGGTGCGCAGCACCCGCGCACCGCGCGCCGCGCTCGCCGTCGATGCCGCGGAATGGCTCGACCGGACGGCCTCGGCGATCTCGAGCGGGCTCTCGTGCGGACGCAGCAGCACGACGATGCCGGAGCCTTCGCGTGCCACGCGCCCGATGGCGCCGCGCAGCGACCAGCTGTGCCCCTCTTCGATCGCGCCGACCAGGTCGCGCACGGTGTCCTTGAGGTGCACGCGCACCAGTGGCGCCTGCTCCGATTCCGGGTTGCCGAGGACCAGCGCGAGATGAACGGTGACGTTCACGTGGTCTTCGTAGCAGACCAGGCGGAACGGGCCGAACTCGGTCGCGATCTGGCGCTCGGCGATACGCTCGACCGAACGTTCTTTCTCCAGCCGGTAGCGGATCAGGTCGGCGATCGTGCCGATCTTGAGCTCGTGCTCCCGCGCGAACTTCTCGAGGTCCGGCCGGCGCGCCATCGTGCCGTCGTCGTTCAGGATCTCGACGATGACGGCAGCAGGTTCGGTGCCAGCCAGGCGCGCCAGGTCGCAACCGGCTTCGGTGTGACCAGCACGCGTCAGCACGCCACCAGGCTGCGCCATGAGCGGAAAGATGTGGCCGGGTTGCCGCAGGTCTTCGGCACGGGCGTTCGCAGCGACCGCCGCCTGGATCGTGTGTGCGCGGTCGTAAGCCGAGATGCCGGTCGTGACGCCTTCGGCGGCCTCGATCGACAAGGTGAAGTTGGTGCGCTGGTCTCCATCCGTGTCGCTGACCATCAACGGCAGGCGCAACTGGCGGCAACGGTCGCGTGTCAGCGTGAGGCAGATCAGGCCGCGACCGTACCGGGCCATGAAGTTGACGTCTTCCGGACGCACCTTCGTCGCGGCCATCACGAGGTCGCCCTCGTTCTCACGATCCTCGTCGTCCATGATCACGACCATCCGGCCGTGCCGGAGGTCGTTCAGGATCTCGTCGATCGTGTTCAGGACATTCATGATAAAAAGCACCTAGGTCGTTGAATTTTAGCGATTTTCA
>JAOUGW010000110.1 GCA_029865465.1 Gammaproteobacteria bacterium
GAGCCGGCTCCGTGTGCTCACCATCGATGCTCTCAACCAGTCGCTCGCACGGCGCCTGCCGGTGCTCTCGGGACTCGGCGCAGGCCTGGGCATCGACGAGGACGGCCTCGAGCTGTACGAGGAAGCCGCCGAACGCTTGCTCGCGCACCTGCCGTCGGACGATCCGCGCGTCGCGGAAGCGATCGCCATCCTGCTCGAGCACCTCGACAACAACGTCGGCAGGCTCATCGGGCTGGTGAGCGGCATGCTCGCGCGTCGCGAGGCGTGGCTGCCGGTCCTCCCCGCGGACGTGGCGGATTACGGGCAGGAAGGCGCGGCGCGGCGCGAACTCGAGGCGGGTCGCGCCGACATCGTACGCGGCCACCTGTCGTCCCTGCGCGAGGCCTTTCCCGCGGCGCTGCTCGCAGACGCCTGCCGCCTTGCGCGTGGTGCGGCGAGCGTGTTGCGCGACAGCGGCAACGGCGACTCGCCGATCCTGGCATGTGGCAGCGGCGTCCCGGGCACCGCCCTGGCCGACGTGCCGCACTGGCAGGGACTCGCGGAGTTCCTGCTGACCGCCGAGGGCAAGGCGCGCAGGAGCTTCAACAGCAACGTGGGCGTTCTGGCGCAGGACCGGAAGCGCCCGGAACTCGCCGGGGTCAAGGCGCGCATCCTCGAGCTGGCGGACGAGTTCGCGCGGCAGGAGGAACTCTGCGAGCCGCTGCACGCTACGCGTGCACTGCCCCCGCGCGAGTACCAGGATCCCGAGTGGACCGTGCTCAAGTCGCTGCTGCTCGTGCTGCGACTCGCGGCCGGCGAACTCAAAGCGGTGTTCGCCGCCCGCCGGACGGCGGATTATCCCGAGTTCGCCGCGGCGGCGCGGCACGCGCTCGGTTCACCCGACGCGCCGACTGACACCGCGCTCGCCCTCGATGCGCGGCTGCGCCACGTGCTGGTCGACGAGTTCCAGGACACATCGGAAGCGCAGGTGCAGCTGCTGCAGAGCCTGACGGCGGGCTGGGAGCGCGGCGACGGCCGCACGCTGTTCCTGGTCGGCGATCCCATGCAATCGATCTATCGCTTCCGCAACGCGGAAGTCGGACTGTTCCTCGACGTACGCGACCGCGGCCTCGGCGACGTCGAACTCGAGCCGCTGACCCTGCGCGTGAATTTCCGTTCGACGCGACCGCTCGTGCAGTGGGTCAACCAGAGCTTCACGCGCGTGCTGCCGCCGCGTGACGACGTGTTGCGCGGCGCGGTGAGCTATGCGGAATGCGTGGCGGCGCCGCTGGCGGCCGACGAAGGGGGCGTGCACGTCCACGCGCTGCTGCGCCGCAGCCGGCGATTCGAGGCCCGGACCGTTGCCGACATCATCGAGCGACGCCACGCGGAGAAACCCGACGCGCGCGTCGCGGTCCTCGTGCAGGGCCGCAGCCACCTGCTCGACATCGTGGCCGAACTCGCGCGGCGCGGCATCCGCTTCCAGGCGACCGACATCGATCCGCTGGGAGCGCGTCCAGCGGTGCTCGACCTGCTGGCGCTGACCCGCGCGCTGGCGCACCTCGGCGATCGTGCCGCCTGGATCGGCGTACTGCGCGCGCCGTGGTGCGGCCTGACCCTGGCCGATTGCCTGTCGCTGCTCGGAGGCGACCGGCACGCGTCGGTCCCGCGCCTGCTGCGCGAAGCATCACTGCGGCAGCAACTCGGAGCCGGGGCACGGCGCCGGCTCGAGCGTTGCCTGCCGGTGCTGGAACAGGCCCTCGACGAAAAGCGGCGGATCGGGCTGCGCGACTGCGTCGAACGCGCCTGGCATGCGCTCGGTGGCCCGGCAACGCTCGGCAACGAGCGGGAACTCGCGGAGGCGCGCGCCTATCTCGATGCGCTCGGCGACGTGGAAGACGAGGCGCCCGGCGCGCCGGTGGATCTCGCCCGGCTCGGCGCAGCATTGCTCGAGCTGTATGCGCCCGCGCAACCGCGGCCGGACACGTACGTGGAACTGCTGACGATCCACAAGTCGAAGGGCCTGCAGTTCGACACGGTGATCGTGCCGGGCCTGGACCGGGTCGGCGCATCCGATGCACCGCCGCTGCTGCGCTGGCTCAAGGTGCCGCGGCGCGACGGGCACCAGCTGATCATCGCGCCCGTCGCCGAAACCGGCGCCGGGGAAGGGAATCCCCTGTACCAGTGGCTCGGCCGCCTCGAGCGCGAAAAACTGCTGCAGGAGAAGCGCCGGCTGCTCTACGTTGCGGCGACGCGTGCCGAGCGGTCGCTGCACTTGCTCGGTTCGTGCGAAGTGATCGCCGACAGGAAGTCGGGTGAGTTGCGAGTGCGCGCGCCGGCGCAGGCCTCGGCGCTGGGCCTGCTGTGGGTCGAGCCGTCGCTGAGCGGCGCATTCGACCGCAGGCTCGCGGAGACGGGCGATATCGAGGGGGAGGAGGGACGCGTCATTGCGCGCGATCCCGTGCTGCGGCGCCTGCCCGACGACTGGCAGCGTCCCGAGGCGCCGATGGCGCCTCACGTCCAGGTTCGCAACCTCGTGCGCGCGACCGCAGCCACCGCGGTGGAGTTCGACTGGGTGACGGAGACTGCGCGCCACGTAGGCACCGTGGTGCACCGTGAATTGCGGCGCTTCGCGCGCGCCGGCGGCGCATTGCCCGGGGACGAGGCCGGCCGCCTCGCCGTGCAGCGACGTTACGCGGCGGAACTCGCCGAACTCGGCGTGCCGTACGAGCGCCGTACTGCTGCAGCAGCCAGGGTGCTGGAGGCGGTGCGGCGCACGCTCGCGGACGAACGTGGGCGATGGCTGCTGCAAACTGCGCATCGGGCCGCGCAATCGGAGCTGGCGCTCACCGGCGTCACCGACGCGGGCCTCGTCAGCGTCGTCATCGACCGGACCTTCGTGGACGAGACGGGCGTGCGCTGGATCGTCGACTACAAGACGAGCAGCCACGAGGGCGCGGGGCTCGACCAGTTCCTGGACAACGAACGCGAGCGTTATCGCGGGCAGCTCGAGCGTTACGCGCAACTCATGCGGGGCATGGGCGGGGAGCCGGTCCGGCTCGGGTTGTATTTCCCGCTGCTGTCCGCCTGGCGCGAGTGGGCGCCGGACGCGACGGCGTGATCAAAGCGTGCCGCCCACGCTGAACTGACGCCGGCCCGTCGCGTCGGCCGGGCCCAGCAGCTGCAACGAGCGCTCCATTGCCGGCGGCACGGGTCCGCGTGGCGCGAGCGTGCCTTCGAGGGCGAAGTTGCGTGCCCGGCTCAGCGTGAGCTGCGCATCGACCGAGTACGGGCCGTCCTTGTCATTGACCTGCGCCGTCAGGTTCGACGGATCCTGCGGTACCGAGAGCGATGGCTTCGGCCGTGCCGCAGGAAACACCGCGCGGAAACTGCCGACGGGCGCATTGCGCGGCGGCGGCGCCACCAGTCCATCGAGATCGAGCGAGCCCTCGAGGGTCGTGGGCCAGCCCTGTTGCAGGTCGATCGCAGCGAATTGCCCTGTCGCGCGGCCCTGCCAGCCTTGCGGCATGCCGAGCGGCAACGCATCGAGTGCCGCGAGCGGCAGCTCGAGTCGGACGGTCCGCAGTTTCACGTCCCGACCGGAGAACGACAGCTCGAAGTCCGTCGCGACGGCACCATCCGCGCGGGTGAGTTGCGCATGGCCGGCGATGCGGCCTGCCAGCAGTCGAGCCGGCGCAATCTTCCATTCGGCGTCGCCGATGGCGGCGCCACGCCACGACAGCGCCGTAGCTCGCCCGGACCAGAGTGAACCGCCAAACGCGCCGGCTTCGATGCCAGCCTTGCGCAGCGGACCGGCCGCCATGCCCGCCGGCAGCGTGACGAGTGCGAAGGCGAGCAGGGCGAGCCCGCCGAGCGAGATCAGCCACCCGGTACGCTGCATCACGGGGAACGTGCCGCGGGAGAGGATCGCGATCAGCCCGCTGCGCCTGCGAGCTGCAGGCTCAGCGTCGCGTTGACGAGGCCGGGTGCGGCGGCGGCACCGACGGTGGCGGATTCGATGCTCACGCCGTACTGCTGCTGCAGGTTGGCGAGCCAGGTGACGAGCGCATCGAACGACGCGCCCTCGATCCGCAGGCGCAGGCCGTTGTTGCCATCCGGGCTCTGATCGCGGAGCGAGGCGCCGATCCCGGCTTCCCGCGCCGTGCGGTCGACCAGCACGACCAGTGAATCGCCGCCGCCGCCGGCCTGCGCCACGCCCGCCGCGGCCATGGCCTGCGGCGCGGACGCCCGCATCCACGCCAGATCCGCCGTCTTCTGACCGACGCGTGAGGCCATCCGTTTGCCGGACGTCTGGAACGGCAGGACCAGCACGAGGTACACGAGTGCGACGCCGACGAGCGCGCCCGCGGCATAGACGAGGTTGCGCTCGCGCTCGCTCAGGTTGTCGAACCAGTCGCGGACGTTCATGCGGCCCCCAGGCGGACTTGCAGGCGGCCCTCGACCTGTTGATCTCGCGGGTTCGCGGATTGCAGTTCTACCTTCGCGCCATCACGGCTCATGGCCTGCTTGATGCCGTCGAGCGCTTCCACGTTCGGTGCGACGAGATGCAGTTCGAGCACCCCCGCGCGAAAGCTGATGGCTTCGACGCGCGTGGCCGGCGCCTGCGTAATGGCCTGTGCCAGCAACGAGATGGCCGGCAACAGGGCGCCGTTGCCGCCGCCGGCACGCGCCAGCACGCCCTGGATCTGCGCGCGCGGATCGACGATCGGTTGCCCCGGCAGGATCTGGTGGAACACTTCAGTGATCTGCGCGTCGAGCTGTTTCTCTACCTGGTGCAGCCGCCAGAGCTTCAAGCCCTGCACGCCGATGAAGGCGACCAGCGTGGCGGCGGCGAGCGCGGCCGGCAATCGCCACTGCTGCAGCTGCAAGCCGAACGACGTCGGCGCCGCGTAGGCACCCTGCAGCAGGTTGATCGGCCTGGCGACCGGCACCTGCGCGGCCAGCAGGGGCAGCATGCCGTCGGGCAGCAGCTTGACCTGCAGCGTGGCAGTGCGCGTGCGCAGCCCTTCGATGGTGTCCCTGTGTGCCTCATAGTCTGCCGCCGACGCGTAGAGCGTGACGTGTTCGCCGGCTTCGGTCGGTGCGCCGAGCGCGAGTTCGAACGCGACCTGCAACGATCCGGCGTCGAGGGCGTACGCGGGTTGCGCCGGCCGGCTGACGTGCAGCATGCCTTCGTCGAGCACGAGCACCAACGCATTCGGCGCGGACGGGATCAACGAGGATTCGGCATAGGCCGCGTCCGGGCGGACGCCGGCGGCGTCCCACAGCGCCTGCCAGCGTTCGAGCGTCGAACGGGCCACGACAGCGACGGGCATGGCGCTCGACGATGCATCACGATGGCCGATGGCGAAGTGCAGGTTCTCGAGCTCGGAGGCGAGGTGTTCCTCGAGCGCGAACGGGATTGCCTGCGCGATGCGGGCCGCACCGCGGACCGGCGGCAGGTCGGGACGGGCCAGCGTGACATCGGCGGCCGGCAGGATCACCACGGTGCGTCGGGCCTGGGACAGGGAGAGCGCGTCGGCGATCGGGCCGCTCTGTACGCTGCCTGAACGGGCGCCGTTGGCGTCGACGATCAGCCAGGACGCTGGCGCGTCTTCGGGCGCCCGGAGACGGATCACCAGGGTTTCAGTCATACGGTCATTCGGCTCCGAAACTGCGCAGGACAGGTCGCACCGTTCCGGCCCCACCGCGCGCGAGGAGACTGTACAGGGTGAACTGGGTAGTGCCAATAGTGACCCATACGGTCGCACGGAAGTAAGTGCTTGATTCCGAAAGTGTGTCCTTGATCTGATCGTAGTCGGCCTGGCCGAGCGTGCCGCGCAGCTCCTCGAGCGTCGGGAAGCAGGCGTCCTTGCGCCGCCTGGCCAGATCCTCGGGATTCAGGCTGAACTGCCGCTGCGACTCCGAGAGCGAGTCGAGCACGATGCCGGGCGCCGTGCAGACGTTCAGCCTGGTGCCGACCGGCAGGGCGGTAACGTACGGCTGCAGGCGGCGAAACTGCTCCGCGCCGAACTCCGGCAGCACCATGAGTTCGCTGGCGCGGGTGATCGGCATGTTGGCCGCGAGGTGCGGGGGATCGAGTCCCGTGTAGACCGCGTCTTCGGCGCCGTCGGGAAATCCGGGCTGCGTGTCGGCGTCGATCCAGTCCGCCATGGCGGCGGCCCACTTCGGTTCGATCTCGAGCATGCCGAGGATGCGTTCGAGCTGCTCGACCGCCTTGGCGTTGGTCGTGCCGTCGCTGAAGACGAGGTTGTTCAGGTTGAAGCGGCCCTGCAGGTCGTCGATGCGACCTTCGACCGTGCCGACGCCCTCGTCGATCGGCAGGGCCGACAGCGACTTGGCCCAGATCTCGCCGTAATGGTCGGTCTGCGAGTCCTGTGCGTCCTTGCGCAGGACGTCGGCGGCCCAGGCCTCGGCGCCGAGCGCGACTTCGAAGCCCTGGTCGAGCGCAAACAGGTTGGCGCTGCGACGCTGGTCGACCATGCCGCGGAACGTAACGTTGACCGCGAGGATCGTCGCGAGCGCAACGATCAGCACGGCCATGATCAGCGCGACGCCACGCTGGCGTGCCGGGAACGATGCGTGCTGCCGCCGTCGCATCAGCCCGTCACCTCGACGATGCGCTTGATTTCGCCCCAGTCCTCGAGGTCGAGCGTGACCTCGACCGCGGCCGGCCGCAGCCGTTCCTGCTCGACGGGGTTGCCGCCCAGCTGTGGCCAGCGGTCGACCCACTCCAGCGATGGCGACAGGAAGCGGAACGTCACCGAGCGCACGCCGCTCAGGAGCCGCACGCGCACGGGTTCGGCAGCCTGCGTGCGGTCTAGCACGCGCCAGTAGTCGCGCCAGAGGCCGTCCTGGTCCAGCCGATAGCCGACGCGCTGCAGTGTCGGACGCGGCAGGCCCGCGGTGTTCATCCAGCCGGACCGCGTGAACTCGACCCTGTACTCGACCGACTCGCCGGCCAGCACGGCGGGCACCCGCTGGTCGCCGATCGGCTCCCGGATCGGGCGCGGCTCGATCTGCGTGAGGTCCTGCGCCAGCGTCTGCACGGCGCGCTGCACCTCACGCACGCGTTCGAGACGCAACTGCTGGTACTCGGTCTGTTTCTGCAACTGCGTGTAACCCGACAGCGCCATTACGCCGACGAACGCGAAGATTGCGATCGCCACCAGCACTTCGAGCAGCGTGAAGCCGCGCGCACGGGCCGCAATGCCCGGGGGCCGGTGCGGCAATGGGCTGCGCCTCATTCTTCCGAGTCCGCCGGCAAGGCGGGTGGCTTGCCCGGAGGCTGACCGGGAGTCGGCGCGGACCCACCCGTATCTTCTTCCCCGCCATCGGTGCCAGGCGCGCCTGAGCCGGCCCATTGGGTGCCGCCCGCGCCGCCGCCGGCACCGCCCACGGCGTCGCCGTAGAAGCCTGAGACGTTGGCGAGCGGGGCGCCATCGGGCGTTTCTGCCCGGCGCACGGCGATGTCGATGCGCCGCAGGCTGGCGACCTGGGTCTGCGTGACCTGCATCGACCACTGCCATTGCTGGTCCGCGAATTCGACGCGGCCCGTCGATTCGGCGATGTCGGGCGGCGACGCCTGCAGGCGCCGCTCGGTCAGCACGTTCATGCCGATCCAATGCGCCAGCGTCTTGTCGCGCAGGTAAGTGCCGTTGCGCGCCGCCTGCGTCACGGCCTGGATTGCCGCGATCATGCCGAGCGCGACGATCACGAGCGCGGCCAGCACTTCGATCAGCGTGAAGCCTCGCTGGGCAGATGAGCCAGTGGCGGAGGTCTGCATCGTCAGCGCTTTTCGCGGATGTCGTCGTGCACTTCGATCTTGCCCTCGATCGTGCCGCTCACGCGGCGCTGCTCGTCGGTGCCGTCGCGTGCGAAGCCGACGTCGAACGGCACCTGTTCGCCCGAGGCCTGCAGGATCACCTGCGGCTGAATCGGGTCGCGCTCGGTCGCCGGCGCGCGTGGCTTCAACTGCACGTTGCGGTCCTCGAGCCGCAGCGAGAGCCGCAGGCCCTCGGGCATCGTGCGCGCGCGGAGCAGGGGGTCGTCCTCGACTGCGTTCCAGCGCTCGACGCGGCCGTCGTAAGCGAGGAACTCGTATCCCGTTTCGTCGAGCCGCAAGCCGATGTCGCGGCTCTGCAGGATGGCATCCTCCCGCGTCTGCAGCAGGATGGCCTGCAGGCGCTCGGCTTCCTGCTGCATCTCGTGATCGCCGCCGAGCACGTTGACGGAAATCACTGCCATCGAAGTGAGGATGCCGATGATGACGACGACGACGAGCACCTCGAGCAGCGTGAACCCCGAGGTGTGGCGTGCGGCCACGAGCCGCGGCACGGCGCTATTCGATGTTCCAGTTGCCGATGTCGGCATCGGGTCCTTCGCCGCCCGGCTGGCCGTCGGCCCCGAGCGTGTAGAGGTCGTAGTCGCCACGGGTGCCCGGCGCGATGTAGGCGTAGTCGTTGCCCCACGGATCCTTCTTCAGCCCGTCGATGTAGCCGCCGTCCTTCCAGTTCCGGATGTTCGGGTCCGCGGGGCGCGTGACCAGCGCCTGCAGGCCCTGCTCCGTGGTGGGGTAGCGGAAGTTGTCCATGCGGTACAGGTTGAGCGCCGTCTCGTAGGCACGGATGTCCTGCTTGGCCTTGGTGACGCGCGCATCGTCGATGCGGCGGATCACGTTCGGCGCGACCAGCGCGGCAAGGATGCCGAGGATCACGACGACGACCATGATTTCGATGAGCGTAAAGCCGCGCATGCGGCGCAATCCGGTAATTGTCATGTGCACTGCCGTGGTTGACGGTAAATTTCGCTGATCATAGCAAACCCATGCTGCTGGAGCCGGCGCACGCATGAACCTGGGACGTCTCTCGCAACTGTTGCAACTGGCGCAGCTCGGCGCACGCGCATGGCGCGCCCCGCTCGTGCTCGCGCTCGCGCTCGTCGCGGTCCAGCTGCTCGGCGCGCAGGCGCGGGATATCCTGCCGTATGATCGCGCCGCCATCCTGACCGGTGGCGAATACGCGCGGCTCGTCACCGCCCATTTCTTCCATCACGACCTGGCGCACCTCGCCTGGAACCTCGTCGGCCTCGCGCTCGTCGCCGCGCTTTTCGCGCGCGAATTCGATTTCCGCGGCTGGATCGTCATCCTCGTCGCTTCGACCGTCGCGGTCGATCTCGGGTTCCTCGTATTCGAGCCGCAACTCGCGTGGTACGTGGGTTTTTCCGGTGTCCTGCACGGCCTGATGGCGGCGGGGCTCTGTGCCTGGCTGTGGCGCACGCCCGATGCCATCACCGCGCTGGTGGCGGGGCTGTTTGCGCTCAAGCTGGGCTGGGAGCACCTGGCGGGCCCGCTGCCGTTCACGGCCTCGACGCTGGCGATACCAGTCATCCACGAGGCTCACACCTATGGCGCGATCGGTGGCACGGCGGCGGCGCTGTGGATGTTGTGGCGGCAGCGCCCTGCGGCGCCATCGCTATAATCGCACGCGGGCATCAAGATTGGCCGCTGGACGGCCGCCAGGGGAACATTGCCGATGACACTCGCTTTCGTCTTTCCGGGGCAGGGGTCCCAGTCGGTGGGCATGCTCGCCGAGCTCGGCGCCGCGGAGCCCATCGTGCGCGCCACTTTTGCCGAAGCGAGCGAGGTGCTCGGCTACGACCTCTGGGCACTCTGCCAGGGTGGGCCCGAGGCCGATCTCGGGTCCACGGAGCGCACGCAACCGGCGATGCTGGCGGCCGGGGTCGCGACGTGGCGGGTCTGGATCGGGCGCGGAGGGCCGCGGCCCGTGGCCATGGCGGGACACAGCCTCGGTGAATACACCGCGCTGGTGTGCTCGGACGCGATGGACTTCAAGACGGCCATCGACGTGGTCCGATTCCGCGGTCAGGTGATGCAGCAGGCCGTGCCGTTGGGGCAGGGAGCGATGGCGGCAATCCTCGGGCTCGAGGACGCGGATCTCGATGCAGCCTGCAGGGAAGCAGCGCAGGGTGAAGTGGTCGAACCCGTGAATTTCAATGCGCCAGGCCAGATAGTCATTGCAGGCAATGCGACGGCAGTGGCGCGTGCCATCGATGCCGCCAAGGCCCGTGGCGCCAAGCGGGCAGTGCTGTTGCCGGTGAGCGTGCCTTCGCACAGCAGCCTGATGGCAGGCGCGGCCGAGCGGCTCGCGACAAGGCTCGCGACCGTGGACGTGCGGTTGCCGAACCTCGCCGACGTCTACACCGTGGACGTGCGCCGGCACAGCTCGCCCGCAGGCATCCGCCAGTCGCTCAAGGAACAGTTGTTCAAACCCGTGCGCTGGGCCGACACCGTTCGCGCC
>JAOUGW010000325.1 GCA_029865465.1 Gammaproteobacteria bacterium
AGGCATGCCGAGCACGGTCTTCGTCGACCGCAAAGGCCAGGTGCGTTACGTGCACCGCGGCTACAAGGTGGGCGACGAAGCCAAGTATGCGGACATGATCCGCAGCCTGGTCAAGGAGTGAACATGTGCGCATCCCGCCGCCTTGCCCCGCTCCTCGTGCTGGCCGCCGCGTCCAGCGGCTGTTCGAGCGTCGAACCGTGGGTGAAACCGTATGAACGCCAGTATTTCGCCGACGTCGTCATGTCGGCGGAACGCGATCCGGTGGCCGCTTCCTACCTGAACCACGTGTTCGAGGCGCGCGAGGGTGCGCGCGGCGCCACCGGCAGCCACGGCGGCGGCTGCGGCTGCAACTGAGGCGACGCAGGATGCTTTCGCGCAGCATGACCCGACTTTTCACGCTCACCGGCTTCGCGCTGGTGGCGAGCAGCGCCGCGCACGCCGCGGTGCTGCCGGACGACCGGGCCGACGTGCTCTACCACCGTTACGACGGCGGTGGCGTCACCATCGACGGCCCTTCGGTGCTGCTGCGCAAGAAGTTTGCCGAGAAGTACTCGGTCTCGGCCAACTACTACATGGACATGGTGTCGAGCGCGTCGATCGACGTGATGACGACCGCCAGCCCGTACAAGGAAGAGCGCACGCAGGGCAGCCTCGCCTTCGACGTGCTGCAGGGCAAGACCCAGTACAGCGTCAGTTACACGCTGAGCGACGAGAGCGACTACACGGCCAACACGGCGAGCTTCGACATCAGCCAGGACATGTTCGGCGACCTCACGACCGTGTCGTTCGGATTCAGCCAGGGCTGGGACGAGGTGCGCAAGCGCGACGACGACGTGTTCGAGGAGTCGATAGACCGCCGCAACTACCGTTTCGGCCTGCAGCAGATCGTGACGCCGCGCCTCATGGCCGGCCTCAACTACGAGGTAATCACCGACGAGGGTTTCCTCAACAATCCCTACCGCTCGGTGCGTTACCTGGACGATTCGAGCGCCCGCGGCTTCTCGTACCAGCCTGAGCTGTATCCGCAGACACGCACGAGCAATTCGGTGTCGCTCAACGCGCGGTACTACCTGCCATACCGCGCGTCCGTGCACGGCGAGTACCGGTACTACACCGACACGTGGGGCATCGACGCCAGCACGGTCTCACTCGGCTACACGCACCCCTGGGGCCAGCGCTGGATCTTCGAAGCCGGCTATCGCTGGTACGACCAGTCGGCCGCCGACTTCTACTCCGACCTGTTTCCCCGTGCCGACGCGCAGAATTTCCTCGCGCGCGACAAGGAACTCAGCACGTTCACGAGCCACATGTTGAGCCTGGGCGCAACCTACGAACTGCCCTCGCTCGGCTGGGACCGCATTCGCCGGTCGACCGTGAACCTGTTCTATGATCGCATCAACTACCAGTACGACGACTTCCGCGACGTCACGGCGGGTGGCGCACCGGGCACCGAAGAACTCTACGGCTTCGATGCCGACGTGTTTCGCCTGTTCGTCTCGGGCTGGTTCTAGCCTGCGCTGCGGGCGATCAACAGCGCGGCAAACCGGTCGGCGCTGCCCGGCGCATAGGCGAAGAACATCGAAGGCTCGGTCATCTCGAGTTCGAGGATGACCGGCCCGCCCCACCCGTCGCGGATCATGTCGAGCCGTGCGTACAGCGGTCGCTCGAGCGGGATTGCGGCGTGGGCGGCGGCCGCCAGCAGCCGCTCGTCGTCCGCCGCTTCGCGAGCGCTGATTTCCTCTGGCGCGAACAGCCCCTCGACCAGTCCCGCATCGAGCCGCAGCAGCGGCCCCTTGCGAAACGCATGGCTCGGCACGCCGTCGTAGTAGATCAGCGCGGTCTCGCCGGACGTCTCCACGCCGGCCAGGTACGGCTGCAGCATGGCGCTGCGGCCTTCCGCTGCGACCAGTCGCGACAGGTGCGCCAGGGCCGGGTCTGCATCCGAGCGCCGGTAGCGCGCAGCGTCGCGCGAGCCGGCACCGATGGACGGCTTCACCACGAACTGGTCGAAGTCGCAGTGACGACCAACCGAGAGCGAGGCCGGACCACCGGCCAGGAACTGCTCCAGTGACCGCCCCGGATCGGCGCCAGGCTCGACGTAGCGCGTCGGCACGACCGCCACGCCGGCGCGATGCAGGTGCTGCAGGTAGTGCTTGTCGGTGTTCCATTCGAGCAGCGCCGGCGGATTGAACAACCGCGTCTGCGCGGCGCAGCGGCGCGCCCAGGCGCGGAACTCGGCGATGCGTTCGACGTAGTCCCACGTGGAGCGCAGCACCGCGAGGTCGAACCCGGACCAGTCGACGGTACTGTCGTCCCAGCAGGGCGTGGATGCGCGGGCGCCGGCGCGCTGCAGCGCCTCCGCCAGCGGCGGCAGGTCCGGGTCGATGGCGAGCGCGGCGCGCGCGGTCACCAGGGCGATGTGCGGCAAGTCAGTCTCCGTCGGGAATCGGGTGAGTCGTCAGCCGAGCCCGGTTTCGATGCGATCGCCTAGCGCGCGCAGCACCGCGAGGCGCGCGCTGCGCTTGTCGTCGGCGGGCACGATGGTCCAGGGCGCATGCGGCGTGTCGGTGCGCGCCAGCATGTCCTGCGCAGCGCGCTGGTAAGCGGCCCAGTGCTTGCGATTGGTCCAGTCCTCGGGGTCGACCTTGAAGCGCTTGAGCGGATTGCGGTCGCGCTCGGCAAAACGCTCGAGCTGTTCCTCGCGGCTGACCGCCAGCCAGAACTTGGCGACGATGACGCGGTGCTCGGTGAGCTGGCGCTCGAACTCGTTGATCTCGTCATAAGCGCGCTGCCAGTCGGGCGTCTTCGCGAAGCCGCGCACCCGCTCGACCAGCACGCGCCCGTACCAGCTTCGATCGAAGAGGGTGTAGTTGCCCCGCGGCGGCAGCTGGAACCAGAAGCGCCAGAGGTAAGGCC
>JAOUGW010000327.1 GCA_029865465.1 Gammaproteobacteria bacterium
ATGGGGCAGCAGGAAGTGATTAGTGATTAGTGATTAGTGATTAGTGATTAGTGATTAGTGATTAGTGACCAGAGAGCGCTGTTCACTACTCACTACTCACTACTCACTACTCACTACTCACTACTCACTACTCACTGCTCACTACTCGATCGTTCGCAGCAGCTCGTTGATGCCGACCTTGGCACGGGTCTGCGCGTCGACACGCTTCACGATCACGGCGCACGCGAGCCCGTACTTGCCGTTGGCCGCGGGCAGCGTCCCGGGCACCACGACGGCGCCGGCCGGAATGCGGCCGTAGCTCACCTCGTCGCGCTCGCGATCGTAGATCCGCGTGCTCTGGCCAACGTAGACGCCCATCGACAGCACGGCGCCTGCTTCGACGATGACGCCCTCGACGACTTCCGAGCGCGCGCCGATGAAGCAGTTGTCCTCGATGATCGTCGGGCTGGCCTGGAGTGGTTCGAGCACGCCGCCGATTCCCACCCCGCCCGAGAGGTGCACGTTGCGGCCGATCTGGGCGCAGGACCCCACCGTGGCCCACGTATCGACCATCGTGCCTTCGCCGACGTGGGCGCCGATGTTGACGTAGCTTGGCATCAACACTACGTTGCGGGAGATGTGCGCACCGCGGCGCACGACGGCCGGTGGCACGACGCGAATGCCTTCAGCCTGGAACCGCTCGGCATCGTGCTGCGAATACTTCAGCGGCACCTTGTCGTAGAAGCGGGTGTAGCCGGCCTCGATCGGGACGTTGTCGAACAGGCGGAACGACAGCAGCACCGCCTTCTTCAGCCACTCGTTGACCTGCCAGCGCCCATCCATTTTCTCGGCCACGCGCGCCGCGCCGGCATCGAGGAGGTCGAGCGCCTGGCGCACGGCCTCGACGATGTCGGGCGGGGCGTTGGCGGGGGTCAGCGTCGCCCGTTCGTCGAAGGCGGCGCCGATCTGGGCGGCGAGGTGGTCGTGGGCGGACTGAAGCGTCATTGGCGTTCCGTCATGAAAGGGCAAGGACGCCGTCACAGTGCAACAATTCGGTAACGACGTCAGGCGATTCTATATCCTAATCGCCTGTCACCGCCCGATTCACGGGCAGGCATGGGTGCCGGGGGTTTGTCGTCGAAATGGACGCGAAGCTGCGTGCAAGGATGCTGAAGGAGGCCTGGTTCGACCGGGACCTCAGCTGGCTCGAGTTCAACCGCCGGGTGCTGTCGGAGGCCGTCGACGAGCGCGTGCCGTTGCTCGAGCGGCTCAAGTTCCTGGCGATCTTCACCTCGAACCTCGACGAGTTCTTCATGAAGCGCGTCGGTGCCATGCGCACCCGTGCCTATGCGAGCGGCAACATCGCCGTCGTCGAGGACTTCAACGCCCACACCCATCGTTTGCGTGAGGCGCTCTACCCGCTGCTGCTGCGACGAGCCGAATGCTTCGAGGACCTGCGCCAGCGCCTGGTGCGCCACGGCGTGAGACTGGCGGCCTGGGACGCGCTCACGCCGGCCCAGCAGCATGAGGCTACCGAGTATTTCGAGCGCCACGTTTCACCTGCGCTCATTCCTTTGAGCCTCAACCCGTCGCATCCGTTCCCGTTCATGTCGAACCTCTCGACGTCCTGGGGCTTCGTGCTCAAGGATGCCGAGACCGGCGATCGCATCCCTGTGCGGGTCAAGGTCCCGTCGCAGTTGCCGCAGTGGGTGCCCGTGCGCGCCGGTGTCGAGGCCGGGCAGCGTTGCTTCATCTCGTTGCAGGAGCTGATACGGGTCCACGCTGCGAGCCTGTTCCCCGGCGTCGACATCGAGGCCACCACGCTGTTCCGCGTCTCGCGCAATGCCGACATCGCGATCGAGGAAGACAGCGACAACAGCATCAAGGAAATGGTGGAAGAGCAGGTGCGCCAGCGCCGTTTCCAGCCCGTGGTGCGGCTGGAGTTCGCCGAAGGCGCCAGCAGCGAGATTCGCGACAGCCTGGCCGCGCGCTTCGACCTGCTCGAAAGCGACGTCTACGAACTGCCGGACATGCTCGACTACTCCGGCCTGTTCCAGATTGCTTCACTACCGATCAGCGAACTGCGCGACACGCCCTGGACTCCGCTGCCGCCGCTCGGCATCGACGCCGACTCCGACATGTTCTCGGCGATCCGCGCAGGGGACGTGCTGGTGCACCACCCGTACGAGAGCTTCGATGCCTCGGTCGAGCGCTTCATCCGCGACGCGGCCGACGATCCGGGCACGACGACGGTCAAGATGACCGTGTACCGTCTGGGCGACGACACGCCGTTCGTCCAGTCGCTGATCAGGGCGGCGGAGAACGGCAAGCAGGTGGCCTGTCTCGTCGAACTCAAGGCGCGCTTCGACGAAGAGCGCAACCTGCACTGGGCCGAGGAACTGCAGAAGGCTGGCGACCACGTGATCTATGGCGTCCGTGGCCTCAAGACCCACACCAAGCTCGCGCTCGTCGTGCGCAAGGAGGGGGACGGGTTACGCAGTTACGCCCACATCGGCACGGGCAATTACCACGTCAAGACGGCGCGGATGTACACGGACTTCGGCCTGTTCACCTGCGATCCGGTGCTGACCCGAGACGTCGTCAAGCTGTTCCATCACCTGACCGGGTATTCGCGTTCGCCGCGCTTCGAAAAACTGCTCGTCGCGCCGCTCAACATGCGGACCCGCTTCATCGACCTGATCGCGCGCGAGGCAGCCAACGCTCGTGCCGGCCGGCCGGCGCGGATCGTCGTCAAGGTGAACCAGCTGGAGGACGGCCCGATCTGCGTGGCGCTCTGTGATGCGTCCGACGCCGGCGTGCCGATCGACCTGATCGTGCGCGGCTTCTGTTGCCTGCGGCCGGGCATCCCCGGCCTGACCGAGAACGTCCGCGTGCGCTCGATCATCGGGCGATTCCTCGAGCATGGCCGCGTGT
>JAOUGW010000326.1 GCA_029865465.1 Gammaproteobacteria bacterium
CCAGGCGCTGGTCCGCTTTTGGCGCGGGCTCGAGACCATCAGTGGCAAGGCGCAGGCGCTCGGCGAGTACGAGGTATTCCATGGCGACTACCGCAAGCTCTTCGCCGCGCCGACCGAGTACGAGAGCATCACCGCCGAGGACGTCAGGACGGCGGCCGCCACGGTACTTCGCAGCGCGAACCGTACCGTCGGCGTGCTCGAGTCCAAGGCCGAGCCGAAAGCGCAGGCCAAGGGAGGTGCGAAGTGAACCGTCGTCCTGCCATGCGCGTGCTCCTGCTTTCCCTGTCGCTGCTGCTGGTCCCTGCAGCGCTTGTTGTCGGTGAAGTAAAGCTGCCCGCCTACCAGTCCGAGACACTGCCCAACGGCGCCATCATTGCGCTCGTCGAGAAACGTGATACGCCGCTGGTCTCGATGAACGTCACCGTCCGCGGCGGTGGACTCGGTGACCCGGTCGGCAAGGACGGCACTGCGTCGCTCTACACCAACCTGATCCAGAAGGGCGCCGGCAACCGCACGGCCACGCAGTTCGCCGAGGCCATCGAAAACGTGGGCGGCACGCTGTCGGCCGGCGCGGGCTCCGAAAGCTTCGGCGTCAGTGCCGGCTTCATGTCCCGCGACGCGGACTTGATGCTCGAACTGGTCGCCGACGCCCTGCAGCGTCCGAGGCTCGACGCCGCCGAGTTCGAAAAGGCGCGCCGGCTTGCCGTGCAGTCGCTCGTCGCAGCGAAGGACTCGGACCCGCGTGCCCTGATGAGCAGCTACGGCGATGCGTGGCTGTTCCGTGGCCACCCCTATGGACGGCCCGTGACCGGTAGCGAGTCCTCGCTGGCGGCGGTCAAGCTCGACGACGTCAAGCGTTACTACGCCGAGCAGGTGGGCGGTGACAGGTTGATCATCACCGTGGTCGGCGACTTCGACGCCGTGGCGATGCGGCAGAAGCTCGAGCGTTCGTTCGGCACGTGGCGCAAGGCCGGCGCAGCCCTGCCGATCGTGCCGATGCCGGCCAGAGTGACCGGCCGGCCGGTGCTGCTGGTCGACAAGCCCGGCGCGACGCAGACGTATTTCTGGCTCGGCAACGTCGGCGCCTCGCGCACGGATCCGGCGCGTACGGCGCAGTCGGTGGTCAACACGGTCTTTGGCGGCCGCTTCACGTCGATGCTCAACACCGAGCTGCGAGTGAAGAGCGGCCTGACCTACGGCGCAAGTTCGTCGTTCAACCGCGGGTCGCAGCCGGGTTCGTTCCACATCGCCTCGTATACCGAAACGAGCAAGACGACGGAGGCGGTCGACCTGACCCTCGCGACACTGGCGCGCCTGCAGCAGGAGGGACTGGACGCCGACCAGCTGAAATCGTCACAGAGCTACATGCTCGGCCAGTTCCCGCCGTCGATCGAGACCAATGGGCAGATCGCGGCGCGACTGGCCGACATGTTGTTCTACGGACTGGGCCCCGAGGACGTCAATGAATACGCGCAACGCGTGATGAAGGTCGATGCCGCTGCCGTTCGCAGCACGATCGAACAGTCGTTTCCGCAGCCGGACAACCTGGCGCTCGTGCTGATCGGCGATGCGGCACAGATCCGCGCTGCGGTGCAGAAGTTCGGCCCGGTGACGGAGATGAAGATTTCCGATCCGCGCTTCGTGCCGGCGACGAAGTGAAGCAGCGCACGGCACTCATCGCAGGCGCGTCGGGGCTCGTCGGCGGCGAGTGCCTGAAGCGTCTGCTCGCGTCCGACGCGTATTCGATGGTCACGATCGTCACGCGTCGCTCACTTGGAGGTGCCGCGGAGCATCCGCACGCCCGCGAGCTCATCGTCGATTTCGAGGATCTCGACAGCGTGCGTACGGAACTGCGCGCCGACCATGTCTTCTGCGCGCTTGGCACCACGATCCGCAAGGCTGGATCGCAGGCGAGATTCCGGCAGGTGGACTTCGAGTATCCGCGGCACCTGGCGGAGCTGGCGCTCGCTAACGGCGCGCAACATTTCTCGCTCGTGAGCGCGCTCGGCGCCAGTTCGAAGTCGGGAGTGTTCTATTCCCGCGTGAAGGGAGAACTGGAAGACGTCCTGCGCGGGATGGAGTGGCCAAGCCTGTGCCTGCTGCGACCGTCCGTCATCGCCGGCGACCGTAAGGAATCGCGGCCGATCGAGCGTCTGACCGAGCGCCTGCTGCGCTTTGCGCCAGGGACGTGGCGGTCGGTGCCGGCCGCCCAGATCGCCGCGGCGATGGTCGCCACGGCACGCAGCGCGCCGCAAGGTGTGACGATCATCGAATCCGGCGCCATTGCCGCCGCGGCAGGTTCAGCTCTCGGCGCTTCCTGAGCGTGGCTGTCCGGTCGCGACCGCGACCGACTCTCTCTTGGCCGGGGCCTCGAACCACTGCTCCTTCGGCACGTATTTCTTGTCGGCCGGGTCCGCTTCGTAATTGGGCGACATGATCTGCACGCCGAATTCGTTGAACACGTCCTGGATGTGGGCGTGCAGTTCGTCGAGCACGACCACTTTGTCACGCGGGTTGGCGACTGCCACGATCAGTGTGTACTCCACGTAGAAGTCCTGCAGTGCCGTCTGCAGTACGCGTGGAGCAGGTTCCTTCGAGGCCCCCGCTGTGCGGTCCGCTGCCATCTGCAGCATGGCGTGCACCTGCCGCCACGGCGTGTCGTAGCCGATCGTCACGGCGGTCGTGAGCCGCATGCCGCCGTTCGCCGCCAGTCGCGAGAAGTTCCTGGTGACGTTGCCCACCAGGTACGCGTTCGGCAAGGTCACCTCGACGTTGC
The DNA here is from genome assembly GCA_029865465.1 of Gammaproteobacteria bacterium. Taxonomy (GTDB): domain Bacteria; phylum Pseudomonadota; class Gammaproteobacteria; order Steroidobacterales; family Steroidobacteraceae; genus RPQJ01. The sequence continues at coordinate 2,777 of JAOUGW010000326.1, forward strand.
GCAGGGTCTCGATGCGCGAGGTCAGAAACCCGACCGCGGTCACCGTTCCTTCGGTATCCCCGATCTGCACGAATTCTCCGGGCCGCAGCGACTTCGTGTACATCAGCATCAGCCCGCTGACCGCCTGCTTGACGACG
>JAOUGW010000328.1 GCA_029865465.1 Gammaproteobacteria bacterium
GAGCCGGTAGTCCCCTCGCTCGATCTGCCGCAGCAGCGTCTCGCCGTCGTCGGCGCCCGGATAGCTGCCGGGCTTGTCGCCGTTGATCGTGCGGTACCCCAGCAGCTTGAGCGCCTCGAAGATCGTGGTCGTGCCGGTCTTGTAGAAGCCGAGAGCGAAGATCTTGCCGGCGTAGGGCGCGCGCTGCATGCGTGCGATTCTGCACTCAGCCGCGCCGTCGCGCGAGATCGCGAACCTCCTTAGCCAGGGTGAGCAGCCGGTCCTCGGTGACGGCACGTTGTTGCGGCGTCAGCGAAGCGTCGAGCTGCACCAGGAGATCGAGGAAATCCGAGCGGCTGGTTGCTATCGCGTTGCGATACCCGGGCGTCCACAGGCGATCCGGCTCGGCAATCAGCACGCGCATGCGCTCGTCGAACGCCGCCCGCGGCCCGGACCGCACGCGCAACGTGGCCGCGAGTTCCTCGCGCCAGAGGCGGCGGTTCTCGCGCCACTCGACCATGAAAGGGCGCGCCGTCCTCGCATAGTCGCGGACCAGCTCGCGTTGCTGCGGGCTCAACGGGCCGGTCACGCGCTCGATATTCTTGCGCAGCGACTTCTCGCGCCGGGTCCGGCGCTCGTCCAGCGTCCTTTCCGAGTAGTCCCGCCAGGCCTCCTCGTCGGCCTGCTGCAGGCTCGCAAGCAGTTCGCGGACCTGGCGGTCGCTGAGCGTTACGGCAAGAGACGTGTAGCCGGGCGCCGCCTGCTCGAAGATGCGCCGCCAGTAGACCTCGGCCTGCTGCGCGGCGTCCTCGAGGCTTGCGCGCGTGACACCGGCGCGGACTTGTGACGCCAGGCCTTGCAGGAACGCGTCGTAGCGCTCCAGTTCCTCGCTGCGATGCCATTCCAGGTTGTGTTCCAGCGTGCGTGCGAGGCTGGCACTCTGGCTGCCGTCGAGCGACACGAGCCCGCGCACATAGAGACCCACCAGCGAATCGAGCCGCGGGTACACGAGCGACGCGCCGCAACCGGCCAAGCCTGCCAGCAGCAGCACTGCGAGCAGGGACCGCGCGATCCGGCGGCGCAGGTGAAGGTCAGTCCTGGTCATCGTCGGGGGCGGGTGCCAGGTCCAGTGTCATGGCGCGGGGTGGCGCATCCACTGGTTCGATCAATCGCGGTCCCTGGTTGCGTGCATTGCTGACGAGCCGGCTCACCCGGTGCGCGACCATCTCGCCCGCGCCGTCAGCGCTCAGCAGCCGGTCGAGGCGCTCGACGTCCTGATTGCGCGGATCGAGCCACTCCGCATAGGCGGAGGCCGGTATGATCACTGGCATGCGGTCGTGGATGTAGGCGACCGACTTCGGCGGCACCGTGGTGATCAGCGTGCACGACTCGAGCGGCTCGCCCGTGGCGGGGTCGCGCCAGGCTTCCCACAGGGCCGCGAGCGCGAACGGCCCCGCGCTTGCGGGCCGCAGAAAATAGGGCTGCTTGTCCCGGGGCCCGAGCTGCATCCACTCGTAATACCCATCGGCCGGCACCAGCGCGCGACGCTTGCGATAGGAGGTGCGGAAAGCGGGCTTCTCCCGCAGCGTTTCCGCCCGCGCATTGATCATGCGCGCCCCGATCGATTTGTCCTTCGCCCAGACCGGCACGAGCCCCCAGTAGAGCGCCGCGAGACGCCGCGTGGCGGTGCTATCGGGCGAGGCATCGTCGGGCAGCTCGCGCACGGCGGGAATGAAGGTGGTCGGAGCGATGTTGTAGCGCGCCTCGATCGCGGGCGTGTCGTCCGGCAAGCCGAACAACCGGACGACGGCTTCGTGGGGCGAGTAGAAGGCGTAGCGACCGCACATGGGGAGGGGTTACTCCCTGATGCCCGTGCCCTTGTTCATCAGCCATACGCAGGCTGTGAACAGCACCGCTACCGACAGGGCCATGATCGCGAACGAGAAGCCGACGTCGACGTCGGATTGCCCGAGGAAGCCGTAGCGGAAAGCGCTCACCATGTAGAGGATCGGATTCGCTTTCGAGGCCGCCTGCGCCCACTCGGGCAGCATCTGGATCGAGTAGAACACGCCGCCGAGGTACGTCATCGGCGTCAGGATGAACGTAGGTACGAACGTTATCTGGTCGAAGTTCCTGGCGAACACGGCGTTGACGAAGCCACCGAGCGCGAAAACGACCGAGGTGAGCAGCACGGCCGCGATCACCACGAACAGGTGCTCGACGTGAAGGTGGGTAAAGAACAGCGCGATGATGGTCACGATCAGCCCGACCAGCAATCCGCGCAGCATGCCGCCCGCGACGTAGCCCAGCACGATCAGCCAGTTGGGCAGCGGCGAGACCAGCAGTTCCTCGATGTGCCGGCCGAACTTCGCGCCGAAAAACGACGAAACCACGTTGCCGTAGCTGTTGGTGATCACGGACATCATGATCAGGCCGGGCGCGATGTACTGCAGGTACGTGTAGCCACCCATCTGCCCGATGCGCCCGCCGATCAGGCTGCCGAAGATGATGAAGTACAGCGTTGCCGTGATCACGGGCGGCACCAGCGTCTGGCCCCAGATGCGCATGATGCGGCTGAATTCGCGGATGACGATCGTGGCGAAGCCGACGCGGCGCGCACGGCGCATGTTGGCGGCCAGCGTCACTTCAGCGTGACTGCCGGGAGTGGCGCCGGGGGTGCGACTTGGAGGCGCCGCGCTCATGCGCCCGCCTGGGCAGCCGGTGGTGCGGTCGGCTGCCCGCTGCCGACATCGCGGCCTTCGACGAGGCGCATGAAGAGTTCTTCGAGGCGATTGGCCTTGTTGCGCATGCTCACGACTTCACCGCCGGCGGCCGACAGCGCGCCGAAGATCTCGTTCAGGTTCTGGTCCTTGTTGACCTCGACTTCGAGCGTCGTTTCGTCCGGCGCCGTCACGCGATACCC
>JAOUGW010000329.1 GCA_029865465.1 Gammaproteobacteria bacterium
GGATCCTTTGCACCAGGCTCGGACACTTGGCGGAACACCGGCGCCGCGGCTGCGCGTCGGTCCCGCCCGGCCGCACTCCAGGTAGGCCTCGAACTCCTGCTCGACATAGCCTGGCAGCGGCCTGCCGGATGCGACGCGAAGCTGGCTAAAGGCTGGGTAGTGCTGCTCGACAAGCTGATACAGCAGCGTCGACTCGGGCCGGTGGCGAGCATAGCCGGGCGGATCGAGAAAGGGCGGTGCGCGCGGTTGCCGCACGACGGCAGCGGCGGACATCGCGGGTGTTCCGGCGACGGGCGGGGACGGAACAGGCTATGCGGGCCTGTCAGGATTTCCGTGTGCGAGGCATATCATGACGACGAACAGGAGTCAGTATGCCAAGCAGGCGCAAGCAACCCTTCGGGGCGAAGCCTGTCCCTGAGTTGAACATCCCGCCGGCCCTGCTGGATCACGTGGTGAAGGGCCCGATGACCCAGGAGGAGGTCGAGGCGGTCTGTCGGTCGTTGAAGAAGGCCGTCATCGAGCGTGCCATGGGCGGCGAGATGACCCACCACGTCGGCTACTCGCCGGGCGAGGCGAAGCCGGCCGAGCAAGCCAACCATCGCAACGGGACCACCGGCAAGACGGTGATCACCGACGATGGCCCCGTGCACATCGAGGTGCCGCGCGATCGCGATGGCAGCTTGGAGCCGCAGATCATTCCCAAGCATGCTCGCCGCTTCACCGGCTTCGACGACAAGGTCATCGCGATGTACGCGCGCGGCATGACGGTGCGCGAGATCCAGGGCTTTCTCGCCGGGATCTACGGTACGGAGGTTTCCCCCGAGTTCATCAGCCAGGTCACCGACGAGGTGGCGGCCGAGATCACCGCGTGGCAGAGCCGGCCACTCGAACCGATGTATCGGGTGATCTTCTTCGACGCGCTGCGGGTCAAGATCCGCGACGACGCAGTGGTGCGCAACAAGGCCGCCTACTTCGCGCTCGGCGTGCTGCCCGACGGCACGCGCGACGTGCTGGGGATGTGGATAGAGCAGACCGAGGCCGCCCTCAAGCTGATGTGGCTCGCGCTACGCAACATCCTCACCGACAAAGTAAGATCGGCAAAGGAGTGGAAGGCGGCCTTGAACCAGTTCGCCGTCATGTATGGCGACCGGTTCACCGGTGTGACTGCGTGAATCCCGCCTCACACACAGAATTTCAGACAGGTCCCTTGCTTGAGTTATTCGCCCGTCTCTTGCACCGTGCGGCCGTCCACACCGGCGCGTCCCTTGTTGGCTTTGACGCGCTTCCACGCCGCCGCCATGTTCTCTCTGGCCAACGCCTGCCCCAGCAGGTCGCCGCCCCCCCAGCCCGCTTGTGCATCCCGCGCCAGGGGTGCTTCATCGCTCACGGCTTCAGACGCGGCTTCACCACGCCCCGCCACCGTACGCCCCGGCTGCCCGGGGTACTGATGCCTTGCTCCACCAAGCGACATGTCTCGTGACTGTCCTTCTCGTTCGGCCCTTCGTTGCCACAACTACTACGGCCTCTGCAGACTTCCTGCTCCGGCTCATCAACCGTCGCCCTTTCAGGCACAAGGCAAGATCTCCCCAGCTAAGAGCGCGATCCTTCCCCGCACGATCGCCGCATTTACGTCGCCTGGACTTGACCACAACGGCTTCGCAGTTCATTGCCGGCTCGCCCTGCCAGACTCCGCCTCAGATGCGGTTCGTGTACCTCGACTCGCGGATTTGCTCCGTGCTTCCTCCCCACCCTTGGTCACCCTCACGCAGTTGCACTTCGCTTCGCTCGCTGTGGTCAGCTCTCGGGAGGACTTGCACCTCCAAGATCGCGCCCATGCTGGGCGCACAACGAAAAAAAGGCCCGGGAGTCACCTCCCGGGCCTCTTCCATCGAACGGTAAAGTCGTCCGACTTTACATGCCCATGTCGCCCATGCCGCTCATGTCCGGCATGCCGCCATGCTTGTGGTCTTCATCCTTCGGGGCCTCGGCGACCATCACTTCCGTCGTCAGCAGCAGGCCCGCCACCGAGGCGGCATTCTGCAGCGCGAGACGGGTGACCTTCGTCGGGTCCAGGATGCCCATGTCGAGCATGTCGCCATAGGTGCCCGTGGCGGCGTTGTAGCCGTACGTGCCCTTGCCTTCCTTGACCTTGGCCAGGACGACGGCGGCGTCTTCACCGGCGTTGGCCACGATCTGGCGCAGCGGCTCTTCGATCGAGCGCGAGAGGATCTTGATGCCGATGGCCTGGTCCTCGTTCGAACCGGTCAGGTTCGCGAGCGCCTTCTGCGCACGGATCAGCGCAACACCACCGCCCGGGACCACGCCTTCTTCGACAGCCGCACGCGTGGCGTGCAGCGCGTCTTCGACGCGGGCCTTCTTTTCCTTCATCTCGATCTCGGTCGCAGCGCCGACCTTGATCACGGCAACGCCGCCGGAGAGCTTCGCCATGCGCTCCTGCAGCTTTTCCTTGTCGTAGTCGGACGTCGCTTCCTCGATCTGCTGCTTGATCTGCGCGATGCGGCCCTTGATGTCGCCCGCCTTGCCATGACCGTCGATGATCGTGGTGTTTTCCTTCTCCACGACGATCTTCTTGGCCTGGCCCAGGTTGGCCAGCGTGGCCTTCTCGAGCGTCAGGCCGACTTCCTCGGCGATCACTTCGCCGCCGGTCAGGACCGCGATGTCCTGCAGCATGGCCTTGCGACGATCGCCGAAGCCCGGGGCCTTGACGGCCGCGACCTTGACGATGCCGCGGATCGTGTTGACGACCAGCGTCGCCAGCGCTTCGCCTTCGACGTCTTCGGCGACGACGAGCAGCGGACGGCCGGACTTGGCGATGCCTTCGAGCAGCGGCAGCATCTCGCGAACGTTCGACACCTTC
>JAOUGW010000330.1 GCA_029865465.1 Gammaproteobacteria bacterium
TTCGGCATCGCCGCCGAGATTGACCAGCGGCCACAGTTGCTTGACCTCGGCGGGCGAGATCACCTGGAACGGCACGCCGATCGTGTTGGCGGTGCCGCAGTACTTCCTGTACTCGTCCATGCGGTCACGGCAGGTGGCGAGACGCAGGTTGCCGGTGACGTGGAAGCTGACGTCCTGGCCGGTCTCGGCCGGCAGGCGCTTGTACAGGTCGACCGAGTACTTGTGCAGCTGGCCGACGGTGTAGCTCATGTTGAAGAGCGGCAGCAGGCCCGCGGCGTGCCAGGTCGAGCCGGCCGTCAGTTCCGTGCGTTCGAGCAGAACGACGTCGGACCAACCCTTCCTGGTGAGGTGATAGAGCGTGCTCACGCCCACCACGCCACCGCCGATGACCACTACGCGCGCATGCGATTTCATCCGGGTACCCCTTCCGCGACGCCGCGCGTCCGTACGGGAAAGTCCCCCCACGGTTGCACGTTCTTTCGCCGCAGTTTAGCAACGGGGCCGACGGTGAGCACTCCGTTTGCGACAAGGGCTTATTCAAATGCGTCAGCCAATCGTATACTCGCCCGCGCCGGCCCCGTCTGGCCCAGGGGAGACACTGCAGTGAGATTGCCCGCGACCAACGCTCACGGCCACTCGGCCACACCCAAGACGCGCTATGCGTTCCTGACGCTGCCGGACTATTCCATGATCGCGCTGACCAACGCGATCGAACCGCTGCGCATGGCCAATCGCGTCTCCGGCCAGAACGCTTACGAATGGCTGGTGGTCTCTCCGGACGGCGAACCCGTCGCTGCCAGCAATGGCCTCATGATGACGCCGACGACACGCCTGGCCGACGCACTCAACGTCGACCTGGTGTTCGTGTGCGGCGGCATCAACGTGCGTGAGGCCGTCTCCCCTGCCCTCGTCACCGTGCTGCGTCGGCTTGCCGCCAAGCGCATGCCGCTGGGCGCGCTCTGCACGGGCGGATACGCGCTCGCGCAAGCCGGGCTGCTGGACGGCTATCACGCGACGATCCATTGGGAGAACCTGTCGGCGCTGCGCGAGCAGTTCCCGCGGGTACTGCTGTCGGACCATCTCTTTACGATCGATCGCAATCGCTACACGTGCTCGGGCGGCGTCGCGCCCCTCGAGCTGATGTTGAAGCTGATCGAGGACAAGCTCGGCCCGCACGTGTCGCGGCGCGTGTCCGAGCAGTTCATCGTCGAACGCATCCGCGATGCGGACGACCGCCAGTACGTGCCGTTGCGCGCGCAGGTCGGCAACGTGCATCGCAGCGTCATTGCGGTGGCGTCGATGATGGAAGCCAATATCGAGAATCCGCTGCCGCTCGAGCAGATCGCGCGGCAGTCGGGGTTGTCGCGGCGGCAGATCGAGCGATTGTTCCAGCGGCACGTCAACTGTGTGCCCAAGCGCTATTACCTGGAACTGCGGCTGAAGCGCGCGCGCGAGCTGCTGATGCAGACGTCGATGCCCATCATGGCCATCAGCACTGCGTGCGGGTTCAAATCGCCACCGCACTTCTCGAAGTGCTATCGCGGTCACTTCGGGCGCCCGCCCACGGCCGAACGTCAACCTCGACGCGGCGCAGGGCCGCCCGATGCCACGCGGCCACGGTAGCGGCGCCAGGCGGCCCGGGAATCACTTCGCGGCGAGGAACGGATTGATCACGGCCGCCACGGCTTGCGGGTGCTCCCAATAGGCGTTGTGGCCGAGGTCCTCGAAGATCCTGACCTCGGCCTGGGGCAAGCCCGCGCGCAACGAGCAGCGGTCGCGCGCGCCGAACAGGTTGTCCTTGGCGCCCCAGATCAGCAGCGCCGGCGCACGTATCCGTTGCAGGCCGGCCTGCAGGCCGCTCAGGTCCAGGCCCTGGTCCAGGATCGCGAGCCAGACGCGGACCGGGATTGCGGCAGCGTCACGTCGCTGCCGGCGCAGGAACTCGGCATCCACCGGAGCCGTCGACGTGTACCACGCGATCATGAACGGCGATTCCGGGTCGAGCGGATCGCGTAACGCCAGGATCGCGCTGCGGAAATCGAAGGCCGCCTCGCCGGCCGGTTCGGACTCGCACGCGGCCAGCGGGCCGCCACTGGACGACTGCAACACGAGTCGGCGGGTGCGCTCGGGCCAGTTCTCGGCGAAGGCCTGCGCGATGAGGCTGCCGAGCGAGGTGCCGACCACGTCGGCGCGCTCGACGTGCAGGGCGTCGAGCAGCAGCCGCAGATCGTAGGCAAACGTGGTGCGGTCGTAGCAGCAATCCGGCTTGCTCGACTGGCCGTGACCCCGCAGGTCCGGGATCAGGTAACGGCGTGAGTGATCGAGATAGGGCAGCAACGGCACCCAGCCACGGCCATTGCTGGTGTAGCCGTGGATCAGCAGCACGACGGGCGCGTCGCGCGGTCCGACATCGACATAGGTGAGCGAAATGCCGCTGGTCAACGCGACCCGGGTGCGGGATGCATCGAACGCGTCGAGGTCGATCCGCAGCGGCGGCGCCGCCACGACGGGACCCGGCCAGGCAGCGAGCACGGCGGCCACGACAAGCGGGGCCACGCCGAAGAGTCGCACCGAGCCGCGGATCATTGCCGATCGATCCGGTAATCCATGGCCCGGACAGCATGCACCTCAGGCACGCATCCGCAAGCCCTGCGGATCGACGAGCGCGTCCGCGCTGCGGACCGCAGCCCGACGCTCACCCATCAGTTCCACGGCGAATCCGTTCGTCTCCCCCGCCACGGCGTTGTCGACGTAGCCGAGCGCAATCGACTTGCCCACCGTGTGGCCATAACCACCCGACGTGACCCAGCCGACGACCTTGTCGCCGTGCCAGATCGGTTCGTCGCCGATCGCATCCGCGTCCCTGGCATCGAC
>JAOUGW010000112.1 GCA_029865465.1 Gammaproteobacteria bacterium
AACGCATCACCCCATTGAGGGCGCACAGATGACAACCCGCAAGATCGCACTGACCACTCTCGCCGCCGTGACCAGCCTGGCGCTGACGCTCGCGATGAGTCCTGCCGCGGATGCTTCACCGCGGGGCGCGAGTCCGGCGCACCGGAGCGCGATTTCGCGCGTCCAGACGGCGAGCTACATCGTGCAGGCGCAGAGCCTGGCGGCCGCCAGGACCTCCGTGCAGAAGGTCGGCGGCACGATCACGCACGAACTCGGCATCATCGATGCCGTAGCGGCGCAGCTGGCGCCTGAGCAGGCGCGGGCGCTCGAAGCTCGCGGCGAGTTGACAGTGTCGGCGGATCGCGATGCCGCGCTGATGGGCATCGCCGACCCGGGTCCCCCGTCCGAGTACGTGCTGCAGACCGGCGCAACCCAGTTGCACACGCAGGGCATCACTGGCCTGGGCGTCACCGTGGCGATCGTCGACACGGGAACCGCGAACAAGCAGTACATCAACAAGGACTCGTCGGGCAACTTCCGGCTCAAGGCGCAGTACGACGCGATTGCGAACACGACATCGATTCCTAGCAGCAGCACTCCGGTGGTGGTCTCGGACGGCAACGGGCACGGCACCCATGTCCAATCCATCATCTCAAGCCGACGCATGGACGTGAACGGGAGATACAACGGCATGGCGCCGAACGCGAACGTCGTTTCGGTGAAGGCTTTCGGCACGAATGGTCAGGGCAGCTATGCCAATCTGATTCGTGGCCTCGACTGGGTGCTCGCCAACAGGAGCACCTACAACATCCGCGTGCTGAACCTCTCCCTCGGTGCCACCCCGCAGTCGAACTACTGGAACGACCCGCTCAACAAGGCAGTGATGCAGCTGTGGCAGGCCGGCGTGGTCGTCGTCACTTCGGCCGGCAACTGGGGACCGAATGCGCAGTCGATCACCGTGCCGGGCAACTCTCCGTACGTGATCACCGTCGGCGCCATGACCGACAACTACACACCGACCGACCCGTCGGATGACCGCCTGACGTCGTTTTCGGGCGCCGGCCCGACCCATGACGGCTTCGTCAAACCCGAAGTCGTCGCGCCCGGCGGTCACATCGTCGGCATCATGTCAGCGACGATGAAGATTCCGATGGATCATCCGGAGTTCGCATTCAGCTATAGCGGCGTCAAGGAATACTTCTCGATGTCCGGCACGTCGCAGGCCGCGGCCGTGACTACCGGAGCAGTGGCGCTGATGCTGCAGGCGCAGCCCTCGCTGACGCCCGACCAGGTCAAGTGCAAGCTGATGAGTTCGGCGCGCCCCGCGCTCGATGGCGCGGGCAAGCTCGCCTACACGGTGTTCCAGCAGGGCGCCGGGCAGATCAACGCCTACGACGCCGTCTACAACCAGAACCTCAACTGCGCCAACGTCGGCCTCGACATCGCCGCCGACCTCGCCGGTACCACGCACTTCGGCGGTGCCGCGCGCCAGAAGGCGGACGGCACGTTCTACGTGGTCGACCAGAACGGCCAGGAGTTCGGCTCGCAGGGCTACTTGTGGAACAACGGGTACCTCTGGAACCAGGGTTACCTGTGGAGCAACGGCTACCTGTGGAACAACGAGTATCTGTGGAACAACGGCTACCTCTGGAACAACGGCTACCTCTGGAACAACGGCTACCTCTGGAACGCGAGCTTCGTGCCCTCGACTACCTCGTTCTCCGGCATCAACCACTGGGTCGGCCAGGAGTGACGATGAGCACGCCAAGCCAGGTTCCAATTGTGCGATACGGGTCACACGAGCGTCCGCTGGTTCTGAGCCAGAGTGGGCGCCACGCCATGCCCCAACGCGGTTAGATAGCTGGCGCTGCCGCACCAGCCAGACCCCGGCTACACAGCACTACATCGGGCGACACACTGACTATGACGCACAAAATCTCCAGGGCCTGCCCGGCGACGCGATCAGGCGGCCTCCCGATGCTGGTGGTCGCCGCCGTCCTCGCACTGCTGCCACGGCCCGGTCACTGCAATCAGGACGACCCCGCAGGCCCGATGCGCTTCAGCCACGTCACGGCCGAACAGGGGTTGTCGCAAGCCAATGTCATGGCCGTGCTGCAGGACTCCGCCGGCTACATGTGGTTCGGCACCGAGAACGGCCTGAACCGCTTTGACGGTTATCAGATGCGCCGTTACCAGCGCAGTCAGCGCCAGCCCAACAGCCTGGCCCACGACTACGTCTGGCGCGTCGCCGAGGACAGGAATGGAAACCTGTGGATCGCGACAGACGGCGGCGGAATCGCGCACTGGAATCGGGCCACGGACTCCTTTACGAACTACCGCCACGACCCGGCCAACGCGGCCTCGATCGCCAGCAACCATGTGCGCACCGTGCTGGTCGATACCGACGGCGCGGTCTGGCTCGGCACTCGCGACCAGGGCGTTGACCGGCTCGACCCGGCCACCGGCAAGGTGACCCACTACCGGCACGACCCGTCCGATCCCGCGAGCCTGGCGAACGACGCCGTGTATGCGCTTGTCATCGACGGCGCCGGCCAGTTGTGGGTAGGCACCGACGGCGGCTTGAACCGATGGCATCGCGCGAGTGGCGGGTTCATCCGCTACCAGCATGCAGCCGCAAACCCGGACAGCCTCAGCGACGACCATGTCCGCACCGTTTATGAAGACCGGCACGGTACGGTGTGGGTCGGCACCGAGAACGGCGGGCTCAACAGGCTCGACCCCGCGACGGGCCGATTCCAGCATTTCCGGCATGCCGACAACTCCGCGACCAGCCTCAGCAACGACCACGTGCGGGCGATCCTCGAAGACGCCGATGGACGCCTCTGGGTCGGCACCACCGACGGATTGAACCTGATGCAGCGCAAGGTCGGCACATTCACTCGATTCGTCCATAGCGACATGGATCCGACCAGCCTCCGCGACAACTACATCATGTCGCTGTTCCAGGATCGCAGCGGCCTGCTCTGGGTCGGCACCCGCAGCGGCGGCGTCAGCAAGTGGAACCCCCGCAGCTGGAGTCTCGGGTACTCCGACGCACAGTGGCTCGGGAAAGCGAATATCTCGGCCTTTGCGGACGACGGCCGCGGTCACGTGTGGATCGGCACGTTCGGTGGCGGTCTGGGACTGATCGACAGCGGCCGTGGCGGCGTCGCGCCTGTGACCAGGCAGTACCGTCATGACAGCGCGCGCGGCGACAGCCTGACCGACGACCGGGTGATGGCCCTGCTGCTCGACCGCGAGGGGCTGCTGTGGATCGGCACGATGGGCGGCGGGCTGAATCGCCTGGATCCAGCCACGGGCCGTTTTACCGCGCTCCGGCACGACCCCGCGGACGCGTCCACGATCAGTGCCGATGCCATCATGTCGCTGTTCGAGGACCGGGACGGGAACATCTGGGTCGGCACGTTCGGAGGCGGGCTCTGCGTGTACGAGCGCGCCACGGCAAGGTTCACGCGATTCGCCGCGGACCCCGCGGATCCGGGCAAACTCGGCAGCCCGCGCGTAACTGCCATCGCGCAGGACCTGACCGGCGCCATCTGGGTTGGCACAGATGGCGGAGGCCTCAATCTGCTGGACCCGGCGACGCGGACGTTCCGCCAGTACCGCCACGATCCTGACAAGGTCGGGACGCTCGGCGCCGACACGGTCTACTCGCTGCACGTCGATCGCGCCGGTAACGTCTGGGTCGGCACCCAGGGCGGCGGGCTCGACCGTGTGATCGGATCGGCCAGCGACCCGCGCGGAATCACTTTCGCCAATCTGTCGGAGGCTGAAGGCCTGCCGAACAATGTCATCTACGGCATACACTCCGACCAGTCGGGCAACCTCTGGTTGAGCACCAATGCCGGCCTGGCGCGGCTCGACCCGGGGACCGGAACGGTCAAGGCATTTCGCCGCAGCCATGGCCTGCAGGGCGACGAGTTCAACTTCGGCGCCCACTACCGCAGCGGGGACGGCAAGCTCTACTTCGGGGGCGCGGACGGCTACAACGCTTTCTACCCCGACCGCCTCGCGGAAGGCAGCGTGGCGCCAGCGGTGGTGCTCACTGCATTCGAGAAGATGAATCATCCAGTCGCGACGGGCGCGCCGTATGACCGGCTCGATGCCGCGACGCTGGAGCATGGCGACGACGTCGTCACGTTCGAGCTGGCCGCGCTGGATTTCAATGCGCCGGCTGAGAACCGCTACGCCTACATGCTGGAGGGCTTCGATTCCAGGTGGATCGAACCGGGGCAGGATCGCCGCATCACCTATACGAACCTCGACGCCGGCGACTACGTCTTCCGCGCCCGCGCCGCCAGCAGCGACGGCGTCTGGAGCGATACCGGGCTCACGATCGCGCTCCGGGTCGAGCCGGCCCCCTGGGCTACCTGGTGGGCGTACGCGGCGTACGGTCTTGCGAGCGTGCTGCTGCTGGGAGCGCTCTGGCGCAGCCAGCAGCGCAAGCGTGCCCGGCAGGCCGAGTACCGCCAGCAGCTGGAGCGGGAGGTCAAGGCCCGTACCGCCGAGCTGGCGGAGCGCAACGAGGAACTGCGCGCATCGAACGAAAAGATACTGGAAGCGAGCCTCACCGACCCGCTGACCGGCCTGCGCAACCGTCGCTTCGTGTTCGAGCAGGTGACCAAGGACGTCGAGCTGATCGAGCGTCAGCACGTCGACAAGCTGAACGGCAGGCCGACGCACGACGTCGTGGACCTGGTGTTCATGATCGTCGACCTGGACAACTTCAAGCCGATCAATGACACCTACGGCCACGCAGCCGGCGACGAAGTGCTGGTGCAGGTGCGTGACGTCCTGCTCAGCGCCTGCCGCAGTTCCGACTTCGTGATCCGCTGGGGCGGCGATGAGTTCCTGATCATCGCCCGGCACACCAGCGCCGAAGAGGCCGAGGTGCTGGCAGAGCGCATCCGGGCTCGCATGGCGGACAAGATCTTCCCGCTGGGCAATGGCTACGTGGCTCGCGCCACCTGCTCGATCGGTTACGTCTGCTATCCGCTGCTGCGCATGCACCCGGACGTGGTCCCGTGGGACGACGTCCTCAACCTGGCCGACACGGCCATGTACCAGGCCAAGGCGAAGCGCAACGCGTGGGTGGGCTTCCTCGGCGGCCCGACCGAGCTGTCTGCGGCCGCCGTGCGTGCGGCCATGCAGGAGTCGCCCGAGCGGCTCACCGACGAGGGCCTGCTGGTGGTGCGGCGCTCCGGAGCCACCGTCACGATGACGCCGCGCACTGCCATGAGACTCGTCCCGGGGAGCGCGTCCTAGAACTGCGAACGGCTTCGCGCTATTTGACTCAATCCGGCGCCACACTGCCCCCACTTCTACGCACGGCACGCGGCCGCCTGGTGGGCGGGGCGTGCGGCGGGTATCGGGTATCCCGGGCTGGGCCATGAAATCACTTTCGAACATCCCGATTGCACGGAAACTGCGCCTCATCTCGCTGGTATCCGCGACCGCAGCCCTCGGGCTGGCGGCGCTCGTGCATATCGGCATGGAAGTCCGATCGTTTCGTCATGGCCGGGCCGAGCAGCTGACCGCCCTCACTGCCTCCATCGGTATCACGGCCCCGATCGCCATCCGCAACGGCGACAAGGTCATGGCGAGAGAACTGCTCGCGCCGCTCGAGTCGGACCCGGATGTTCTCTTTGCGTCGATGCGCGATGCCGGCGCCAGGCAGATGGCGAGCTTCACTCGCAGCGGGTTCAGTGAGTTCGAGGTGCGCAACAATATCGCCCGCATGAACCAGGACGACCATGACAGCGGGGTAGCGCCAGGTCCCAAGGCGACGTGGGCCGGCACGGTGCTGGCGCTGCGCATACCGGTCGTGGCCAACGGCCGCGTCATCGGCGAGATCCTGGTGCAGGCGGACAGTGGCAGCCTCTACCGCCGGTTGTTCATCTACGCGGCGTCGACGGTGCTGGTCATGCTGTTCGCCGTCTTCGTCGCCCACGCGCTGGCTGCCAGAATGCAACGGACAATCACGCGCCCCATCGAGCGGCTCGTGGAGGTCATCGGGCGGGTCACGCGCGACAAGGACTACGCCACCCGCTGCGAGCCGGCCGGCGCCGACGAGATCGGCACGCTGATCGACGGATTCAACGGCATGCTCGAGCAGATGCAGGCCCGCAGCCAGGAGGCGTCGGCGCACAGCCAGATGCTGGAAGCGGAAGTCGGCAGGCGCACGCAGGGCATGGCGAAGGCCAACGAGCGGCTGCGCGATGCCATGGCCGAGGCGCTGCATGCGAAGGAAGCAGCGGAGCTCGCCAGTCGTGCCAAGAGCGAGTTTCTGGCACGCATGAGTCATGAGATTCGAACACCGATGAACGGCGTGCTCGGCATGACCGAGCTGCTGCTGGCGACGCCACTCGACGAACGGCAGCGCAAGTTCAGCGAGACTATTCACCAATCCGGCGCAGCCTTGCTGGCCATCATCAATGACATTCTCGACATCTCGAGGATCGAGGCCGGCCGCCTGCAGATCGAGTCGGTCGAGTTCGACGTCCGCGAGGTTGTCGAGGCAACGGTGGAGTTGCTGGCGGAACAGGCACAGCCCAAAGGCGTTGCCCTGCTGTGCATCGGCCCGCCCGGCACGCTCCCGGCGGTGCGCGGAGATCCCGCGCGGTTACGCCAGGTGCTGATCAACCTGATCGGCAATGCGGTGAAATTCACGGACGCCGGCGAGGTCGTCGTGCGTTTCTCCGCAACCAGTGAGGCGGACGGGACAGCGGAGCTGCGCTTCGAGGTGAGCGACACTGGTGTCGGGATCAAACCCGAGAACCAGGCCAGGATATTCGAGTCTTTTGCGCAGGAAGACGGGTCGACGACCCGGCGCTACGGCGGTACCGGTCTCGGACTCGCCATCAGCAAGCAACTGGTGGAGTTGATGGGTGGCAGCATCGGCCTGATGAGCGAGCCAGGGCTGGGCTCCACCTTCTGGTTCACGGTGAGGCTGCCACTGGCGAGCGGCGCTGCGGTCGCTGCGCCCCCGAACCTCAGTGGGATCAGATTGCTGTTGGTGAGCGCCAATGCCGCGGGCCGCGACGTTCTTGCCCGGCAGCTCGAGTTCTGGGACGGCGACGTTGCGGCGGTGGCGACGGTTGCGGCAGGCATCGACGTGGTGACCCGGTCCGAACAGCGGGATCGGGCCTGGCAGCTCGTGATCATCGATACGGATGGACCGGCCGTCGACGCAGCGGAATCGGTGCGGCAGTTGCGGGCCTTGCCGGCGCTGGCAGGGGCGAAGCTGCTCGCACTGCAATCCATCGCCAGGGGATCAACCGCGCCAGACCTTGCAGCCAGCGGCTTCGACGGGTTCCTGCGCCAGCCGCTGCGCCAGTCAGAGCTGCGGGCAGTGCTCGCGACAGCCGCGGGATCCGTCAGCGCCGGTCCTGCAGAACCTGTCGCTGATCACGCCGGCGCGGGCGGACTGCCGCGCAGGCTGCGCGGCCACGTACTGCTGGTGGAGGACAATACCGTCAACCAGGAAGTCGCCGCCGCCATGCTCGCCGCGCTCGGTTGCGACGTCACTCTGGCCGTTGACGGCCAGCAGGCCATCGACCAGCTTGCGGCCCACGAGTTCGACGCCGTGCTGATGGATTGCCAGATGCCGGTCATGGATGGCTTTGAGGCGACCAAGGCGATCCGCAGCCGGGCGGATGGCCGCGCGGCGCTGCCGATCATCGCGTTGACGGCCAACGCCGTCGATGGCGACCGGGAGCGCTGCCTGGCGGCGGGCATGGACGAGTACTTGAGCAAGCCGTTCCGACTGGAGCAACTCGACGACGTCCTGCGTCGCTATCTCAGGGCGGCGCCCGCGCGTGGAGCATTGCACGCCGAGGCGTGACTGCGCACCAGCCAACGAGTAGTGGCCACCGGCGCTGTCCTCGGCTCCATCAAGATCACGGGTTTCACCTACTGGCCTCACGGCGGCGCTACCGCGACAATCCGGAACCCGTCCAATCATCGCCGGAGTCCGCCATGACCCAAGCTGCCATCCTCGAAGGCCTCAGCAAATCCAAGCTGGCGGTCGAGATGACCGAGGACCAGCGCAGGGCGCTGGCGGCGGTAATGACACTGCGTGACCTGGCGCAGGGCGAGGTGATCGTGCGCGAGGGCGACAGCGACGACCACCTCTACGTCGTCGCGAGTGGCGGCATCGCGGTCGTCAAGTCGGCCGGCACGGACAACGAAGTCACGCTCAGTGTGCTGCGCCCCGGCGACGTCGTCGGCGAACTCTCGTTCCTCGACGGCGCGCTGCGTTACGCCTCGCTCGTTGCCGAGAACGGCACGCGCGTGCTGAGCCTGAGCCGCGGCGACCTCGAAGGCCTGCTCGACCGCAACCCCCACCTCGTCTATCGCGTCATGCGCGCGATCGTGCGCGTGGTGCACGACCTGCAGCGCCGGCTGTCGATGCAGACCGCCGAACTGACGAACTACCTCTACAAGACCCACGGCCGGTACTGAACCGTCCCGCTGGAACTTGCGCTGCTCCGAAACCACAGGTCTGCACTGAATGTCCGCGATCCGACTGGCCTGGCTGCTGGTGCTGTTCTGCATTTCCGGGCTCGCCGGCGCCGCAACGGACGATCCCAGGTCCGACGCCTTCTGGTATGGCACTGCTCCGGACGGCACGCCCACCGTCCGGCTGTACTACTTCTACTCGCCGACCTGCCCGCACTGCCAGGCGGCCAAGCCGTTCATCGCTGGACTCGAGACGAAGCACCCGTGGCTCGAGATCGAGCGCTACGTGGTCAAGGACCATCGCGCCAACGCGCGTTTCTACTTCGACACGGCACAGTCACTCGGAGTCGAGGCGCTTTCGGTGCCCGGGCTGGTGTTCTGCCGCCAGGTGATGATCGGCTACGATTCCGCGGCGACCACCGGCAAGCAACTCGAGGACGCCCTCAACGCGTGCCATGAACGACGGCTCGCCAATCCGGGAGCGCCCGATCCCGAGGCCGGCGGCAGCGCAGCCGCAGCCGGCGGCGCGCCGCAACTGTCGGCTGCCGAGGAAAAGGCCGGCACGACCGTCACCGTGCCGCTCCTCGGCGAGATCGATGCGAAGGCACTCTCGCTGCCCATCCTGACCCTCGTGCTCGCGGGCATGGACGCGTTCAACCCCTGCGCGTTCTTCGTGCTGCTGTTCCTGCTGAGCCTGCTGGTGCACGCGAAGAGCCGGCAGCGCATGGCGATCATCGGCGGCACGTTCGTGCTGTTCTCCGGTCTCGTCTATTTCGTCTTCATGGCCGCGTGGCTCAACGTCTTCCTGATCGCGGGCGAATTGCGCGTGATCACGTTCGTGGCAGGGCTGCTCGCGCTCACGGTCGCGGCGCTCAACATCAAGGACTACTTCTGGTTCAAGGCGGGGCCAAGCCTGTCGATCCCGGACGCGGCCAAGCCCGGCCTGTTCAAGCGCATGCGCGAGGTGGTTGCCTCGGGCAGCATGGGCCCGATGCTGGTCAGCACGGTGCTGCTCGCGATCGTCGCGAATTCGTACGAACTGCTGTGCACGGCGGGCTTCCCGATGGTGTACACGCGTGCGCTGACGCTCGCCGACCTCGAGTCCTGGCAGTATTATGCGTGGCTCGCGGCCTACAACGTGATCTACGTGCTGCCGCTGCTCGCAATCGTTACGGTGTTCACCTGGACCATGGGCGCACGCAAGCTCAGTGAAGCGGAGGGCCGGCTGCTCAAGCTGATCTCCGGCTTCATGATGCTGGGTTTCGGCCTGCTGCTGCTCATCGCGCCGAACATGCTCACCAACGCGCTCGCCTCGATCTTCGTGCTTGCTGCCGCCGTCGGCGCGTCCCTGGTCGTGGCCCGGGTGGCCGCGCCGCGCCCGGCCTGAGCGTCGCGGGTCCGGATGCAGGCCGCCGCACCCGATTCGCACGCTGACGCGCTACAGCGCATCCGGGCCCTGCTGGGACCGGCGGGCTGCATCGATGCGCCCGAGCTG
>JAOUGW010000331.1 GCA_029865465.1 Gammaproteobacteria bacterium
CAGCAGCGCCGAATCGGGCACGACCACGTCATTCAGGAAGATCGCGCCCGTAGCGGAGGCGCGCAGCGAGAACTTGTTCTCGATCTCGGGCGTTTCGAGACCCTTCGTGCCCCGGTCCACCAGGAAGCCGCGGATGCCTTCCTCGGCCCGCGCCCAGATGATGAACACGTCGGCGATCGGCGAGTTGGTGATCCACATCTTGGCGCCGTTCAGCACCCAGTCGCCGCCGCGGCGCTTCGCGTGCGTCTTCATGTTGGCCGGGTCCGAGCCGCCGTGCGGTTCAGTGAGGCCGAACGCGCCGATCACTTCACCCCTCGCCATGCGCTGCAGGTAGCGCTGCTTCTGCTCCTCGCTGCCGTAGGTGTAGATCGGGTACATGCAGAGCGACGACTGCACCGACACGAAGCTGCGCAGGCCCGAATCGCCACGCTCGAGCTCCTGGCAGATGAGGCCGTAGCTCACGGCGTTCATGCCCGCGCAGCCGTAGCCCTCGAGCGAGCTGCCGAGCAGGCCAAGCCCCGCGAGTTCGCCGACCAGTTCCCGCGGGAACGTGTGGTTCTCGAAGTGCGGCCGGATGATCGGGAGCACGGCATCGTCCACGAAGCGCGCCACGGAGTCCTGCACCATCCGCTCTTCTTCGGAGAGCGAGGCGCGGACGTCGTACAGGTCGAGCGGATTCAGGCGGCTGGCGGGCACGGGCACTCCCGGTCGGATTCTTGTTCGGGGGAGCGCGATTCTAATGGAATCGATGGCCCGATATCCGCGCCGACCCTGTGCGTCAGCTGCACGCCTGGCGTGGCTCGGGTCCGCCGTGGCGATCGCGCTTCCGGGGAACTCTTACCCGATCCGCTGCATCTAGATGCTCATCGGGCCGTCACAGCCGCGGTGCGCACAGCCGCGACCGAACGAGTATCAACCGAAGATGTATAATCAGCCAATAAACGCAGGCCAGCACACGGACTGTGAAATTTCGAATCAGGAGTTGCTCATGAATCGTTCAGCCAGATCCGGCTTCATCGCCCTGTTTGCCGCAGCCGCCGTGGCCTTGGCCGGGTGCGCCTCGATGGAAGACTTCGCGACGAACCCCGAGAAGGAGAAGACCCGCAAGGGCGCGGGTTACGGTGCAGCCGCCGGCGCGGTGGTCGGTCTGCTCAGCGCGGGCAACAACCCGTTCAAGTCCGCGATGATCGGGGCGGCCGCGGGCGCGCTCGTCGGCGGGTCTGTCGGCTATTACATGGACAAGCAGGAAGCCAAGCTGCGCCAGCAGATGGCGGGCACCGGCGTCGATGTCGTCCGCACCGGCGACAACATCACGCTCGACATGCCCGGCGGCGTGACGTTCGCGTTCAACAGCGCCGACCTGAACTCGCAGTTCTACCCGGTGCTCGACAAGGTTGCCGCCACGCTCGGCGAGTACAACAAGACCGTCATCGAAGTGGCCGGGCACACCGACAGCGTCGGCAGCGATGCGTACAACCAGCAGCTCTCGGAGAAGCGCGCCAGCAGCGTGGCGGCTTACCTGTCGAGCCATGGCGTGGACAGGTCGCGAGTGTTGACGGTCGGTGCCGGGGAGGCTCACCCGGTCGCGTCGAACGAAACGGACGAAGGTCGCGCGCAGAACCGGCGCGTGGAAATAACGATCGTGCCCGTGACCGAGGAAAGCGTGCAGAAGGCGAAGCAGGGCTGAAGAAAGGGGATAGGGGTTAGGGGATGGGGGTTAGTCGGAGGAGCACTGCAGCATCCGGTTCAGCTGCACCTCCGACTATCCCCTAACCCCTATCCCCTAACCCCTCGCAGCGAGTCGTGACCGCGTCAAGCGGGCACGACGAGCTTCTGCAGCTTCTTGATGGCATTCGCCTCGATCTGGCGAATGCGCTCGGCCGACACGCCGTACTGGTCGGCCAGGTCGTGCAGGGTCGCCTTGGGCTCATCCATCCAGCGCGCGCGCAGGATGGCGCGGCTGCGCTCGTCGAGCTGCGTCATCGCCTGCGACACGCGCTCGCTGACGTCGTCATCCCATTCCGAGTTTTCGATCGCGACGGCCGGGTCCGAGTCCGGGGCAGGCAGGTACGCCGAGGGGGAGTAGGACGCCGAGTCTTCGTCGTCTGCGTCCGGTGTCGGGTCGAACGAGATGTCGCGCGACGACAGGCGCCGCTCCATCTCGGTCACGTCGTGCTCCGTCACGCCCAGGTCGCGCGCCACGGCCGTGGTTTCCGCGGCTGACAGCCAACCCAGGTTCTTCTTGTGCTTGCGCAGGTTGAAGAACAGCTTGCGCTGCGCCTTGGTCGTGGCGATCTTCACCAGGCGCCAGTTGCGCAGCACGTACTCGTGAATCTCGGCACGGATCCAGTGGACCGCGAACGAAACGAGGCGCACGCCGACCGCCGGGTCGAAGCGCTTCACGGCCTTCATGAGGCCCACGTTGCCTTCCTGGACGAGGTCACCCATCGGCAGGCCGTAGCCGGCATAGCCGCGCGCGATGTGCAGTACGAACCGCAGGTGCGACAGCACGAGCTGGCGCGCCGCGTCGAGGTCCCCGTCGCGGTGGTAGCGGACGGCAAGCGCGTGCTCGTCCTCACGGCTCAGGACCGGGATGCGGCTGACCGTGTCGGCGTACGCGTCGAAACTGCCGATCGGGCCGGCAAGGGCGAGTTCAGCGGGCGTGCGGGCAACGAGAGCGGTGGCCATGGTCATCGGTTCGACGTACCTCTAAGTACCTGTGTCGCTGGAATATTAGCAGTCTGCGGGTTGGAGTGCTAAATGACCTGGAAGTTCCTCATAACCAGGCTGGAGTGCGAAAAAGTTCAATAAAAACAGATACCTATCTGGCAGATCGCG
>JAOUGW010000003.1 GCA_029865465.1 Gammaproteobacteria bacterium
GTAGGCCTTGGGATTGCCGAGCGGGATCAGGACGACTGGCACACCGGCTTCGGCGAGTTGCGCGAGGCTCGCGAGATTGGCGGCGATGGCATTCGGCCCGGCGGGTTCTTCGCCATGGATGCCGGAAAGAACCCACAGCGCCTCGCCCCGATGCGGCGTCCGCCATGACTTGATCGCGACGCCTTGCGTCCCGGGATAGCTGTAGATGGTTTCGGGCAGCCAGCCATGCCGGGTCGACAACGCATCGAAGCGTCCCATGATCGTGCCGAGCGGGAGCCGCCCGTCGGCCGCGTAATCGCCGGTTGCGGCGGTCGTGATCGAGTCGTCCGCGTGCACGAGGGGCGACGCCAGCAAGCCGAGCACCCAGCCGAGCGCGACAGCCACCGGTCCTGCGATTCCGCTGCCGTGCGCCGTCGCGCGATGCCTGCCCCACGTGTCGTCCTGGTTACGCATCATCAATCTCCCGACCGGAATTTGCAGCGTGTTCAGGTGCTGCGCCTGCGCATCAGCCAATAGAGCGGCAGGCCGGCAACGCCGAGCACCAGCGACCAGACGAAGGGCTCGCGACCGAGCCCGATGAACGCGAAGATGACGTATGCGGTGCCGAGGATGCCGAGCACGAACAGGCTGCCCGGCAGCTTGCGGTCGCCGCGGCGCACCAGCGCCACCAGCGCGATCGCGCACAGCAGGTAGAGCGGCAGGTTGGCGGCCGTCACGACCTGTGACAGGAACGTGAAGCCGTCCACCATCGACTTGCTGTAGTTCATCAGCACCATCACGGTGGCGAGCACTCCGGTCAGCGCCAGGGAGATCCACGGCGCTCCGCGCGCATTGAGGCCACGCACGACGGGCGGCAGGAAACCATGGCGTCCCATCGAAGCCGTGAGTTCGCTGACCACCAGCGTCCAGCCGTTCAGCGCGCCGAGGCCGCTGATCACCACGAACACCGACAGCAGGCGGCCATTGCCTGCGCCGAGGAACTGGTCGAGGAGGTCGGCGAATGGCGCCGAGGACTGCGCGAGTCGATCCTGCTCCAGCAGCAGCATCGCCATCGCCGACACGCCGATATAGATGACGGCCATCAGCAGCGTGCCGAAGAGCGTCGAGCGCGGGATGTTCTTCTCCGGATCGCGCACCCGGCCGGCCGGTACTGCTGCCGATTCGATGCCGAGCATGGCGAACAACGCGATCGTCGACGCCGCCATCACGGCTTCCAGCGTGATCGGCGTGGTGGGCGGATGGCGCGTGTAGACGGACGGCTCGGTGAGCAGCAGCCACGCGCCGAGGCCGAGGATGACGAGCATCGGCAGCAACTTGAGGGTGGTCGTGACGATCTGCACGCCACCGCCGGCGCGAACACCGAGCAGATTGACGCCGTCGAACAGCCAGATCAGCGCCATGGCGAGCACGGCGGGCGACACCCCGTCGAGCCCCGGCAGCACCTTGCCCAGGTAGCCGACGAGGCCGATCGCGAGCGCCGCGTTCGTGATCCAGCAGGAGACCCAATAGCACCAGATCGCGATGTAGGCGGGCAGCTTGCCGGTGGTCTGCTCGATGTAGGCGTAAGGCCCGTCGGCTGCAGGAAACTCGCGGGCGAGTTGCGCGAACACGCGCGCGATCATGGTCATGCCCAGCACCGTGACGCCCCAGCCCAGCATCGCGTTGAAGCCGTAGGGCGCCAGCGATGCCGGCAGCACGAAGATACCCATGCCGATCGTGTTGCCGACCACCAGGGCCGTGCACATCCAGAATCCGAGTTCCTTCGGCTGTCGCATTCCCTTCACGCGCTCTTGCCTTGCAGCGCCTCGTCGAGCGCAGTGCGCAACAGGCCGATGGCCTCGTCGATTTCCGCGGTCGTCGTCGAGAGCGGCGGCATGAACCGCAGCGTGCTGACGCCGCACGCAAGCAGCAGCAGGCCGTTGTGGTAGCCGCGCGTCACGAGCCGGTCGCACAGCGCCCGCGCGGGTGTCCGTTCGGCGTCGTTCTCGATCAGCTCCATGCCGATCATGAGTCCCCTGCCGCGGACTTCGCCAATGCACGGATAGTCGCGCATCATCTCGCGCAGGCGCCCCATGAAATGCTCGCCTGCGCGCGCAGCGTTGGCTGCGTACTCCGACTGGACGAGGTCGAGCGTCGCGATGGCAGCCGCGCAGCTCAGCGGATTGCCGCCGAAGGTGTTGCCGTGCGCGCCGCGCTTCCACTGCTCCATCAGGCTCTTCCTGGCGATGATCGCGCCGATCGGCATGCCGGAGCCGAGACCCTTGGCGCTCGTCATGATGTCGGGTTTCACGCCCGAGTGCTCGCACGCCCACATCTTGCCGGTGCGGCCGACTCCGGACTGCACTTCGTCGAAGATCAGCAGGATGCCGTGTTCGTCGCACAGGGCACGCAGCCCGGCCAGGAACCCTTCAGGCGGCCACAGGTAGCCACCTTCGCCCTGCAGGGGCTCGACCATGATCGCGGCCACTTCCGCAGCCGGCACGTTGCGCTCGAACAGCATGCGGATGTAGTCGAGCACCGCCTTGCCCTGGTCCGCGCCCGCGAACAGGGGCCGGTACGGGTTGGGGTAGGGCACGTGCGTCACGCCGGGCATGGTCGGTGCGAAGCCCTTCTGCTGCGTGTACTTGCTCGACGTGAACGACAGCGAGCCCATCGTGCGGCCGTGGAAGGCGCCGAGGAAGCCGATGAACCGCGGCCGGCCGGTCACGTAGCGTGCGAGCTTGATCGCGCCTTCGACCGACTCCGTGCCGGACTGGCAGAGAAAGCTCATCACGGGTTCACCCATCGGCGCGACTTCCGCCAGGCGTTCCGTCAGGCGGGTCATGTTCTCGTGCCAGTAGTCGCTCGAGACGTGCAGGAACTTGTCGGCCGCCGCCTTGATGGCCCCGACCACTCTTGGATGGGCATGACCCGTGGAGCAGACCGCGATGCCGGCGACGAAGTCGAGGAACCGATTGCCGTCGACGTCCCACACTTCGGTACCGCGTCCGTGCGACATCACGAACGGATAGTCGCGCGGGTACGATGGCGAAGCGACGGACACGTCGCGCGCGAGCATGGCCCGGGCGTTCGGGCCGGGGAGGGCGGTCTTGATATGCGGATTCGTCACGGTAGGCTCCTGGAGGGAATCCCGCCTCAAGCGGGAAGTCGCACGGGGCGGCGGTGCGCCTCGCGGGTGCGCGCGTGCAAAGCGCGCAGGGTCTCGAGTTCAACTGCCGTCGGCGGCGCAATCGTCCCGACGGTTGCAGCGACTTTGAGCGGCCAGCCGGTTGCGGCGCGGGCCGCATCGACCGTCGCGCCGTCAAACAGGGCCGACAACTGCAGTTCGTCGCTGTCCGGGTGCGGCTTCAGCACGCCGTAGTCGGTGATCACGGACTGCGGGCCCGTGCCACGCATCGACGTCTTTGCGCGCGCACCATGGCCTTCGAGAAAACCGCCGCTGGTGCGGAAATCCAGCTGCGCGACGAGGCTGCGCGGCGTGGCCTTCAGCATCACGAAGACCTGCCTGGCATGGGCGGCGATCTCCGTGGCGCCGCCCGCGCCGGGCAGCCGTGTCTTCGGCGCGTGGTACGGACCGATCACGGTGCTGTTCAGGTTGCCGTGTCGGTCCACCTGTGCGGCGCCGAGAAAGCCGACGTCCACGCGGCCGGCCTGCAGCAGGTAACTGAAGACTTCCGGCAGCGGGATGACGCACGCCGCGGTGTCGGCGAGTTCGCCGTCGCCGATCGACAGCGGCAGCACGTCCGGGCGCGTCCCGACCGTGCCGGATTCGTAGATCAGCACGACATCGGGCGCGTGCGTGAGTCGCGCCAGGTTGCACGCGGCGCTCGGCAGGCCGATGCCGACGAAGCAGACGCAACCGTCCCACAGCATGCGCGCCGCGGCAACGGTCATCATTTCGTCGCGAGTCCAGTCGCTCATGCGACCTGCCGCAGGCTGGCGAGGAACGTGGCGTGGTCGCGACTCGCCAGCACGTGCCGGTTCATCCAGGCGAGGAAGCCGGCGCGTTCGCGCGCGATCGCATCCCAGCGCTGGTAGAAAGCATTGTCGCGCGGGTAGCGACCGTGCACGTACGATGGATACGCGCCGCCCGGACACTGCGCCACGGCGCTCACGATCCAGTGCGGCAGCACGATGCCATTCATGGCGGGCGGCAATTCCTCGACGATTTCCTCGACCGTGACGATCAAGGCGCGGGCAGCGAACGCGGCCTCACGCTGGGCGCCGATGATGCCGTGCATCGCCACGTTGCCGTGCCGGTCGGCACGCTGCGCATGCAGGATCGTGACTTCCGGATTGATTGCAGGGACCGCTGCCAGCCGCTCGCCCGTGAACGGGCAATCGACGCTGCGGATGCGCGGGTTGACGGACGGCAGGTCGGTGCCGAGGTAGCCGCGCAGCGTGGCGAACGGCAGTCCTGCGGCACCTGCGCTGTAGGCTGCGGCCACGCCGGCATGGGTGTGCTCGTCGATTTCGAGCGGAGCCGGCCACTGGTGTTCGATGGCATCGCGCAGTCGATGCAGCGAGCCCACGCCCGGATTGCCGCCCCAGGAGAACGTGAGCCTGCTCGCGCACCCCATGCCGATCATCTGGTCGTAGATCAGGTCGGGCGTCATGCGCACGAGGTGCAGGTTGCGGCGACCCTGCCGGATGATCTCGTGACCCGCGGCGAACGGGATCAGGTGCGTGAAACCCTCGAGCGCGACGCAGGCGCCGTCCCGGACGTGTGCCGCGATCGCGTCACTCAGCGCAGTGACCCTCGCTGTCACGATTCGACCACGGTGCGCGACTGTTCGCGCTGGTATTGCGCGAGGTAATAGAACGACGCGATGGCCTTGCCGGTGGATCCGGAGCCTTTCCAGCCGCCGAACGGCTGGTAGCCGGGCCAGGCGCCGGTCGTGGCGCCCTGGCGTCGATTTGCATAGGTGACGCCGGCTTCGATGTTCTCGTGAAACCACGGTACTTCGTCGGCGTCACCGTAGAACCCCGCCGTGAGCCCGAGGCTCGTATCGTTCGCCAGCTGCATGGCCTCGTCGCGATCCTTGACCCGCTGCAGCATCAGGATCGGCAGGAACATCTCGTGCCGCCACAGCGGATGCGAGAACGGCGCTTCCGCAAGCACGGGCCGCACGTAATGGCCGCGCGCGAATTCTGCCGGATCCAGCGCGTCCGCACCCGTGATCAGCGTGGCGCCGCCCGCCTGCAGTTCCCGCAGGTAGCGCGCGTGATTCATCGCGGCGCTGGCGTTGATGACCGGGCCGAGCCAGTGCTCGCGGTGGCGCGGATCGCCGATGCGGATCGCGTCGATCTGCCTGCGCATGCGTTCGATCAATTCGTCGGCGACCGCGCGGTCGACATACAGGCGCGAGAGGGCGGAGCACTTCTGGCCACCCATGCCATAGGCCGAACGGACGATACCCGCGGCAGCATCGTCGAGATTGGCCCGCGCCGTGACGATGCAGGGATTCTTGCCGCCCATCTCGGCAATGCACGGACGCGGCCAGGGTCCCGACACCATGCGCTGCAGCAGCTGCGTGCCGACGGCAACGGAACCGGTGAAGGTGATGCCGGCAGTCGCGGGATGCGATGACAGGGCTTCGCCGACGTCGCGGCCCGATCCCGAGAGGTACTGGAACACGCCGGGAGGCAAGCCCGCATCACGGATGCAGTCCGCGAGCAAACGCCCGGCCCACGGCGTGTCGGTTGCGCCTTTGACGACGACGGTATTGCCGGTGACGAGCGCAGCGGCGGTCGGGCCGCCGGCGAGCGCAAGTGGAAAATTGAAGGGCGCTATCACGACCCACGCCCCATATGGGCGCATTACGCTGCGGTTGCGTGACACGACGTTCGGCAGCGGGTCGTTCGGCAACTCGTGCTCGTAGCCGCCGTGCTGCTCGAAGTCGTCGGCGTAGTGCCGGAAGAAGTCCACCGTCTCCTGCGCCTCGCCGAGCGCCTCCATCCGGTTCTTGCCGACCTCGAGCGTGAGTGCCGCCGCGATCTCGTAGACGCGCGCTGCCATGACGTCCGCGACGCGGCGCAGCAGGCGCACTCGTTCGCTGGCGGGTGTGGTGCGCCAGGCAGGGAAGGCGCCGTGCGCGGCATCCATGGCGGCGTGCGCGTCCTGCCCGGTCGCCAACGCGAACTCGCCGAGCTGGATTTCGCCGTCGATCGGGCTGCTGCGAGATACGTAGCGTTCGGCGGGCGTGTCCTGCCACGCAGGAACAGCGCGTGACGACCGCCGAGCCTCGATTGCACGGTGGTCAGCGCCGCATCGAAGCGCTCGTGCATTTCAGGTGGCGGGTCGAACATCGTGGCGTAGGTGAGGCGAAAGCTCATGGCAGGCTCGATTCGATGGGTTTCAGGCGGGGAAGAAGCGCGCCAGCAGGAGATCGAGCAGCGCCAGCGCGTCGGCGAGGTCTCGCTCGTCGATGACGAGCGGCGGGGCGACCAGGATCAGGTTGCCGCGCGCACCGAACGAGACGCCCTCGTCGAGCGCGGCTTGCAGCAATGATGCGAGTGCAGGCGGCGTCTGTGGCCAGGGGGCCAGCGGTTCACGCGTGTCGCGATCAGCGACGAGTTCGAGCACGGCAAACAGTCCATGCCCGCCGCGCACGTCGCCGATGACCGGATGCCGTTCGGCCAGTCGACGCAGAGCGCGCGCCAGCCCTGCACCGAGGTGGCGCGAGCGCTCGATCAGGCCCCCTTCGCGGTAGGCATCGATGGCCGCCACGCCCGCAGCGCAGGACAGCGGGTGTCCGCAGTACGTCAGGCCGGTGACGAGCACCTGGTGCTCAAGCCGTGCGGCAATCTCGCGCGACACGACCACGGCGCCGAGCGGCATCATCGCGCCCGTGAGGCCTTTCGCGAGCGTGATGGCGTCCGGCCGTCCGGCCTCGCCGTGGCGCTGCCACGCGAACCATTCGCCGCAACGGCCGAAGCCGCTCATGACCTCGTCGGCGATCAACGGAATGCTGCGCTGCCGCGTGATGCGGCGCACTGCCGGCCAGTAACTGTCCGGAGCGACGATGCCGTTGGAGCCCGCGTTCGGTTCGACGATGACGGCGGCGACACGGTCGGCGCCGAAATGATCGATGCGCTGCCCGATCGCGGCGGCGGCCAGCTCGCCGCATTCCGCAGCGTCCTTGCTGCCGAAAGGGCAGCGGTAGGCATAGGGCGGTTCGACGTGGGTGACGCCCATTGCGTCGGGGTCGATCATGGCCCGCGTTCGAGCGTCGCCGGAGAGAGCCATCGCCAGGTGCGTCGAGCCGTGGTACGAACGATCGCGCGCCACCATGACGCCCTTCGGCTTGCCGAAAGCCTGCCGCACGATCTTCACGGCGTGCTCGTTGGCGTCGGCGCCACCCAGCGTGAAGAACACGCGACCACCCTCGAAGCCGCTCAGTTCGAGCAGGCGGGCGGCGAGGTCGGCGCGCGGCTTTGCGCCCCAGGCGTTGGTCACGAAACACAGTTGCTCCGCCTGCGAGCGGATTGCCGCGACGACGCGCGGATGCTGGTGTCCGAGATTGCTGCACTCCGCGAGACTGCTCATGTCGAGCACGCGGCGGCCGTCCTCGAGATGCAGCCAGGCGCCGGCGCCACCCACGACGGTGGGTGCGTTCCAGGCGGACTGCGCGCACCAGCTGTGCAGGACGGTATCGCGCTCGCCGGTCATGCGGCCTCAGCGACAGGGGAGATCATGGATTGTGCGCCCCGCAGCGCTTGATCTGCTCGAGCAATGCATCGGGCGACAGGGGTCGCCCGAGCAGGTCCTGCAGCAGCCGTCTCGTGTCGCGTTCGGAGCCGTAATGCAGCAGCTGCCTGCTCTGCCATGCGTACCAGCGGCGATTGCCGGTGTCGAACGGCCCGATCGCCGCCGCCGTGCGCGCGCGTATCTCGGCCGTCAGCAGCGCACCGAGCCCGTAATTGACCATGTAGCCCGGATTGCCCGCCAGCTGCACGCGCATCGCCCACCACGGAACCTCTGGATGCGGGACCACGCGCAGGTATGCATGGGTGATGTCGGTCCACACTTCGTTCGGGTCCAGGGCCGGATCGCGCAGCAGGCGCAGTTCGAACAGTGACCAGGCTGCGTCCAGCATCACGTTCGCAAACAAGGCCCGCATCGACGCGCTCTCGGCGACTGCCGCTCCAAGGTAGCGACGCTGCCAGGCCGGCTCGTGCACGCTCCACGACGGGACATCTGCAAACGCTTCCGTGAACAGCGTGTCGGGCCAGTCCATGTAGGCAGGCCGTGTGCGTATCGCGCTCACGTGCACGGCATGACCGTTCTCGTGCACCAGTTCGTTGAGCGAGAACAGGCCCCCGACCGGGTAGGTTCCCAGCACTCGCGCAACCGGGCGATGCCATTCCCCCTGCACCATGCGGCCGCGGACGAGAAAGTCGCTGTAGGCGAGGGGCGATTTGTCCGGGCGCGGTTCGAGATCGAACACGATGCCGAGCTGCACGAGGTCTGCCCCGAGGTCGCGGAAAAAACGCTGATTCACGGGCAGCAGGGCCGCGGCCGGAATGCGAGCCTGCAACTCGCGGTTGGCCGCTCCGTTGACGTACCGGAAGTCCCACGGCTCGATGGGATCGGCGGGGTTCGCGTCGCGCCAGGCTGCGAGCACCTGCACGAGCCAACGCTCGACCTCCATCGTCGTGACGCCGATGGCGCGAGCTGCCGCGTCGATCTCCGAGCCGTTCTTGCGCGCCTCGGCGGCCGCCAGCGCGATCATGCGTCGATACGGGCTGTCAGCCTCGCCCCGGCCATTGAGCGCTGTCCAGAGCGGCACGAAGGCGTCGAAGATCGCTCTGCGGCTCGCGCGGTCGTCGACGACGTGCAGCAGTTGCAGTGCGGTGCCACGATCGATCGTGCCGCCGTCGTGCTGCAGGCGATTGCCGTGCTCGACGTAGCAACTGACCAGCGCTGCACGCAGCGAGGAGTAGTCGAGGTCGCGGCGCTGGGCATCGGCGCACGTGCGTGCCTGGACGCCGGCAGTCGCATCGTCGGTTTCCAGTTCGGTCACCGATTTGCGCATCGCTGCCAGGGCGTCCCGGTCGGCGGCGCCAAGCTTGCCGGATTCAATGCGGGCAAGCGCCTCGTCGAGCTGCTTGCGCTGCGGGTCGAGCTGGGCCTTCCACGCCGCAAGCTCCTTGCCGCGGTATGACGTCGCACCACCGGATTCGATGTAGCCGGCGGCGCCCACGGCATCGAGGTAGTCGAGGAAAGCAGATTCGGCCGAGGCGACCGTCAGGTTCGGAGGCGTGTCCGCTCGTGCCGCAGGAAGCGTGGCACCAAGAGCGAGCAAGACAAAGGCCATGCGGATCCCCGGCATGCCCGAATCATAGCCATGACACCCGCGAAGAGCGATCCCGGGCCGTCACGGGCGCAGGCGCCTCCCATTCAGCGCGACAACACCGCGAGCACCAGCAGGGCGGCGGCGACCCCGACGATCACCGCGAGCACTCGGCCCCGGCGACCTGCTCCTGCCGGAGGTCGTGAGGAAGCCAGGCCCTGGGAGTCGATGGTCTCGCTGCCGGCAGGGAAGATACGCACCTGCACGACGGGGATGGGGCTGCGCCCCGAACTGCGAATGCGAACGATGTGCGCACTGTAGTCGCGCCCTGGTTGCAGCAGTGGAACCAACTGCCGGCACTCCGCGGCGGGAACGAAGCCGATCTGCGCGCCGTCAGGCAGTTTGACTGCGATCGCGTCGTCACCACCCGCGCCGGCTGCGGTGGGATGGAGCGTCACGGCCAGTCCCGCCGACGCTTGTCGCGCGATCAGCGCCGGCCGACCTTCCTGCCGCACTCCGGCCACCATGAACGTGACGTCGAGGATTGGCGCGGTCCTGGCAGGCGCCGCCGCAGCAACAGCGCCCGGCGCTGCGGCGGCCTGCGCTCGTGCCGACGAATCGGATCTTTCCGCTTGCGTGCGCACCGCGTGCGCATGCTGCCGGGCCTCGAAAGGCAGCACCGCTTCGACCGCGCGATAGACCTCCGTGTATTCCTCCGCCGTGATCCTGCCGTCGGCGAGCACGCGTTCGATCACGACGCGCAGGAATCGAGCGGCCGGCATTGCGGCGGCGTCGGCATCGTTCAGCCACTGCCGCAGCCCCGCGATCTCCTCCGGCGCCAGTCGACCGTCGGCGGTCACGGCCTGGCACAACGACAGCAGCTCCGCGCCGAGTTCGGACGCAAGTTGCGGCCTGGTCAGTGCGAACTGGCGGGTGAGGTAGGTCGGCAGCCCGGTCTCGGTCATGCAGATGCCTCACCCGCTGTTGCGACATTCGCGCAGAGCACGCGGCCCTGGCGTGAGGCGCGCGCAATGTCGCCCACGGAGGAAGGTGCGGTGAGCATGTACAGCGTCCTGCCATCGGAGCCGCCGAGCGCGCATGCGAAGCAGGGCTGGTCCGTTGCGACCGTGGCGACGATCTCGCCTCCCGGCGCGAACAGGACACATTCGGGGCCGATCGCGTTCGCGATCCAGACGTGGCCGTTGCGGTCGAGGCAGATGCCGTCCGGCGCGCGCATGCCGACCGTTGCCCAGACACGCCGGTTCGACAGGGCGCCATCCGCTGCGATGTCGAACGCAGTCAATCGCAACGCCAGTGTTTCGGCGACGATCAGCGTCGTGCCGTCCGGCGTGATCACGCTGCCGTTCGGGAAATGCATTTCCGTGCTTGCGGTGTGCACGCTGCCGTCCGGATCGACACGTGCGAGCACGGCCGTCGCGTGGTCCGCGAGCACGCCTTCGACGCCGCGCGCGTGCAGCGCCTGGTCGAGATCGAATCCGAAGTTGCCGACGTAGGCCCGGCCCAGCCGGTCGACGACCATGTCGTTGCAGTGGAACGTTGCGAGGACCGAGAGGTCGGCGTGGACCTTGATGCCATCGGCATCGACCCGGAGCACCTGCCTGCGGTGCATCGACACCACGAGCAGCCGTCCGTCCGGCAGCCAACCGAGGCCGCTCGGCTGGTCGTCGATTTCGAGTTCGGCGCGCACGTTGCCGCTCGAGTCCATCGACTTGACCGCGTGATCGTAGAAATCGCTGAACCACAGCCGGCCATCGTGCCAGCGGGGTCCCTCACCGAAATAGAGCCCATCGGCGATCACCGTTGCTCGTGTCATGTCCGCTCCCCCGGTCAGCGCCCGACCTTGATCTGCAATTCGTTGCGACGGTAATCGATCACCAGTGTATCGAGTACGCCAAGCACGTCCATGCCGATGATCAGTGCCGGCTTCGATACCAGCTGCCAGTGCTCGAAGATGTTCAGGTCGGCGAACAGGATCTCGGCGTTCTTCACCAGCAGGTCGCCCGCGACGATGCTCGGAATCCGCACCCGCGCCGCCTGCTGCACGTCCTCGGTGACGCCGATGATCGCATCGTCCTCCTGGCCGCGCTCGCCGCGCCGGCGGGCGAGGGCTGCGCGCAGTGCGAGGTTGCCGACGGTCGCCTGTGCGCCCGAGTCGATCAGGGCCGTGGTGCGCACCGGGCCGACCATGACCTCGATGCGCATGCCGCGGTTCACGCTGTACTTGAACGGCACCGTCGAGAACCCGGCAGGAGCCGCGGCACCGTGCGAGCGCACGATGCTGATCCGGTCCTTGCGGAACTCGATGTGGATGCGCTTGTCCTTCATGCCTTCGCCGCCGAGCACGCCGTCCGCGCCACCGAATGCGTCGGCGACGATGGGTAAGGTGGCGTTCTCGATCACCAGTTCGCCGAACTCGAGTGTGTCGGCGTGGACGGCCTGCACGATGGCCGAGCCGGTAACGCCGCGCAGTCTCACCGGCTTGGCGCGCAGCGGCAGACGGGCATCGTCGACCACGCGCTGGATGACGGCCGAGCGGGTGGCGCCGGTGTCCAGCACCAGCCGGTACGGCCCCTTGCCGTTGATCAGGACGGGGGCCCAGATGCGGCCGATCCGGTCGCGCGTCGTGGGCGCGACGTAACGCGGTTCGGGCGCGCTGACAACCACTTCCTCGATGCGCTGGGGCCCGGGTACCTCGGCCTGCGCCAGCGCATGGGACGCCGGCAGGGTGGCGAGAACGACACACACGGCTTGCGCGAGCGTGGGCGCCGAAGTCTGCCGGCAGGTGCGGAATCGCGCGACCATGCTCAACCTATATCACGTCCCGGGCGCGCAGCGGGCAAGGCCCGCGGCATTCCGCTAGTATCTCCGGCATTGGCAAGGAGTGAGTCGTCCTGAGTCCTTCCCGTCGTCACTGGCTCGTCGGCTTGGCACTGATTGCGTTCCTCCTGGCGCAATCGGCGGCGTTGCTGCATGAACTCAGTCATGCCGCCGGCGGGCCCGACCGGCAGCTCCCTGCCGGCGAGCGCACGACACTCTGCAAGGAATGCGTCTCACACGCACCGCTGCTGGCCATGGCCGGCAGTGCCGCGTTCGTATTCTTCCTGACGCTCCAGGTCTCCGGCACGCTGCGGCCCCGCCGCTTCGACGCCCCGGTGCTGCGCGCTGCGCACCGGGCTTTTCTCGCCCGCGCGCCTCCTCGCTGAACGATCGATCCGGTCGATCATGCCGGCCGCCTTGCGGCCGGGCAGCCTTCGTTCAACGAGGATCATCCGATGGGACACCTTTCCCGGATCATTGCGCCCGTGGCGATTGCGGCCATGGTGGCCCCCGCCGCCGTCCAGGCGGCCGACGATGTCGAGGCACTGCGTGCCGAGATCGCTGCCATCAAGGCCGAGTACGCGCAGCGCGTGACCGCGCTCGAAGCCCGCATCGATCAGTTGGAGACGACGGCAACGACGGCGGCCGCGGCACCGGTCGAGCCGCCGCCTGTGCCGGCGGCACCCGCCCGTACTTCCTCCGCGTTCAATCCGTCCATCTCGGTGATCCTGGCCGGCAATTACGCCGACCTGTCGCAGGATCCTGGCGATTTCAACTTCGCCGGCTTCATGCCGAGCGGCGGCGAGATCGGTCCGGGCGAGCGCAGCTTCAACCTCGGCGAATCCGAGGTCACGTTTGCAGCCAGCGTCGATCCGTATTTCACCGCCGCGCTGACCATGGCCCTGTCTGCCGCAGGCGAAACAGGCGTCGAGGAGGCGTTCGCTCGCACCACCTCGCTGCCCGCCGGATTTTCGGTGAAGGGCGGGCGCTTCTTCTCGGGCTTCGGCTACCTGAACGAGATCCACGCGCATGCCTGGGATTTCGTCGACCAGCCGCTCGTGTACCAGGCGTTCTATGGCGGGCAGTACGGCCAGGACGGCTTGCAGGTGAAGTGGCTCGCACCGACGGACCTGTTCCTCGAGTTCGGCGCGGAAACGGGTGGTGGCGGTGAGTTCCCGGGTACGCGCCTCGGTCGCAACGGGCTCAACGGCACGACGTTGTTCACGCACCTGGGTGGCGATCTCGGCGACTCGATCGGGTGGCGCGCGGGATTGTCGTGGCTGGGCATGGACGCGGAGGACCGCGCCTACGAGGACGTCGACAGCGCCGGCAACGCGGTCGTCAATTCGTTCACCGGCAGTTCCGAGACGTGGATCGCCGACGCGACGTTCAAGTGGACGCCGGCGTCCAGCACCCGGCGCCAGGCTCTCAAGCTGCAGGCGGAGTACATGCGTCGCACCGAGGATGGGTCGCTCGCCTACGACGTCGGCGGTGCGGGGCTCAACGACTCGTACCGCAGCGAACAGGATGGCTGGTACGTGCAGGGCGTGTACCAGTTCAATCCGCGGTGGCGATTCGGCGTTCGCTATGACGAACTCGACCCGGGTTCGACGCGCATCGGCCTCGTCCAGAGCGGCGACCTGCTGGCGGCCGACTTCCCGCTGTTGCTGCCGGCGTCGCCGAGCCGCATCACGACGATGATCGACTTCAGCCCGAGCGAGTTCTCGCGCCTGCGCGCGCAGTACGCATGGGACGACTCGCGCGACGCCGACACCGACCGGCAGCTGCTCCTGCAGTACATCTACGCTCTCGGCGCCCACGGCGCGCACAAGTTCTAGGAGACCGGCATGATAAGTCCTGTCCGCGGCCTGTGCGTCGCATGTGCGCTGATCATCGGGCTGCCGGCACACGCAGCCATCAAGGTGCTGGCCACCACGTCCGACTGGGGTTCGCTGGTGACGGAACTCGGTGGCGACAAGGTCAACGTCTACACGGCCACCAGTCCGCTGCAGGACGTGCACCGCGTCGATGCCAAGCCGAGCCTGGTGGCGCGTGCCCGTTCGGCCGATCTCGTCGTCGCGACAGGCGCTGAACTGGAGATCGGCTGGCTGCCGGTGCTGTTGCGGGAATCCAGCAACTCGAAGATCCAGCCGGGCGCCCCCGGTTATTTCGAAATCTCCTCGGCGCTGCGACTGCTCGACATCCCGACGGCAGTCGACCGCTCGATGGGTGACGTGCATCCGCTCGGCAATCCGCACGTGCAGCTCGATCCGCGCAATATCGCGACCGCTGCGAAGGCGCTGTCGGTGCGGCTGGCGCAAGTCGATGCGCCAAACGCGGCTTATTACCAGCAGCGCGGCGCGGATTTCCAGGCGCGGTGGCAGCAGGCGATGACGCGGTGGAGCGCACAGGCAGCGACCCTGAGGGACGTCCCGGTGGTCGTCATCCACAAGGACCAGACCTACCTGATCCACTGGCTCGGCATGAAAGAACTCGCTGCGATCGAGCCCAAGCCCGGCGTGCCGCCGAGCGCGGGGTATCTCGCGGGCCTCGTCTCCCGGCTCGGCGCCACGCCGCCGAGGATGATCCTGCGCAACGCCTACAACGACCCGAAGGCCTCCGACTGGCTCGCGGAACGGGTGAAGGCGCCGGTGGTGCTGCTGCCGTTCTCGGTCGGCGGCACGCCCGAGGCGAAGGATCTTTTCGGCCTGTTCGACGACACGCTTCGCCGCCTGCAGGCAGTTGCCAGATGAACGATCTCGCCGGGGATTTCAGCATCCTGTGGCCGGCCCTCGTGGCCGGCATCCTGGTCGTGCTCTCGCACGTGCCGCTCGGGCAGCAGGTGCTCAGGCGCGGCATCGTCTTCATCGACCTCGCCATCGCACAGGTCGCGGGCCTCGGCGTGATCGCCGCGCACTCGTTCGGCATGGAGCTGCAGGGGTGGGCGACGCAGGCCGCCGCGGTGGTCGCGGCACTGCTCGGTGCGCTGCTGCTGACGTGGACCGAGCGCAAGCGTCCCGAGGTGCAGGAGGCCTTGATCGGCGTGCTGTTCGTGCTCGCGTCGACCGCGCAGATCCTGCTGCTCGCCAACAACCCGCACGGCGGCGAGGAACTGAAGGACCTGCTGGCCGGGCAGATCCTCTGGGTCTCGACTGACCAGCTGCTGCGGGCCGCGGTGCTCACCGCGGTGTTCCTGGTCGTCTGGTTCCGCTGGCGCAGCCGCATCGGCGCTATCGGCTTCTACGTGCTGTTCGCGCTGATGGTCACGATGTCCGTGCAGCTCGTGGGAGTCTATCTCGTGTTCACCACGCTGATCGTGCCCGCGCTCGCAACGTACCGGCACGCGCGCAAACGGCAGCTGGTGCTGGGCTATGCCGTCGCGTTTGCGAGCTACATCGTGGGTCTCGCCGTCTCGCTGTTCACGGACCTGCCGTCGAGCCCGGTAATCGTCTGGGCGATGGCGGTGCTCGGCATCCTGTTGCACCTCACGGCGCGTGGCAACGGCGAGCAACGGCGAGACGAGGAGGGTTGAATGCGGCTGCCGCCATGGCGGCAGCCGCGACCGACGCGGCGACGGGGTTCAACCGCCGCGCGGCTTGCGGAATGCGTAGTACGAGCCGACGACGACCGCGAGCGTCAGCAGGCTGAAATAGAACTGGCTCGCGAGCCCCGGCGTCGCCGCCATCGCGACCAGCACCGCGAACATGGCGCCGATCGTCGCGTAGCTGAGCCAGGGGAACAGCCAGACGCGCACGGCCCTGGTTTCGGTTTCCGGATGCCGGCGGCGCAACCGGATGTGCGCGACGGCAGTCATCAGGTACACGAACAGGATCACCGTGCCGGTCGTGCTGATCAGGAAGGCGAAGACCCGGTTCGGCGAGACGATCGCGATGATGACGCCCAGCACGCCGACTGCCGAGCCGAGCAGGATCGAGCGCGCGGGCACGCGGTGCGAATTCACCTCGGCCAGCCAGCGCGGCGCGTCGCCGCGGTCCGCCATCACGTGCAGCACGCGCGAGCAGACGTACACCGCGGAATTGAGGCACGAGAGCACGGCGGTGAGGATGATGAAGCTCATCACCGCGCTGCCCCACTTGAACCCCATGACATTCAGCGCCAGCGTGAACGGCGATTCGCCCGGCTTGACCATCGGCCAGGCGACGACGGAGACGATCAGCCCCAGCGACACCACGTAGAACAGGAGGATGCGCCAGGTGATCGTCGTGGCCATGCGCACGACGGCCTTCTCGGGATCCTTCGATTCGGCTGCCGCGACGGTCGTGATCTCCGCGCCCACGAGCGAGAAGAACACCGTCGTCACGGTGGCCACCACCGGCACCCAGCCCTTGGGAGCGAAGCCGCCATGGTCCGTGAGGTTCGCGAACGTCGCGCCTGCCGGCGCCGTGAGACCGGACGCATAGGCCGCCGCAATCAGGATGAAGGCGATGATGGCGGCCACCTTGATCGACGAGAACCAGAACTCGAACTCACCGTAGGAGCGCGCCGAGAGCAGGTTGACGGCCGTCATGACGGCCATGAGCGCGAGGCCGATCTGCCACATCGGCAGGTCGATCCAGAGCTGCAGTATCTGGGCACCGGCGATCGCTTCGATCGGCACCACGACGATCCAGAAGTACCAGTAGAGCCACCCGGCGATGAAGCCGGCGGCGTCGCCCAACCCGGCGCGCGAGAACTCGGTGAACGTCCGCACGGCAGGATGGGTGATGGCCATCTCGCCGAGCATGCGCATCACGATGAACACGATCGTACCCGCCAGGATGTACGACAACAGGGCCGCCGGGCCGGCCGCTGCGATCGCGGCACTGCTGCCGACGAACAGGCCGGCGCCGATGACCCCGCCGATCGTGATCATCGTAATGTGGCGCGGCAGCAGTGTCCGGCTCAGTTCGTGGCGTGGTGCGTGCAAGTTGGAAGCCCCGGGATGTCTGCAGTGGCGCGCACCGTCCTATGGCGGGTCAGCCGTGTCAAGTGATCGGCGTTCAGGCGCGGTACGCCGCCGCACGCGTGCTGCTATCGTATGGCGACCGTCCGGAGCCATCGTCCAGTGAGGAAGCGCGGGTGAAACGCAGGTCGCTACTCAAGGCCGCCGTGCTTGGCGGGGGTGCCGCCGTGGCCGCGCCGGCCATTTCCAGGGGCCTGCTGGAATGGCGCATGGTCACGAGCTGGCCGAGGGGCTTACCCGGGCTGGGCACCGGCGCCGAACGGCTCGCCGCGAACATCACCGCGATGAGTGGCGGACGGCTGACGATCAAGATGTATGCGGCCGGCGAACTCGTGCCCGCGCTCGAATGCTTCGGCGCGGTCGCGAACGGCACCGCGCAGATGGGTCACGACGCGGCCTATTACCACGCCGGAAAATCCGAAGGCTGCGCGTTCTTCACTGCATTCCCATTCGGCTTCGCCATGGGCGAAATGGCCGCGTGGATCAAGCACGGCAACGGCCAGAAGCTCTGGGACGAACTCTACGCGCCGTTCGGCATCCGTGCTTTCCAGGCCGGCAGCACCGGCACGCAGATGTTCGGCTGGTTCCGCCGGGAGGTCCGCTCGCTCGCCGACCTGCAGGGGCTGAAGTTCCGGACCCCGGGGAACCAGGGGCGCGTGCTGCAGAAGCTGGGCGTCACTCCGGTCTCGCTCCCGGGTGGCGAGATCTTCCCCGCATTGCAGTCAGGCGCGATCGACGGCGCCGAATGGGTCGGCCCGTACAACGACCTCGCGCTCGGCTTCTACCAGGTCTGCCGGTACTACTACTCGCCCGGCTACCACGAGCCGGGGCCCGCGTTGCAGCTCATCGTCAACGAGCAGGCATGGCGCGCGCTCACGCCCGAACTGCAGGCCATCGTGCGGACGGCTGCCGATGCCGCCACGACCGACATGTACGCGGAGTACACCGCGCAGTCGGGCCCGGCGCTGCGCACGCTCGTGCAGAAGCACGGCGTAATCGTGCGCAGCCTGCCGGAGGACGTCCTGATCGCGTGCGGCGAGAAGTCGAACGAAGTGCTGAACGAGATCCACGCCGGGGACACGTCGCCGAACCGGATCGTCCGCCGCATCATCGAAGACTTCCTGGCGTTCCGGCAGGACGTCGTGCCGTGGACGCGCGTCGGCGAGCAGGCCTTCGTCAATGCCCGCCGGCTGCCGTTCGAGTTCAGGCTGAAGTAATGATTCCTAAGAAGAGGCGCTCATGGAACTGTCCAATCTCGAGGTCATTCCCGGCCGGCAGGTCGTCCGCCACCTGGGGCTCGTGCAGGGCTCGACGGTCCGCAGCAAGCACGCCGGGCGGGACATCATGGCGGGGCTGAAGAACATCGTCGGTGGCGAGCTCAAGGGCTACACCGAGTTGCTGATAGAGGCTCGCCAGGAGGCGATCGAGCGCATGGTGGCGCAGGCGCAGGCGGTCGGTGCAAACGCGGTCATCAACGTGCGCTTCTCGACTTCGAACATCACCTCCGGCGCTGCCGAGGTCATGGCGTACGGCACCGCGGTATACGCCGAGTGAGCGCGGCATGGAACTCCTGATCCAGCTCGGATTCGTTGCGCTCCTGCTGCTCGTCGGGCTCGTATTCGGACGGGCGGCGGAACAGCGGCATTTCCGCGACCTCGAACGCCGCGAGGCAGAGTTCGCGAACGTCCTCGTCTTCAACGAACGCACGCCACCGCAGCGCC
The DNA here is from genome assembly GCA_029865465.1 of Gammaproteobacteria bacterium. Lineage (GTDB taxonomy): Bacteria > Pseudomonadota > Gammaproteobacteria > Steroidobacterales > Steroidobacteraceae > RPQJ01. The sequence goes on from JAOUGW010000003.1 coordinate 18,819, forward strand.
CCTTCCGGGAGGCTGCGCTCGTGGTAGGGTCCGTTGTCGTCGCCGAGGACTATTTCAAGCGCATGGCGGCGGCCCTCAAGAGCCTGGTCGGCGGGCGGCTCACGGCCTACGAGTCACTGATGGACCGCGGCCGCCGCGAGGCGATCCTGCGGATGAAGGCGGAGGCACGAGCGCGCGGCGCACGAGTCGTCTTCAACGTGCGCTTCGAGACCGCCTCGCTGGCGGAGGCAGGGGCGGGGGCGCGTCCGATGTTCTCGGCCGAGTTCATCGCGTACGGCACGGCACTGGTCGAATGAGCGAAGACGGACCCCGGTCGCCGTGGTGAGCTACGAGAACCCGCAGGTCCCTCACGAAGTCAACGTCTCGCGCGAGAGCGTGCTGGCCGAGTTCGTGCGCCTCGCGACCGGCCTGTGCCTGGTCGTGCTCGCGGTAGCGGCGGTGCTGTACTTCTGTGGCGGGGCGCTGGCGCGGCTCGTGCCATATTCCACCGAGCAGCGCTGGGTCGGCGGGCGCGTACTCGCGCCGATCAGCGAGCCGGCGGACGTTGCCGACGCGGCACGAGTCCGCGCGTACCTGCAGGAGCTGGCCGACGACCTCGCGCGACACATGGCGCTGCCGGCGGGGATGCGACCCGTCGTGCACTGGTCCGACACAGACGTGCCGAATGCGTTTGCGACGCTCGGCGGACACGTCGTCATCACGCGCGGGCTGTACGCCCGGATGCCGAGCGAGAACGCGCTCGCGATGGTCCTGGCGCACGAACTCGCGCACTTGCGCGAGCGCGATCCGATCAGCGCGGTGGGCGGGACGGCATCGCTCGCACTGGTGCTCGGATTGCTCGGCGGGGACGTCGAGCAGCTCGCGCCGCAAGTCGCGCAGGCAGTCCAGCTTGGCTACTCGCGCCGTGCGGAGCGGCGTGCCGACGATGCTGCCGTCGAGGCGATCGTTGCCCGGTACGGGCACGCCGGTGGGGCGGCGGCGGTGTTCGAGGTGCTCGCCGGGTACGCCGGGCCGCTTCGTGGCGCGACCCCGACGCTGCTGTCCACGCATCCCGCGGACGACGACCGGATCGCGAGGCTCAAGCAGGCGGCGCAGCAATGGGATCCGGTGCGCCAGCCGCTGCGACCCGTCGACGAGCACTGAGTTCGAACGGCACGCAATCGACGGCCCCCGGCGTGCGAGCCAGGTCTGCGTCTATTTCCTGCCGTCGACGTCGTCCGGCGCAAAAAGGTCCTGCAGATCGTCCTGGTAGGGGAGCGGCCGATCCGGCGCTGGCCCGTCGAACAGGTCGCCGAAATCGTCCGCCACCGGCGAACCGGACGGCGTGGTTGGGGCGCCCGGGCCGCGCGCATCCTCCCGCAGCGGCGCTTCGTGCGCGAACAACCGGTCCGGCAGGTACGTCGCGAGAGCCGGCACTGCCCACAGCAGGCCCAGCCCGATCACCTGCAAGACTACGAACGGGAGCACGCCCTTGTAGATGTCGAGCGTCGTGAGCATCTTCCCGGCCACGCCGCGCAGGTAGAACAGCGCAAAGCCAAAGGGCGGCGTCAGGAAGCTCGTCTGCAGGTTCACGCCGATCATCACGCCGAGCCAGACCGGATCGACACCCAGCTTGATCAGCGCCGGCGCCGCGATCGGCACGACGACGAAGATGATCTCAAACGTATCGAGGAAGAAGCCCAGGAAGAAGATCACGAGCATCACGGCGAGCACGGCCGTGAAGGTGCCGCCCGGCAGCGACGACAGCGCGGCGTGCACCAGGTTCTCGCCACCGAGTCCGCGGAACACGAGGCTGAACACGCTCGCACCGAGCAGGATCACGAACACCATCGAACTGATCGAAAGCGTCGTACGCATCACCTCGCGCAGGATCGACAGGCTGAAGCTGCGGTTCGCCGCGGAGAGCGCCATGGCGCCGACCGCTCCCACGGATGCCGATTCAGTCGGCGTCGCGATGCCCGCGAGAATGGAGCCGAGCACGGACAGGATCAGCAGCAGCGGCGGGGCCAGCGCCTTCAGCACGCGGTTGGCGAGACCGGCGCGCTGCGCTTCGCTCATCGCGAGCGGCGGGCACGACTTCGGATCGAAGATCGATTTCGCCAGGATCCACAGCAGGTACAGTCCCACCAGCACGAGGCCCGGCAGCATGGCGCCGGCGAACAACTGGCCGACCGAAATCGGATCCGGAGACAGGTTGCCGAGTTCGAGCTGTGCCTGCTGGTTGGCACCCTGCAGGATGTCGCCGACGAAGATCAGCACCGTCGACGGCGGAACGATCTGGCCGAGGGTGCCTGCCGCGCAGATCGTGCCTGCGGCGAGTTTCGGGTCGTAGCCCGCGCGCATCATCGCGGGCAGCGACAGCAATCCCATCGTCACGACGGTGGCGCCGACGATGCCCGTGGATGCCGCGAGCAACGCGCCCACGATCACCACGGAATACCCGAGGCCGCCGCGCAATGCCCCGAACAGCTCGCCCATGGTGGTGAGCAGGGCCTCGGCGATCTTCGAGCGTTCGAGCATCACGCCCATGAAGACGAAGAGCGGCACGGCCACCAGCGTCTCGTTGGTCATCGTGCCGAAATAGCGTCCGACCAGGGCGGAAAGAATCGCGACGTCGAACACGCCCAGCACGATCCCGAGCGTCGCGAAGATCAGCCCGACGCCGGCGAGCGTGAACGCCACCGGATAGCCCAGCAGCACGGCGCCGATCGTCGTCGCGAACATCGCGACGGCCAGCACTTCGCCGATCAGCACGGGGCTCATCGGGGATCCGTGCCGGCGCCGCGCTTACAGGCGCTCATCGGTCACCTTGTCCTCGTCGTGATCGACGATGCCGCGGCCCGCGAGGTACAGCGAGCGCCGCGCGATCAGCGCGAGCCCCTGCACGAACAGCAGCGCGCACAGCACCCAGAGCAGCGACTTCAGCAGGTACAGTCCGGGCATCCCGTCCGCCGTGGCCGAGGACTCGCGGATGCCCCAGGAGGACAGCACGAACGGCGCCGACGTCACGGCGAGGATCGCCAGCCAGGGGAACAGGAAGAACAGGGTGCCGAGGATGTCGACCCACGCCCGGCCCCGGTCGCCGAGCCTGCCGTACATCACGTCGACGTTGACGTGCCCACGGTGCAGCATCGTGTAGCCGGCGCCGGCCATGAAGACCGCGGCGTGCTGCCAGACGTAGAGTTCCTGCATCCACGGGAAGCCGACGTTGAGTGCATAACGCAGCACGACGACCGTGAAGCAGGTGAGCACGCAGCCGAGCGTCAGCCACGCGACGGTGCGGCCGATCCAATCGTTCACGGCGTCGACGCCCTGGACGAAGCGGTGGAGCAAAGTCATCGAGTCGATTTGCGAGGTGAGTAATGCTGGCCGCGGCTCATGACCGCAGAGCATCGCACAAAAGCCGGCTGCGCAGCCTGCGCGGCCTAGAACAAGCCCAGTCCCAGGCCGGCTGCCAGCGTACCGCCGAGTTCCTCGCAACGCTGCCGGTCGGTGAGTTCGATGGTCTTGGGCCGGAGGATCTCGGCCGGGACCTGTGCATGCGTAATGACCAGCACCGGCGGCGCGACCGGCTTGAGCCGCCAACCGAGCGCGATGCGTTCGAGCTGGCGGATCGCGCCCTGGCCGTCACTGCCCGCGCAGACCATCGCGGCGTAGGGCCTGCCGTTGATCCGGTCGAGCGCCGCGTAATAGGTGCGGTCGAAGAAGTCCTTCATCAGGCCACTCATCGAGGCCAGGTTTTCGGGCGTCGCGAAGAGGTAGCCGTCGGCGGCGAGCACGTCGTCCGGCTGCGCGTCCTGAGCGCGGAGCAGCACCGTGCGCACGGCAGGTTCCACGGTCGCACCGCGGACCGCGGCCTCGGCCATCTGCCGCGTGCCGCCGGTCATCGAGTGGTAGACGATCAGCAGGGTTTTCAAGGCGGCTCCTGTGGTCCCAGGCGAAGCGGGGCCGGGCTGACCGAAGTCGCACCGGCCGTCGCTTCATTCTAGCGAGGCCGCGATCGATCGAGGGGGATGCCCGCTCTGGCAGTCGGCACGGGATCCCGTCGGATCCTCCGGTTTGCAGGTGAGCGCGGCAACGCAGCCATCGGTCAGCCATTGCTTGAGCAGGCTCGCCGCGCGCGCCGGCGCGGTTTCCGCGCCGACCCGGGTCGCCAGCCCTTCGCAGAGTTCACCGAACGTGGCGCCACGGCGGGCTGCATCGAACGCCCATGCCTCGTCCGGCTGCAGTGAGCGGAACGTCGTCGCGAGATCGCGACGCCAGACGAGCCACTCGGTCGTCGCGCTGGGGGCGTCGATCGGCGACTCTTTCGCGTCCGACAGGTCCGTGCGCCATGCCTGCACGGCGTCGGCACGGACTGCGACTCGCTGCAGGCCAGGGCAGAAGGCGATCTGCAGGCAGGGCCAGTCCTCTGGCGCGAACGAGCTTGCCGCATCGAGCCCGACGGGCTCAGCGTCGGGGCCGTCGAAGACGGTGCCGAGCGTCCATTCCCAGCGTGCGATGTCGGCCAGGACGCCGCCGCCATGCGCTTGCAAGTGATCGGCCAGTTGCCCGCCGAACCAGCGGATCGATGCATGGTGCGGTGGGTGCGCCTCGACGTAGGTCCGTGCCATTGCGTCGAACGGAGCTGCCCCCATCGCCTGCACGAGTGCCGGGAAGCTTTCGCGCAGGGCTGCGGTCAGTCGCAGTCTGTAGGCATTTGCATAAATGGCGAGCCGCCCGGGCGCGTCGAGTCCGTGCACTTGCCGCACGCCGGCGACGATCCCTGGCGTAGCGCGCAACACGTGCTCCTGCAGGGCGAGCTGCAGTTCGCGCAGGGCATTCATGCGGCGGCCTGCAGCGCCTGCCGCGATATCGCGCGCGCGATGTCGAGTTCGGCGACGAGGTCCGCCAGGTCAGGGATGTTGTCGTCGCGTTCGATCATCGTCGTGACGCTGCCAAACCGGCGCACGGCGTGCCGATACAGCTCCCAGACGGCCTCGCTCACCGGCGCATCATGGGTATCCACGACATGATTGCCGTTGTGTTCGTGTCCCGCGAGATGAATCTGGCGGATCCGCTGGCGTGGCAGAGCGTCGAGGTAGGCGCGCGGATCGAAGCCATGATTGACGCTGCTGACGTAGACGTTGTTGACGTCGAGCAGCAGTTCGCAGTCCGCAGCCTCCGCGACGGCGCGCAGGAAATCCCACTCGGGCATCTCGGACGCAGTGAACTCAACGTAGCTCGAGACGTTCTCGAGCAGGATCCGCCGACCGAGGACATCCTGTACGCGACTGACGCGCCCGGCCACGTGGCGCAGCGTCTCCTCGGTGAATGGCAGCGGCAGCAGGTCGTGCAGGTTGCGCCCGGCCACGCCGGTCCAGCACAGGTGATCGGACACCCAGGCTGGCTCCACGCGGGCAACCAGGCGACTGACGTCGCGCAGGTAGTCGGCATCGAGGGGGTCGGTGCCGCCGATCGAGAGCGAAACACCGTGGAGTGCGACGGGGTAGTCCCCGCGTATGTGTTCCAGGTGGCGCAGCGGCGCGCCGCCTGGCACCAGGTAGTTTTCCGTGATCGCCTCGAACCAGTCGACGCGCGGCCGCTCCTGGCGAATGGCGTCGTAATGGACGGGCCGCAGTCCGAGGCCGAATCCCAGTGTATTCATGGGTCGCGCAGGTGCCACGCGACGGAGCGCTCTCCGTCGCGCAGCACGTCCTGTTACTTCTTCGCGCCGTCCATCGCGGCCCTGGCTTCCGTGCACTGCTGCTCGGTCAATTCGAGGAAGCCCGACCCCTTGCACGAGTTCTGCCCTTTGCAGGCGTTGGTTGCGGTCTTGCACGCGGACTGGCCCTTGCACCCGTTCACGCCCATGCAGTGGATCTTGGCGTCCTCGGCGTGCGCCGTGCTGATTCCGACGGAGGTGAAGAGCATCGCGGCGGCCGTCGCGAGGGCGGCGCCGGTGGTACGTCTGGCTGACATTGGATCAATCTCCTGCTGAAGCGGCTGTTCTTGACGGACGACCGGCGATCGTTCCTGGAGGTACGGGGTGCCGGCCGCGCCCTCCGAATTGGAGGGCTCGACCGTTAGTCGGTGCGAACGGCAGGAAAATTACAGTGCGACGGAGAAAGTCCGGCGCCAGGTGGTCGCGAGCCTCGGCTGCGCTCAGTTCAGGCCGGTGCAGTTGGCATAGAACGTCGTGGTCGCGGGCCAGTCGCTGAACACGGCGCGCACGTGGGCCTGTCGCGCGAGGACGTCGAGCACGTGCAGGACGTCGCTGTCCTTCCTCAGCGCGGCATCGACGGTCTGGTAGTACCAGCCGTTCCGGCCGGCACCGAGCGTGCCGGAGCGCTCGAGGCTCCATGCGACGAGCTCGAGTCCGGCCGCCCGCGCATCACGTGCGCTTGGCGACGGCACGATCGCTCCGCGGTCATCGACCGTCAGCAGCGCGAACAGCGGCGGCGCCCAGATTCGGACGCCCTGCGCTTGCAGTCGCTTGAACTCGGCGGCATCGGGCAGCTGGCTCGCGCTTTCGGCGTCCTCGAGATAGACGGCTTGCCGTCCGAACTCGGGTTCGCGCTCGATCCAGTAAAGGATGTCCGGGAGGTTGAACGACTGCGGCCACACGGCCCCCGGCGGCACGCCCGCCGCCTTGTAGTCATCGATCAGGCGCTGCGCGTATTGCGCCTGGGTCATGCCGTCGTAAGGCATGCCGACGACCGGCTGTTTCAGCTCGGGGACCATCTGCACGCCCAGTTCCCGCAACAGTGCGATGCTTTCCGCGTGCGACACCAGGGTGCCGGTGCCGGGACCCAGCGCGTCAGGAGCCGCACTGCCGCCCCACACGTACTCCTCGACGGTGCGCGCGCGCGGGTCGAAGCCGTCCCGCTTGCCGCGCAGCGTGCGGAATTCAGCGAGCGTGATGTCGCTCGTGCGGCACTCCGCGGCAGCGGGCGCGAGCAGCGCGCCCCCGGCGTCGAACTGCGCCGGCCGAAAGGGTTGCACGCAGCTTGCGGCGAGGGGCGTCAACAGGATGTCCGTCGTCGTGTGCAGGTCGTCCTGCGCGTGACGGCAGACGAGCTGCTTGTCGCGGGTGAACGTAACGTCGCACTCGATGATCCCCGCGCCCATTGCCGCGGCCGCAACGTACGATTCACGCGTGTGCTCCGGGTAGTGCAGCGGCGCGCCGCGGTGGCCGAGCGAGAACGACGTGCGACGGACCGGATCGCCGATGCAGGCCGCCAGTTCCCGCTTCAGCGGTCCGTCTTCGAGGCCGGCGACGAGCGTGACGGGCCGCGGATCCGGGCGCGGCGCGACGATGTCCGTGGCGCCTGCGGCGAACGAGGCGAGTGCGGCGACGAGCAAGGTCCCGTATCGATGCATGGCGGTTGTCCCTCGGCCAGACGCGTTCATGATCTCATGGCAGGACCCCCGGGCGCGCGGAAAACCCCGGTTCCCGGCGGCGCGCAGTCTCGTTTAATCTGCGGTGCACCAGGCGACAGGGCGGCAGGCATGGCAAAGGCGGTATTGGGGATCATCGGCGGGTCGGGCGTCTACGATCTGCCCGGCATCGAAGACGTGCGGGAGCGCGCCGTCTCGACGCCCTGGGGCGAGCCATCCGACCGGTTGCGCGTCGGGCGCGTCGGCACGACCGACGTCGTATTCCTGCCGCGTCATGGGCGGGGACACCGCATCCCGCCCCACGAGATCAATTACCGCGCCAACGTCGACGCCCTGAAGCAGCTGGGCGTAACCGACCTCGTATCGTTCTCGGCCTGCGGCTCGTACCGGGAAGAATTGAGCCCGGGGACGTTCGTCCTGGTCGACAACTTCGTCGATCGCACCGTGCACCGTGCGAGCTCGTTCTTCGGTACTGGCTGCGTCGCGCACGTGTCACTCGCCCATCCGGTGGGGCCAGCCCTGCAGGACCGCGTCGAACGGGCCGTCCAGGCCGAGGGCATTCCCTACCGGCGCGGCGGCGTGGCGGTCTGCATGGAAGGACCGCAGTTCTCGACGCTGCCGGAATCGCTCGGCTACCAGCGGCTCGGCTACGACATCGTTCACATGACGTCGATGCCCGAAGCCAGGCTCGCGCGCGAAGCCGAGATCACCTATGCGGTGATTGCCATGGTGACCGATTACGACTGCTGGCACGAAGTGCACGGTGCCGTCGACGTCGCGAGCCTGCTGAGCGTAATGGCAGAGAACAGAGGCAAGGCGCAACGTGTGTTCGCGCGATTGGCCCTGGGGTTTCCGGCGCAGCGCGTGCCCTGTCCGGTGGGCTCCGACCGGGCGCTCGACGGCGCGATCCTGACGCACCCCGACGCGCGCGATCCCGTGCTTGTCGCGAAGCTGCAGACGGTTGCGGGCCGCGTGCTGCGTCCGGCCTGAGCGGATCGCGCGCATGCGGGTCAACGGACAGGCCTTCCGCACGATCTGGCAGACCGATGCCGGCGGTGACGTGGCGGTCATCGACCAGACGCTGTTGCCGTTCGTGTTCGAAGTACGGACGCTGCGCCGGGTCGAGGAAGCGGCAACCGCTATCCGCGACATGGTGGTGCGTGGCGCGCCGCTGATCGGAGTGACGGCAGCCTACGGCGTGGCGCTCGCGCTGCGCGAGCACCCGGGCGACGCCAGCCTCGCAACGGCCATCGACTCGCTGGTTGCGACACGGCCGACGGCAGTCAACCTGCGTTGGGCGGCGGAGCGCATGCGGCGCGTCGTGGCGCCGTTGCCGCCCGTCGATCGGGCCGCGCGGGCGTACACAGAGGCCGCGGCGATGGCCGAGGAAGACGTCGCATCGTGTGCAGCCATCGGCCGGCACGGGCTCACGCTGTTGCGCGAACTGGCTCACGGCAGGGGCGGTGAGCCCATCAACGTCCTCACTCACTGCAACGCTGGCTGGCTCGCGTGCGTGGACTGGGGCACGGCACTCGCGCCGGTGTACGCCGCGCACGAGGCCGGTCTTCCCGTGCACGTGTACGTCGACGAAACGCGACCGCGCAGCCAGGGTGCCTTCCTCACGGCATTCGAACTCGGTGCGCACGGCGTCCCGTACACGGTGATCGCCGACAATGCCGGCGGTCACCTGATGCAGCAGGGCGAGGTCGACGTCTGCATCGTAGGCAGCGACCGGACGACGGCGACCGGCGACGTCGCGAACAAGATCGGCACGTACCTCAAGGCGCTCGCTGCGCGCGACAACGGAGTGCCGTTCTATGCGGCGCTGCCGTTTTCGACGATCGACTGGACGATGGACGACGGCGTCCACGAGGTACCGATCGAGGAACGCTGCTCGCGTGAAGTCACGCACATGCGCGGGCGCACGGCCGGTGGCAACCTCGACGAAGTGGAGGTCGTCGCGCCCGGCAGTCGCGTGCGCAACCCGGGATTCGACGTCACGCCCGCGCGCCTCGTCACCGGCCTCATCACCGAGCGCGGCGTGGCGGCTGCGAGCAGGGCGGGCCTGGCCGCGCTTTATTCCGGGCACGAAAGACACTGAGGACGGGGCGCATGCGCGACCATCGCGAAGAGATCATTGCCGTCACGCACGCGCTCGACGACGCGGGCATGGTGCCGAACAAGTCAGGCAACGTGTCCTGCCGGGCCGCAGGCGGTTTCGCGATCACGCCTGCCGGTGTTGCCTATCGCGAACTCGTGCCCGCGCACATCGTGACGTTGCCGCTCGACGCGCCGGTGCCTGCCGTGGAGCCACGGCCTTCGTCCGAATGGCGCATGCATGCTGCCATTTATCGTGCGCGTCCTGAGGTCATGGCAATCATCCATACGCACAGTCCGCGAGCGACGGCACTCGCAGCTGCGGGCCGCGGCATTCCGCCATTCCACTACATGATCGCGCTGGCCGGCGGCGACGTGCGCTGCATGCCGTATGCCACGTTCGGCACGTCCGAACTGGCCGACTCGGCGGTGCGCGGACTCGCAGGCCGGCGTGCGTGCCTGCTGGGCAATCACGGGGTAATGGCAGTCGGCGACAGCCTGGCCCGCGCCCATGCGGTGGCCGTCGAGGTCGAGAACCTTGCGGACGCGTATCTCTCGATGCTGTCCGCAGGGCTGGTGCCGCAGCTGCTCGACGACGCGGAGATTCAGCAGGTGATCGCCAGGTTCACCGACTACGGCCGTCTGGGCTGAGTCGCGAGCTTCGGGCGCAGCCAGCTGCCCGCCAGTAGCCGAACGGCGCGTTGATGATGAACGTGACGCCGATGGCAAGCAGGTACGCAAGGGTGTCGGTCATGAGTGGGTGCTCAGTGTTCCGTGCGGCACGATGGCTGCAAGACCCGCAAGGGTAGGGCGGCGGCAGCCGTCCTGCCAGGCCTGGCCCTGGCGATCGGTGCGATGATGGCACCGAGGGGCGCGCGCTGGATCTCCGACGCCCGACCTTCCTCAAATTGAAAGTGTCGCCCTGTTCCGCTATAGACTGGGTCGCATCGCGTGACTGACCTGGGGACTGGCCTATGTTGGCCGGTCGGGTGATTGGGGAGAGAGTTCGCATGGTTGCTAATCGGTATTCGCCGCGGATCACGGCGGCGGTGGCGGCCGCGCTCGGCCTTGTGGCACCAGCGGGGGCCGCGTTCGCCCAGCCTGTGACCGACGACGGCACCGTGCTCGAAGAAATCATCGTCACTGCGACCCGCCGCGAGGCGAACGTCCAGGACGTTCCCTTCAACATGGTCGCACTCGGGCCCGAGTCGCTCGCGGACCTGCGCATCACGAACCTGGCCGAGTTCACCCGGGCTGTGCCGGGACTTTACGTACCGAACCAGGGACCGCGTTCCAGCAACCTGATCACCGTCCGCGGCCTGAACGTGAGTTCGCTGAGCGACACCATAGCCATCGGCAACGGCACGGGAGGCACGGTCGCGACTTACCTGGGCGACATACCGCTGTTCGTGGACCTGCAGATGATCGACGTCGAGCGAGTCGAAGCGCTGCTCGGCCCGCAAGGCACGCTGTATGGCGCCGGCACACTCGCGGGCGCCATCCGCTACCTGCCGAATCGCCCGGATCCTGCTGGTTTCGAAGCCTCGGCGGGCGGCCGTCTCTACTCGATCAACGAGAGCGACGGCATGGGCACGGATGTGTGGGGCGTAGTCAACGTGCCGCTGGTTCAAGATCGCGTGGCCCTGCGGGTCGCCGCGGGTTATGTCGACGATCCGGGTTTCATCGACTACGACTACATCGTGCGCGAGCCGGGCGTTTCCAATCCCGATCCCGACTTTGGCGACCCCGCGGATGTCGCGGCCAACCTGCGCAAGCAGGAGGACGTCGACACGGAAGAGACATTCACCGGCAGGCTCGGCCTGTTCTGGCAGGTGACCGACGCCATCGACGCCAACCTGAGCTATTACTACCAGGACCAGCAGGTCGGCGGGCGCACGGTCAACCACGACGAGGCGTTCGGTACGGGACGCTACGTGGCGGCAAGCCGCTTCCTCGAGCCGAACGACAAGACCAATCACCTGCTGGCGCTCGAACTGACATGGGATCTCGGTTTCGCCGAGCTGACGTCGGCCACGGGCACATCGAAGTTCGAGTCGTTCGGCAAGCGCGACCAGACCGACTTCCTGATGGACCTCGATTACGGCTACGAAGACTTCCCCCAGTTCGCGGCCTACGCGACCGACGACATCGAGGAAAAGACGTTCAACCAGGAACTGCGCCTCGTCTCCCAGGGCACCGCGAAGTGGAGCTGGATCGCCGGCGCTTTCTACAACCGTTACGAGGGCGATGGAGTCGCTGCGGAGTACACGCCCGGCATTCCGGAATGGTACGGACTGCCTGCCGGGACCTCCGACCTGGAATATCTCGCCGTTTCCGCACGCACGTTCGAGGAAATGGCGCTGTTCGGCGAGATCGGATACCAGCTGACCGATCGCTGGCAGGTGACGGCAGGTGCGCGCTGGTTCGACTACGACGACCAGCTCGCACTCGAAACCTCGTTCCCGTTCTTCGATACCGTGCTGAACGACGACAACAAGACCGGCGACAACGACGCCATCTTCAAGTTCAACACGTCGTTCAAGTTCACGCCGGACGTGATGGGTTACCTGACGATCAGCGAAGGCTACCGTCAGGGCGGCCTCAACTCCGGCCCGCCTTGCCAGGACCCCATTCCCGACGAGCAGACGTTCTGCCTCAAGGAGAACGAAGTCCTGATCAAGCCGGACACGACGACCAACTACGAGGTCGGCCTGCGCAGCCTTTGGCTCGACGGCCGGCTGATCGTGAACGCGGCCATTTACCGGATCGACTGGAACGACATCCAGGTCAACGGCACCAGCGACGTCGGCGAGGTTCCGATCACCGTCAATGGCGGCACGGCCGAGACTCGTGGCATCGAATTGTCGACGCGGTGGTCGATCACGGACACCCTCGAACTCGCGGCGAGCATCGCCTTCAACGATGCCCAGCTCACCAGCGACGCCCCGGGGCTGGTCGACGGCGAAGACGCGTTCGACGGCGACCGCCTATCGGGCTCGCCGGAACAGCAGGGCACGCTGCTGCTCGACTACACGCGACCGCTCGCCAACGGCTGGACGCTGAACGCGAACTACACGTTCACGGCGGTCAGCGACGTGTATACGAAGGTGGGGTTGCGCAACAACGGCGAAGCCCTGCCAGGATACGCGATCCACGGTGCCGCGATCGGGATGGGCATGGGCCCATGGACGGCGAGCCTGTATGTCGAGAACCTGTTCGACAAGTACGCGATCACGTCGGTGCGCCGCGATCCGAGCTACATCCGGCCGGTCGAGCGCGCTGACCTGGCGCCGATCGATTCACGCACGTATTTCCAGAGCATGCTGCGGCCGCGCACCATGGGCCTGGAAGTCACGTACCGCTTCGATCTCTGAGGCCGGCTTGGCGGCCGGGCAACGGGCACCGTCGATTCTCGAGCGTGGTGTCGTCGCGGCCGAACGCGGTCGCATCGCCGAAGGGCTCGCGCAGATCCGCGAGGCCTGCGCGGCCGATCCAAGCAATCCCGAGCCGCAGGCGCAACTGGCGCGCTGGCTCTCCAGGCTCAACCGCAACGACGAAGCACTGGCGGCTGTCGCGCGGGCACTCGCGCTCGTGCCGCAATCGGCGGCGTGCTGGGACACCGTCGGCGTCGTCCTGAGTCGCGCTGGTCGCCACGAGCAGGCAGTTGCGTGTTTCCAGCGCGCGGTTGCTTTGGAGGCCGACCACGCCGGGATGCATTTCAATCACGCGGCCTCGCTGAAGTTCCTCGGGCGGTTCGCCGAGGCGGAAGCGGCATACGAGGCGTGCATTCGCTGCGATCCGACGTTCTGGCGCGCGCATTCCGCCCTGGCCACGACCCGCAGGCAGACTCCCGGGCACAATCACGTGGTTCGGCTCGAACGGCTGCTCGCGGCTGGACCGCTCGAACCCGACGCCGAACTGCACTTGCGTCACGCACTGGCGAAAGAGCTGGAGGACATGGGGCAGGACGACGAGGCGTTCGCGCATCTGCTCGCCGGCAACGCGCGCAGACATGCGGCGACCGGCTATCGATTCGAACGGGACCAGAGGCTCTTCGACGCGGTCATGCGCCTGTTCCCGGACCCGTTGCCGGTTCCTTCCCACGAGGACAGGGTGGGCGGCGAGGGCGCCGGCGCTCCGATCTTCGTAGTGGGCCTGCCGCGCACCGGCACGACGCTCGTCGAACGCATCCTCTCGAGCCATTCGCAGGTCGCATCCGCGGGGGAGTCGCAGAATTTCGGCGTACTGCTGAAGCTCGCGTGCCAGACGCCCTCGCCCCAGGTCCTCGACGAAGCCACGCTTGCGCAATCGCTGCGTGTCGACCTGCCGGCGCTCGGCCGCGATTACATCGAGCGGACCCGACCCCCAGGCCAGCCGCAACCGCGCTTCGTCGACAAGATGCCGCTCAACTTCTTCTACCTGGGCCATATTGCCCGGGCGCTGCCCGCCGCGAGCATCGTCGTCCTGCGCCGCCATCCACTCGACACCGGCCTCAGCAATTTCCGCCAGCTGTTCGCGACCGGGGTTTCGTACTACGACTACGCTCGCGACCTGCGCGACATTGGACGCTATTACGGGCAGTTCGAGCGACTCATCGCGCACTGGCAGGTCACGCTGCCGGGAAGAGTGCACGAAGTCTGGTACGAAGCGCTCGTCGCCGGGCAGCGCGCCGAGACCGAGCGGCTGCTCGCGCATTGCCGTTTGCCCTGGGAAGAGGCGTGCCTGCACTTCGAGCACAACGTGAGCCCCGTTGCCACGGCGAGCGCGGTACAGGTCAGGCAACCCATTTATGCCAGCAGCGTCGGTCGCTGGCGTCGCTTCGAGCGACACCTGCAGCCGCTGATCGACGAGCTGCGGGTGGCTGGCGTGCAGGTGACGGGCTGAACTACATCCGCAGTTCGACCGTCAGGACCGTGCCGCGTCCCGCCGCGTCCAGGCCCGAGCCGAACTCCCGGTAACGTCGGTCGCCGAGGTTGCCGAACTGCAGCGAGGCGTAGACGTGGGCGTTCGCCTCCCAGGCTGCGCGGACATTCAACGTAGACCAACCCGGCGTGCTGCCCGGACGGATGCGCGGGTCAATTTCGTCACGCGGGCTGTAGCGGTCCTGCTGGCCGGCGAAATTCACCCAGCCGTCCAGCGTCCAGCGCGTCGCAGGCCGCCAGGTGATCCCTGCGCTGCCGTTGAGCGGCGGGATGCGGTCGGCCGGATAGTCGTCACCGGCAAGAGTTTCCTCGCCGTGCGTCCAGGTGAGCTGCGTGCGCCACTCGACTGAATCCGCAAGCCGGTGCCGCAGGGCAAACTCGGCGCCGTAGAGCACGAGGCTCGCAGCGTTCCGGCTCTGCACGACCAGGCGTCCCGAGTCCGTCACCGCGCCGGTCAGTGCGCTCGTGATCTTGTCGCGGTAGCGCGAGTAGTAACCGACGAGTTCGCCCTCCAGGCGATCGTTCAGCACCTTCCAGCCTGCGTCGAGCGTCGTCACGTGTTCCGGCTGCAGGTCCGGGTTCGGAACGTTGAAGCGGTTGCCCGGGCGATCGCCGAACGTACCGAGGTCGAACACGTTCGGCGCGCGGAAGCCCTGGCCCAGGTTCGCGATCAGCCGGACGTCCTCCGACAAGGTGTAGGCAACGCCCAGGTTGCCCGCAAACCCGTCGTCGTCGACGGTCGTGGCATCGAACGTGCTGCTTGCAGGCAGGCGCGTGCGACTGGTGCTCCAGCGCAGGCCACCGAGCACGTCCAGCCGTTCGCCCACGGACCAGTCGTCCGCGACGAACACTCCGGCCTGGAACATCGTCGACCCATCGGGAAAGCGCGGCACGCGCATGCTCGTCGTGCCCGTCGCGATGTCGGTCCGCGTGCGCGACGACTCGACGTCGTCGCGGTAGACGTCGATGCCGTAAGTGAGCTGATGGCTTGCGTCGACCGCCTTGCTGGCCTGGAACGTCAGCCCGCGGCTCGTGTCGTCGTTGCTTTCGCGGTCTTCGTTGCGCGAACCGAAGTCCCTGTTGCGCCGGCCATCCTCGATCCGCTGCTGGCCGACCTGTGCTTCGGCGCTGTCCCAGGCGCCGGTCGGGCGACTCCCGCGCCAGCGCAACTGCACGAAATCGCGACGCTGCGGCTCGAACCAGTAGAGCGCGGATGCCGGTTGCGACTGGCCGTAGCCCGGTGTGAGTTCGTCGTACCGCGGTGTGCGTGGCTGCTCCGAGTACTGCAGCGACAAAGTGAGTTCGTTGCCCTCCGTTACCGTCGCGCGGACCTTGGCGTCGGCCGCGCGCGCGGTGAAGCGCGTGAACGGCGAATCCTCGCCGCCACCGGCGCGACGTTCGTTGACGTCCTGGTAGGTCGCGCCGCCGCTCATGACCAGTCGCTCGTGGCCGAGGGCGACTTCCGCGCGCGACAACGTCGAGTCGTCGGCGCTGCCATACATCGATCGCAGCAGCCCGCGAACCTGCCATTCGCTGCCTGCGATGCGGGGCTCCAGGGTCAGCATCTGCACCACGCCGCCCATCGCGTCGCTGCCATACAGCGCGGACATCGGGCCGCGCACGACCTCGATGCGGGAGAGTGACTGGCTGTCGACCAGCGCGACATACTGGTTGGGCGCGTTGCGGAAGATCGCGTCGTTGAGGCGGAAGCCGTCAACGACATGCAGCACCTCGGAGCCCTTGAGGCCGCGCAGGATCACGATGCCCTGGCCGGGTGTCGTCTGCTGGACGTAAGCACCGGCCTGGCCGCGCAGCGCCTCCATCACGGTCTGCGGGGCTGCCGCCCGGATTTCGTCCCGGCCGATGACGTCCGTCGCCACCGGGACGTCGAACGTGGACTCGGCACGCCGCGTCGCCGTGACCTGGATCGTCTCCAGGGCCTCGGCAGAATGCGCGGGCACCAGTGGCAGCAGCGAGCCGGCCAGCAATGCGGCGAGCGAGGTGGGCTGACCTGTTTTCATCCTGGACGCGGTCAAACGGGCTGCGAATCATAGCGTGGCAACGGCGGGTGGGGTGGGACAGCGGCTGCGCCGCGGCCGGGCGAGCCGTCCCATCCCGGGTCCGCTAGAATGCCGCACAAGGCTGCAGCCGGCAGCCGCGATGGGGCCTGCACTTGAAGACCGCCCGGGATATCTACCGCGACCTGCAATCGAGCCTGGGGGACGTCCTGCCCGATGCAGAACTGTTCATCAAGGCGGAGGTCGCCGCCGAGGTGCTCCGGCTCAAGGTCGAGCGGGACGCCGTGATCCTCGGGCACAACTACATGGAACCCGCGCTGTTCCATACGGTTCCGGACTTCCAGGGCGACTCGCTCGAACTCAGCCGCCGCGCCGCCGAGACCGACAAGCCGGTCATCGTGTTCTGCGGCGTGCGCTTCATGGCCGAGACCGCGAAGATCCTCAATCCAACCAAGACGGTGCTGCTGCCGACGGAGAAAGGCGGTTGCTCGCTGGCAGAGAGCATCACGGCGGCCGACGTCCGCGCCTTGCGCGAAGCCTATCCGGGCGTGCCGATCGTCACCTACATCAACACCTATGCCGACGTGAAGGCCGAGTGCGACATCTGCTGCACCTCGAGCAACGCGGCAGCGGTCGTCGAATCGCTGAAATCCGACACGGTGATCTTCCTGCCCGACGAGTTCCTCGCCCGCAACGTCGCGCGCGAGACGGGACGCCACGTCATCGTGCCGTCAGTGCTGCGCAAGGGTGCCCTGGCGGCCAGTGGCGACGACACCACGGTCGAGCACACGATGATCGCGTGGAAGGGTCGCTGCGAAGTGCACGAGCTGTTCACGCCCGAAGACGTCGATGTGGTCCGCAGGCAGTACCCCGACGTCATGATCCTGGCGCATCCGGAATGCAGCCCCGAGGTCACCGCCAAGGCGGACTTCTCCGGCAGCACGACGGCAATGATCAGGGCGGTGGAGAAATCGAAGGCAAAGCGCTTCCTGCTG
Organism: Gammaproteobacteria bacterium; assembly: GCA_029865465.1. Taxonomy (GTDB): domain Bacteria; phylum Pseudomonadota; class Gammaproteobacteria; order Steroidobacterales; family Steroidobacteraceae; genus RPQJ01. Next base: position 36,231 of record JAOUGW010000003.1, read on the forward strand.
CTCACGGAATGCTCGATGGGCGACAACATCGTTGCCGCCAACCCGGGCAAGGAAATGCTGCGGCTCTGCAGCCACCGCTGTCCGCACATGCACGAGATCACGCTCGAGCAGACGCGCGACTCGCTTAAGTTCATGCGCTGGGAGATCGACGTGCCCGAGGACATCCGGGTGCGCGCGTTGCGAGCCGTCGAACGCATGCTGGCCGTCGGGCCGAAAATCGATTGAGCGAGCCCATCCGCAGCGACGTACTCGTGATCGGCTGTGGCATCGCCGGCGGCACGGCCGCGCTCGAACTCGCGGAGGCGGGCCTGCAGGTCGTCGTCATCACGCGCGCCGACCGCCCGGAGGAGTCCAACACCTACTGGGCCCAGGGCGGCATCATCTTCCGTGGCGAGCAGGACTCGCCGGAAGCGCTCGCGGCCGACATCATCCATGCCGGCGCCGGGTTGTGCCACGAACAGGCGGTGCGCACGCTCGCAGTCGAAGGCCCGCAGCTCGTGCAGTCCATCCTGATCGACAAGCTCGAGGTGCCGTTCGACCGCACGCCCGATGGCCGGCTGGCGCTCGGGCGCGAGGGCGGGCATTCGGTCGCGCGCATCGTGCACGCCAAGGACGCTACCGGTCGTGCCATCGAGAATGCCATCGTCGACTCGCTGCGGCGTCACCCTAACGTCACGTTGCTCACGCACCACACGGCGGTCGACCTGCTGACGCCTGCGCACCAGGGCCGCGACCGGCGGGCGGTCTACGAGCCCCTTTCGTGTGTCGGCGCCTACGTGCTGGACCAGCGCAGCGGCGCGATCGGCCGCTGCCTCGCCCGCACGACCGTGCTGGCGACGGGCGGGCTCGGCCAGATCTTCCTGCGCACGACCAATCCGGCGGGGGCGCGCGGGGACGGGCTGGCGATGGCGTACCGCGCGGGCGCGCGAGTGATCAACACGGAGTTCGTGCAGTTTCATCCGACCGCGTTCTATCACCGCACGGCGCCGTGCTTCCTGATCACGGAGGCAGTCCGGGGCGCGGGCGCGCGCCTCGTGGACGAGCAGCGTCGTCCGTTCATGGACCGCTACGATCCCGAATGGAAGGACCTCGCGCCGCGCGACGTGGTCGCGCGCGGCATCCATGCGGAAATGCTGCGGCAGGGCGTGCCCAACGTTTACCTCGACGTCATGTCGTACGTGCCCGCCGACCGTATTCGCGCGGAGTTTCCGGAGATGTACCGCAGCTGTCTCGAGTACGGCATCGACATCACGCGCGACCTGCTGCCCGTGGTTCCTGCGGCCCACTATTCCTGTGGCGGCGTCTGGGTGGACGAGAACGGCGAGTCGACGGTGCAGCGGTTGTTCGCCGTCGGCGAGGTCGCGTGCTCAGGCCTGCACGGAGCCAACCGGCTCGCGAGCACTTCCCTGCTGGAAGGGCTCGTCTGGGGGCACCGTTCCGCGCTGCGCATCGCCGAGCGTCTGGCTGCGGGCAACGGTGCGCGCCTCGACGACATTCCGCCGTGGCAGGCAACGGGTGCGGAGCTGCCCGATCCGGCGTTGATCGCGCAGGACATGAGTTCGTTGCGGCACATCATGTGGAACTACGTGGGCCTGGTGCGCACGACGCGCCGGCTGTTGCGCGCGATCGAAGCCCTGCGCAACCTCGAAGTCGAGGTCGAGCGCTTCTACCGCGCCGCCGCGATGACCGACGACCTGATCGGCCTGCGCAACGCCGTGCGCGTGGCGCTGATCGTGACGCTGGCCGCGTGGGCGAACCCCGAGAGTCGCGGCTGCCACTATCGCGAGTGAGGGTGTAAGAACGGGCAGTTCCGGTGCGACTAAGGTTCGTGCAGCCGCTCTTGCCGGCCGCACGGCAACCGAAAAAACCTCACGACAGGAGCCTCCCCATGGATTCGAGCCCCAAGTTCAAGCGTCCCGCTGCCGCCGTCACGTTCGGCCTCGCGCTGGGCGCCGCACTCAGCCTGGCCGCAGTTGCCGCGAACGCCGCGGACGCCCCGGGCGCCAAGCGCGACAAGTGCTACGGCGTCGCGCTGAAAGGCAAGAACGATTGCGCCGCAGGGGCGAATTCCTGCGCCGGCACGTCGACCGCGGACTACCAGGGCGATGCCTGGAAGTACGTCCCGGCCGGCACCTGCGAAAAGACGGCATCGCCCACTTCGCCGACGGGATTCGGCCAGCTCGCCGCGTTCAAGCCCGCGAAGAAGGGCTGACAGCGATGCAAGCCATCCTGGCACTGTGCGAACGCATTCCACACTCGCTGATCGCGCTGCTCGGCCGGTTCTCGATCGCGGCGGTGTTCTGGAAGTCGGGACAGACCAAGATCGAGGGCTTCGCGCTCGACCTCTTCGGCGGCGAGTTCCAGCTCGGCTGGCCGCGGCTCGCCGAATCGACGGTCCCGCTGTTCCAGGAAGAGTACGCGTTGCCGCTCGTGCCGCCGGCAATCGCGGCCTACGCGGCGGCCACGGCGGAGCACGTGTTTCCAGTGCTGCTGCTGCTCGGGCTGGGTGCGCGCTTCTCGGCGCTCGCCCTGCTCGTGATGACGCTCACGATCCAGGTCTTCGTGTACCCGTCGGCCTATCCCACGCATGGCGTCTGGGCGACCGTGCTGCTGTACCTCCTGGCGCGCGGGCCCGGGCAGTACTCCGTGGATCACTGGCTCCGGTTGCGCTCGTCGTCCGCGGGGGCGCGCGCATAGGCGCGCATCGATTCGCGCAGGAAAGCGGCCTGCCGGCGGAAATTGCGGCACGGACGGCACATGGCGACGTGGACGAGGACGCTCGCCTGCTCGCCGAGCGTCAGCGGACGCTCCAGCTCTTCCGACATCTTCTGCGTGGCTTCGCGACACTTCATCATGGTGCTGCCTCCTGCTCGCCGAACCAGTGCTGCTCCAGGCAACCGCGCAGGCGCAGCCGCGCGCGATGCAGGTTGACGTTGAGGTTGCTGGTGCTGATCCCCACCGCGCGGCAGATTTCCGGGCTCTCGAGTTCGACGAACTCGCGCATCATGAAAACCCGTGCCTGCTGTCCGGGGAGGTGGTCGAGACAAGCCTCGAATACGCGCCAGAACTGGTCGTCCTGCAGCGCAGCGTGCGGATCGCCCCAGTCGGCGGGTGCGGCTTCCCTGGTCCAGTGCCCGTGCCGCTCGAAGAACCCGTCGGGCACCGGATCCGGTTCCGCGTCCTCGACCGGGGCCGCCGCGTAACGGGTTTGCGCCCGCAGCTGGTCCGCAATCTTGTGCCGCAGGATGCCGAAGACCCAGCTGCGATACGCCGCCTTCCCCGCGAACGAGCCCGCTCCGCGCAGCGCCCCGATGAATGCCTCCTGCACGGCGTCTTCGGCAAGGCTCGGATCCGACAGCTGCAGCGTCGCGAACCGCACCATGCGTCGCCGCAGGTCCTCGACGAACTGCGGGTCGTGCAGCGGGTTCGCCACGCTGGCCGACGCGGCCTCCGGGTCACCTCGTTCGGTCATCCGCAGCGATCTCCCCGGGGCCGGACGGTCGCGCCGCTGAAGCCGGCGAGATCGTCACGGGGCCCGCGCATCAGCCCAGGACTCGGATCAGCTCCCGCACGGTCATGCAGACCAGCAGCAGCGACCCGAACGCGAAGACCGTAAACCGTACGACAACTCTGTTGATCGTGGACTGCACCAACGAGTGTAAGACGCGGCTGCCGACGTAGCCCCAGGCAAGGCTCAGCGTTCCCGCGGCGCCGCCGCCCGTGAGTACGATGAAGAACATCAGCGCGTAGAAGATCGTGGGTTGCTCATGGAGGTGGTTGTAATTGTCGGCGACGGACCGGGCGTGTTCTGGCATCCGGTCAGCGTACGTGCCCGGGTGTGCCGCTTCCTGCGGATCGATCCCCGCGCGCTTCATGGCGGGAATGCGCGTGGCATACAGCCAGGCCCACATCACGAGCGTCCAGCCCACGAGCGCCAGGACGGGCAACAGGAATTCAGTGGTGGTCGGCATCGGTCGTCCCTCTCTGTGACACTGTGTTGCGCGGTCTACTTGTCGAGCACTTCGAAAGCCAGCCCGGCGTGCGTCTGCAGGCGTTCGACGATGCGGTCGCCGAAGATCGCTGCGGGCGTCCAGAAACCGCCGGCCACGCTCTCCCTGGGGATGTCGCTCGCCAGGCAGGCCGCCGCCTGGCCAAGCATCCTGGCGGTCGAGCCGTAGCCGGGATCGCGGTCGCCCGTGACGCGCGTGCGCAGGACGTCGCCCTGTTGCGTGCGGCCGAAGAAACGCAGGTCGAAGCCGCCCTTGCGCTGCTCTTCCGGGCTCGGGCCTTCGCCCGGCGCAGGCAGCACGTGCTTCTCGAGCAGTGTGCGCACCGTGCCGATGGAGCCTGCGACCATGAATGCGCCGAGTCCGGCACCGGTCGCCGCGGCCGTCAGTCGGCCGCGCAATCCCCGCCCCGTCAGCACGGCCTCGTCGTACCGGAACTCCGGGCCGTAGGCGTCGTGCAGCAACGCGTTGGTTCGATGCACCAAACGAGGCCACGGTGCCGCCGGAAAAACCGCCACGCATGGAGCGGACACGCATCTTCACGGTCGTGCACGGCTGGCCGAAACGCACCCTGGACTGCTGCTGCAGGTAGTGCACGCCGAGGTCGGACGGAATGGAATCGAACCCGCAGTTGTGCACGATGCGCGCGCCCGAGGCCTGTGCCGTCTTTTCGTACTGGTGGATCATGCGTCGCATCCACTGCACCTCGCCGGTAAGGTCGCAGTAGTCGGTGCCGGTCTCGGCGCAGACGCGCACGAGCGGTTCGCCGTACAGCGCGTACGGGCCCACCGTGGACACGATCGCCCGGGCGCTCCTGCACAGCTGCAGCAGCGAGGCTTCGTCCGCAGCATCGGCTTGCAGCAGCGTAAGCTTGACGGCGCCCTTGCCGAGGGACTTGCGCAGTGCCTCGAGTTTCGGGAGCGACCTGCCGGCCGCGGCCCAGCGCAGCTTGCCGTCGAGGCCGAACTCCTCTATCAGGTAACGGGCAAGGATCTGGCCCACGAAACTGGTGGCGCCGAAGACGACGACGTCGTATGGCTTGGTGGTCATAGGGGCGCCATCTTAGATCAATG
>JAOUGW010000113.1 GCA_029865465.1 Gammaproteobacteria bacterium
CGCGACTTCCTGCAGTTTGGCCGTGCCGCCGCCGTCGAGTCCGCCGAGGTCGAGGTAGAGCGAACTGATGCGCTCGTCCTTCCGGGCGGCGTCGATCGCGTCGACGACGTCCCGCAGCCGCGTTTCGGTGGGGCCCTGGCGCAGGCTTTCGCTGACGGCGCGCTCGAACGGGTCGCCCGACAACTGTTCGACCAGCGGGCCCTGCGGCGCGATGACGAGCGCCGCACGGTCGGGAACCAGCGGGATCGGCCGCGAGAAGATCGCGCCGATCACGCCGAAGATCAGCAGCAGCAGCAGCAGGTGCAGGATCTTGCGCAGGCCGTCCAGGCCAACCCAGATCCAGTGCAGCAGCTTGCGGATGGCACGCATTCCCGCGCGCCCCTGCCGGCTCAGACCTTCTCTTCGATGCGGGCCGACTTGCCCGTGCGCTCGCGGAGGTAGTACAGCTTGGCGCGGCGGACGTTGCCACGGCGCTTGACCGTGATCGCGCCCAGCGCCGGGCTGTAGCTCTGGAACACGCGCTCGACGCCTTCACCGTGCGAAATCTTGCGCACCGTGAACGACGAATTGAGGCCGCGGTTGCTCTTCGCGATGACGACGCCTTCGTACGCCTGGACGCGCTCGCGGTCGCCTTCCTTGACCTTCACTTCGACGACGACGGTGTCGCCGGGACCGAAGTCCGGAATCTCGCGGGTCATGCGCTCGGCATTGAGCGCGGCAATGATGTTGCTCATTTCTTCACCTCAGTCTCGGTTCTATCCCTGCTCTCGTCGCGTCGCGTCCTGCTCCGCCTGGTATTCCGCGAGCAGCCTGCGCTCCTCGACGCTCAATTCCCGCTGCGCCAGCAAGTCCGGCCGGCGCCGCCACGTGCGGCCGAGCGCCTGCTGCAGGCGCCAGCGCGCGATCGCGGCGTGGTTGCCACCGATCAGCACCGGCGGCACCGCGCTGCCCGCCCAGACCTCGGGCCGGGTGTAGTGGGGCCAGTCGAGCAGCCCGTCCGTGAAGGACTCCTGCACCGCCGACTCCGCATCGCCGAGCGTGCCAGGCAGAAGCCTCGCGACCGCGTCGATGACCATGAGCGCCGGCAGTTCGCCGCCGCTCAACACCACGTCTCCGACCGAGACCGATTCATCGACGCACTGCTCGACGAACCGCTCGTCCACTCCTTCGTAGCGGCCGGCCACGAGGACCAGCTCCGGGAGCCCGGCGAACTCGGCGACCATGCGCTGCTTGAGCGGGACGCCGTCGGCTGCCAGAAACACCCGGCGCGCCCGCGGCACCTTTGCCGCCGCCGCCGCCATCGCGAGCCGCAAGGGCTCCGCCTTCAACACCATCCCGGGGCCGCCGCCATAGGGCCGGTCGTCGACCGTCTTGTGCACGTCCGTGGCGAACTGCCGCGGGTTGACCGTTTCGACAGCGAGTACGCCGCGTTCGAGGGCCCGCCCGAGCACGCCAAACCCGAGCGCGTGCTCGACGAACTCGGGGAACAGCGTCACGACGACGATGCGCATCGACCGCGTCTCCGTTCCCAGTCCAGCGCCCCAGTACGCAGCTCAGTCGTCCGGGTGCCAGTCGACCGTCACCCTTCCTGCCTCGAGGTCCACGGCGACGAGTCGCTCGGGAACCACGGGCACCAGCCTTTCCACCTTGCCGTCGCGCAGCACCATCACGGGGTGCGCCGGCATCTCCAGAAATCCATCGACCCTGCCGAGCACGACGCCGTCGCGATTCACCGCTTCGAGCCCCAGCATGTCGTGCAGGTAGTGCTCGTGCGGCCCGGCCGCGGGCAACTCCGAGCGCTCCACCTGGATCTCGGCACCGTTCAGCAGCCGCGCTGCATCCATGGTGTCGATCCCTTCGAGCCGCACCGCGAGGTGCTGTCCCGCCCGCTTCGATTCCAGGACCCGGACCTGCCTGGACTGGCCTGCATGCACCAGCGTCCAGCGCGGGTAGCCTGCGATGCCTGCCGCGGGCTCGGTGTAGGAACTCACCTTCACCCAGCCACGCACGCCGTGCGGCGCGCCAACCCGGCCCAGCACCACGGCGCGGGGGCTGTCAGGCCCGGAGCGCGCCGTCATGCCGGTCCAGGCGTGACCGCGGCTTCAGGCCGCAGCCGCGACCTGGGTCTTGCGGTAGACCTTCAGCAGCTGCTGCACGCGATCGGAGGGCTGGGCGCCGACGCCGAGCCAGTAATCGACGCGCGGCAGGTCGAGGCGCAGTTCTTCGCTGTTGCCGCGAGCGACCGGGTTGAAGAACCCGACCTGCTCGAGGGAACCACCACCGGCACGGCGGCTGTCGGTCACGACCACGTGATAGAAGGGTTCCTTCTTACCGCCGCGGCGCTGCAATCGGATCGTCACCATTCTTGTCCAAGCCTCAGTGTGCGCGGCCGGTCACAAGGGCTGTGCCCGGCCAAAAAAGAGCCGCGAACTATAAACAAAATTCGAAGGAAAAGAAATACTTGTGGCAGGGTCAGCGCAGGCCCGGGGGCATCCTGCCGGCCATCGACCGCATCATGCGGCCCAGGCCGCCCTTGCCCATGCCCTTCATCATCTTCTGCATCTGCAGGAAGTTCTTGAGCAACCTGTTGATTTCGGCCACGTGGGTGCCCGAACCCGAGGCGATCCGGCGCTTGCGCGAGCCGTCGATGTGCTTCGGGAAACGGCGCTCCCTGGGGGTCATCGAGCAGATGATCGCGATCTGCCGCTTGACCTCCTTCGCGTTGCCCTGCGGCATCTGGCCGGCCTTGGCGGCCAGCTGGGCGGGCAGCTTGTCCATCAATGCGGCCATGCCGCCCATCTGCTCGATCTGGCGCAACTGGCCCAGGAGGTCCTCGAGATTGAAATCCTTGCCCGAGGCGACCTTCCGGGCCAGCTTTTCGGCCTCCTCGCGGTCGACCTGGCGGGTGACCTGCTCCACCAGCGACAACACGTCGCCCATGCCGAGGATGCGCGAAGCCATGCGGTCGGGCTGGAATGCCTCCAGGGCGTCGGGTTTCTCGCCCGTGCCGACGAACAGGATCGGCTGGCCCGTGATCTGCCGCACCGACAGCGCCGCGCCGCCGCGCGCGTCGCCGTCCGCCTTGGTCAGCACGACGCCCGTGAGGTTGAGCGCGGCACCGAACGAGCGCGCTGCGTTCACGGCGTCCTGGCCCGCCATGCTGTCGACCACGAACAACGTCTCGATCGGGTTCAGCGCCACGGAGAGCTCGCGCACCTCCGCCATCATCTCCTCGTCGACATGCAGGCGGCCGGCCGTATCCACGAGCAACACGTCGTAGACGCCGCGCCTGGCCTCGACCAGCGCATCCAGCGCGATCTGCAGCGGCTGTTGCGTCGGGCTCGCCGGAGCGACGGCGATGTCGAGCTGCTGGCCGAGCCGCTCCAGCTGCAGCAGTGCCGCCGGGCGGCGCACGTCGGTCGACACGAGCAGGACGCGCTTCTTTTCCCGTGTCTTGAGCCACAGCGCGATCTTCGCCGCGGTGGTCGTCTTGCCCGCGCCCTGCAGACCGGCGAGCAGGATGATGGCGGGCGGTTGCGCGCGCAGGTTGAGCGGGCGCACGCCCTCGCCCATCACGCGGACGAGTTCGTCGTGGATGACCTTGATCAGCGCCTGGCCGGGCGTGAGGCTCTTGTGGATCTCCTGGCCGACGACCTGCGCCTTGACGCCGTCGATGAAAGTCTTGACGACAGGCAGCGCGACGTCGGCCTCGAGCAGCGCCATGCGGACCTGGCGCAGGGTGTCGGAGATGTTCTCTTCGGTCAGCCGGCCCCGGCCCCGGAGGCCTTCGACGACGGACGCTAGACGGGCGGAAAGCTTGTCGAACACGCGCTGTGGACCTCGATAGGGTGGTCGGCCCGGGGGCCGGCCTGCCGGTGCGCGATTATAGGCCGTGCAGGGACCGGGTTTACCGTCCTCCTCAGCCTGTCGGGTCCATGGCATCATGCCATTCGTCCAAAGCCACGCTGGTCCCCGCGCTTGCTGCTGCCACTGATCGCCGTCGCCTGTTACGTCATCGGGGCCGTCTGGCTCGCCACCGCCACGTACCAGAACCGCAGCGAACCGCTCTCGGCCCAAGGCCGGGGCGGCCGTATCGCGGCGGTTGCGATCGCCTGCGTCGGCGTGCTGATCCACGCCCTCGCCCTGATGCAGGAGCGCCGCCTGGCGCCCGGCGCCGCACTCGCGCTCGGCGACACACTTGCCCTCGTTTCGCTCACCATCGCCGTCACGGCGATCGTGATGGCGGTGAAGCCCGGTCGCCGGGGCGTGGCCGCGCTGCTGCTGTTCACTGCCGCGGTGCTGGAAGCGGCCTTCTCGGAAGGCGCCCGCAAGTTCTCGATCGGCCAGCCGGGCTGGGAACTCGTGTTCCACGTCGCGATGGCGACGACGGCCTTCGCGTTCCTGACGATCGGCATGGTGCTCGCCATCGCACAGGTGATCGTCGACCGCCGGCTGCGCAGCCGCCAGCCGCTCGGCCTGCTCAAGATCCTGACGCCGCTCGAGTCGCTCGAGTCCGGTTGCTTCCAGAGCATCTTCGCGGGTTTCGCGGTGCTGACACTCGCGCTCGTGAGCGGCGCGTTCTTCGTGCAGGATCTCTTCGCGCAGCACCTGGTCCACAAGGTCGTGCTCGCGATCATCGCGTGGATCGTCTTCGGCGTGCTGCTGCTCGGCCGGCTCAGGTTCGGCTGGCGCGGCCGCAAGGCGCTGCGCTGGACCTTCGCGGGCTACGCGCTGCTCGGCCTCTCCTATTTCGGCAGCAAGCTGATCCTCGAGAACATCCTCGGCAAGCACTGGGGCTGAGCCGGCATGGGCGACCTACCCATCAGCACGCTCGGCACCCTGCTCGTCGTGCTCGTCAGCCTGTCGGCGTTCTTCTCCGGGACGGAGACGGCGCTGATGAGCGTCAACCGCTACCGCCTGCGGCACCTGGTCCGCGAAGGCAGCAAGTCGGCCAGGATCGCGGAAAAGCTGCTGGAGCGTCCCGATCGGCTCATCGGCATGATCCTGATCTGCAACAACTTCGTGAACTCGGCCGCGGCGGCGATCGTCACCTTGATCGCGCTTTCGCTGGGTGGCGAGGCGTATGCAGCAATCGGCATCGGAGTCTTCACGGTGGTGCTGATCCTGTTCGGCGAGGTGGCGCCGAAGACCTTCGGGGCGCTCTATCCGGAGCGCATCGCCCTGCCTGCAGCGGTGATCTATTCCGGCCTGCTCAAGGCCCTGTACCCGATCGTCTGGCTGACCAACCTGGTCGCCAACGGCCTGTTGCGGCTGCTCGGCGTCTCGCAGGAACAGACGGGCCGCACCTCGTTGAGCAGCGAGGAACTGCGCACGGTCGTCGCCGAGGCGAGCACCGTCATTCCGCATCGCCACCAGCGCATGCTGATGAGCATCCTCGACCTCGAGAAGATCACGGTCGACGACATCATGGTGCCGCGCAGCGAAATCTACGGCATCAACCTCAAGGACGACTGGGACGACATCGTCGAGCAGATCCGCGAGTGCCGCCACACGCGCATCCCCGTGTACGACGGCGAACTCGAGTCGCTCGTCGGCATCCTGCACATGAAGAAGGTGGCACGGATGCTGGTGCGCAGCGAGTTCGAGCGCGAGCAACTGGTTGCGCTGGCCAGGACGCGCGAGCCGTACTACGTGCCGGAAGGCACCTCGCTCAACCAGCAGCTGCTGCAGTTCCAGCGGCAGCGGCGGCGTGTCGCGTTCATCGTCGACGAATACGGCGACGTGCAGGGCCTGGTGACGCTCGAAGACCTGCTCGAGGAAATCGTCGGCGAGTTCACGTCCGGCACGAGCATCCTGCACAAGGACGTCCACCGCGAGCGCGCCGACAGCTTCGTGGTCAACGCGTCGGCAAGCGTGCGGACGCTGAATCGCAAGATGGGCTGGTCGCTGCCGACGACCGGCCCGCGCACGCTCAACGGCCTGATCGTCGAGCAGATGGAGACGATCCCGACGCCGGGCCAGCGCCTGCGCATCGGCGATTACTCGCTCGAAGTGCTGCAGGTGACGGACAACGCGGTGAAGACCGTGCGGCTCACGCAGCCGGCGGTCGCGAAGCTCGACAAGCCCGGCTGATGTGCAGACCTCAGGACCGCGTGCAGGCGTCCGGTCCGGGGCCTTTTCCAGAGCTTGGAAAGGCAGACACGCGCCAGTTGCAGGCGACCGATCCGGGACCTGCCCCCGAGCTTGGAAAGGCAGACACGCGCTCGAGGACAGGTCCCGGATCGGCCGCTTGCGACGCGGCGCCTGAGCGCCGTCTTCGTCCCGAAGACTTCGCACGGCGCACGTAGCGTTGCGAGCGTCGGAGCGCAGCCGTGAACTGCAATGCACCGATCAAGTGCCGCGAACGCCGTGCTGATCGATGGACCACTCCGCTCGAGACCTGTCAGGTTGCGCGCGACGTGCGAGTCGTCGGGCAAGTGATGCCGCCCGCCTTGGTCACTGCTGGATCGCCCGACGAGTCGCCCAGTCGCAGTCTCGCGAGCGGTTGATCCGGAGCCTTTCCCCGAGCGCGTGTCTGCCTTTCCAAGCTCGGGGAAAGGCTCCGGATCAACCGCTTGTGGCGCCAATGCGTCTCGTCCGCTCCGATCGCGACAGGAGTGTCAGAAAGCCTTGTCGAGCGCTTCGGAAAGCCGGCTCACGCCTTCAATCTCGATGCCATCGACCACGCCCCTGCGCGGGACGTTCGCCGACGGCACCAGCGCGCGCTTGAAGCCCTGCTTCTGCGCCTCGCGCAAACGCTCCTCGCCGAACGGCACCGGGCGAATCTCGCCCGTGAGGCCGAGTTCGCCAAAGCACACCGTGTCGGTCACCACGGGACGATCACGCAGGCTCGAGAGCACGGCGAGCACGGCCGGCAGGTCGGCGGAGGTCTCGCCGATACGCACGCCGCCGACCACGTTGACGAACACGTCGCGCCCCGCCGTCGACACGCCGCCGTGGCGGTGCAGCACCGCGAGCAGCAGCGCCAGGCGGCTCGATTCGAAACCGACCGCCACGCGGCGCGGATTCATGCCCTGGGCCTCGTCCACCAGCGCCTGCACTTCGACGAGCAGCGGCCGGCTGCCTTCGCGCACGACGGTCACGACGCTGCCGGACACTGGCTGCGGGTGGCGCGACAGGAAGATCGCCGACGGGTTGCGCACCTCGCGCAGTCCCTGCTCGACCATCGCGAACACGCCGATCTCGTTCGCGGCGCCGAAGCGATTCTTGACCGCGCGCACCACGCGGAACCGGCTCCCGGGATCGCTTTCGAAATACAGCACCGTGTCGACCATGTGCTCGAGGATGCGCGGGCCCGCGATGAGGCCCTCCTTGGTCACGTGCCCGATCAGCAGCACGGCCGTGCCCGTCTCCTTGGCGTAACGCACGAGCCGCGCGGCCGACTCGCGCACCTGCACCGCCGAACCTGCGGACGATTCGCTGAGCTCGGTCTGCATCGTCTGGATGGAATCGACCACGAGCACCTGCGCCCGCGAGGCCACCGCCTCCTGGATGATCGTCTCGACGCGCGTTTCGGCCGCGAGCCGCAGCGTGGTGGCTTCGAGCCCGAGGCGCTGGGCGCGCGAAGCCACTTGACGCACCGATTCCTCGCCCGACACGTACAACACTGGCCGCTCACGACTGAGGGCATCCGCCGCCTGCAGCAGCAGGGTCGACTTGCCGATGCCGGGATCACCCCCCAGCAACACGACGGAGCCCGCCACGAGGCCACCGCCCAGCACTCGATCCAGTTCACCGCTGCCGGTCCCGGCGCGGACGTCGCTTTCCTGCGCGATGTCGGTCACCGTGCGGCTGCTGGACGGACCGGCCGCCACCACGCGGGCATTGCGGCTCGCGCCCGCGGAAGCAAGCGAGGACACCGCGATTTCGAGGGTGTTCCAGGCCTCGCAGGCCGGGCACTGGCCCTGCCACTGCGCCGTGCGCGCGCCACACATGCCGCAGACATAGCTGGTTTTTTGACGTGCCATTGCGGGCTGCCGTGGACGCTGCAGAGGGGGCCGGGGACGGCCGGGAATGCTAGCACGGGCCGGCAACGCTGCCGGACTGTGACGCCGGCGGCAATTCCCTCACGGGGGCGCGCCCTATACTTCCGCCCACGCATGCGCAGCCAATCCGAACCCACAGTGATTCCGGACTCCACGGGCGGCCGCGGCCGCGAACTCCCGGCCCGGACGTCCATGCCTGCGCGCCTGGGTCGGTACGAGCTGAGCCATGAGCTCGGCAAGGGCGCAATGGGCGTCGTCTACCGGGGCCGCGACCCGCGCATCAACCGCGAGGTGGCGATCAAGGCCATCCAGCTCGCCGACGAATTCGAACCGGAAGATCTCGAGCAGGCACGGGCGAGCTTCTTCCGGGAAGCCGAGATGGCCGGCCGCCTGTCCCACCCCCACATCGTGACGATCTACGATGCGGGCGAAGACCGCGGCACCGCGTACATCGCCATGGAACTGCTGCGCGGCAAGCACCTCGTCGAATACACCGGCCCGGCGCAGCGGCTGCCGACGGCCGTCGCGATCGAAATCGTGGCACGGCTCGCCGACGCGCTGCATTATGCGCACCAGAATCAGGTCGTACACCGGGACATCAAGCCCGCCAACATCATGTTCGACGCGCCGAGCGGAGAGCTCAAGATCACGGACTTCGGCATTGCCAGGCTCACCGACTCCGGCCGCACGCGCACGGGCGTCGTGCTCGGCACGCCGTCGTTCATGTCGCCCGAACAGCTGCAGGGCCGCCCCGTCACGGGCCGCTCCGACCTCTTCTCGCTCGCCGTGTCGCTGTACCAGCTGCTCACCGGGCTGTTGCCGTTCCGCGGCGATACCATGCCCGGCCTGATGATCAAGATCGCCCAGGAGCCGCATCCCCGCATCTGCGCCATGAACCCGACCCTGCCGCCGGGACTCGACGGGTTCTTCGATCGCGCGCTCGCCAAGGACCCGGCGGGGCGTCACGGCAGCGGCGCGAGTTTCGCGCAGGCGCTGCGCGACCTGAACCTGCCGGACCAGCGCTGACCGGCCATGCAGCTGAAGGGCAAGTTTCGCTGCGTCGGAGCATCCGATACCGGACGCGTGCGCGAGCACAACGAGGACACGATCGGCACCGACGGGGACATCGGACTGGTCGTGCTCGCCGACGGCATGGGCGGCTACAAGGCCGGTGAGGTGGCGAGCGGCATCGCCGTGCGCACGGTCCTGTCGCTGGTCAAGGAAGCAGTCGACCGTGAAGACCTCTCGCAGATCGACGAGGCGAATGGCCTCAGCCGTCCCGGCATCCTGCTGCGCGACGCGGTCCAGCGTGCGAACAAGGTCATCTACCAGACTGCCAAGACGCAGGCGAAATGCGAGGGCATGGGCACGACCGTCGTCGCCGGGCTGTTTTTCGACGACAAGCTGACCATCGCCCACGTCGGCGATTCGCGCATGTACCGGTGCCGCGAAGGCAAGCTCGAGCAGGTCACGCAGGACCATTCGCTGCTGCAGGAGCTGGTGAGCCGCGGCTTCTATACCCCGGAAGAGGCCCAGCGCGCCGCCGCCAAGAACTACGTGACGCGCGCCCTGGGGGTCGAACCGACAGTCGACGTCGAAATCACCGAAACGCCGGCGCTGAAGGACGATGTGTACCTGCTCTGCTCCGACGGCCTGTCGGACATGGTGGAGGACGACGACATTCAGTTAACCATCAACACCTTTGGTGCTAATCTTGAGACCGTTGCCAAGCAGCTGGTGCTGCTCGGGAACGACAATGGGGGC
>JAOUGW010000332.1 GCA_029865465.1 Gammaproteobacteria bacterium
GTGGTGAAGCAGGCCGTGACGCCCGGACACACCACGTCGAGGTGGTACTGGTAGTTGTAGCCCGCGGCGAGTGTCTCGCCGCCCGCGAGGTTCTCCTGCACGACTGCCTCCGACCCCGGCGGCGCCGCAAGAGCGGTGCTGATGCGCTTGAAGCGGCGGTAGACGAGGTCACGCCGCCCATCGCCATTGAAGTCGGGCGCGCGCCGCATCGTGGTCTGCGCCCAGCCCGTGAAGAGGCCGCTCGGAATCATCTGATCGGCCGGCAACGGCGTGATCAGGTTGGTGGCGGTGGCCGAGAAGGCGGCGCCGGCCACCCGCAGCCGATACCGGATCACGTCCCCACCCGCGTAGCCTACGAGGTCGGCCCAGACGAGGTCGTCCAGTCCGTCGCCATCGACGTCGAGCGCGCGGGCGTTGTTGCCGGTACCCGTGGCGGTCGCCGGCGCCCCGGTGTTGGTGAGCGCGCCGAGACCGCTCGCGGAGCCGAGCGTCACCCACCAGGTGCCGCCTGAATACGGCACCAGCAGATCCATCTTGCCGTCGGCGTTGTAATCGATCGGGATGGCGCCGGCTTGGCCGGTGTTGGCAACGCCGGTATTGATCGGTGTGGCGTAGCCGCCGGTGCTGTTGGCAAACATCACCATCCACTGCCCCGCGCCGGTGCTCGAGGAATAGACCAGGTCCTCGCGCCCGTCGCCGTTGACATCGAGCGGAAACGTCGTGGTCGCTGGGATCACCACGCCCGTGTCCGCCTCGGCACTCAGCGGCGAGCCGTCCTGGTAGGTGAACACCGTGGGCGCGAGGCACTCGGGCGTCGCGCCGGCGCACTCCGTGATCGAGGCGAGCCGGCTCAAGCTGGTTGCGGACAGCGCGGCCTCGTAGGCCAGGTCGTAGCGACGATACAGTGTCGTTCCGTTGTACAGCACGTCCACCCGATCGAGACGCTGGGTCTCCTTGATCCGGCTGCCCGCCAGGTAGCCGCTGTCGACTTCGCCCGCGGGCTTGGCCTCGTACACGAAATCGATCGTGTAGATCGCGGCCGTGCCCTGCTGCGAATTGCCGCCGTAGCTCACGAGGTCGAGCTTGTAACTGCCGTTGGTCACGTCCTCGGCGTAGGTGAAGACGATCTCGTTGGAGTCGCGGTCGCGGATCCGGTTGAGCGCCCAGGCCCGCGCGGTGGTCTGCCCGAGCGACTCGATGCGGGAGTTGGTCGTGTTGCCGTACTCGTAGACGAGCCCGTCGCGCCCCTCGACGATGAAATACTGCGGACCGTTGCCGGCCGCGCCAAACGCTTTAATGCGCTGGTAAGTCTCGATCTCGGTGCGGTACTCGGAGCCGGCCACACCGTACGTTCCTGCGGTGAGCCGAAGCTTGTTGCCGTTCAGGCAGAAGCGGTCCTGCAGATCGTTGCGAACGTTGCGCGCCACCTGGTCCTGGACTGGGGTGCTCGCACAGCGTGCGATCGCGGAAACACCCGCGATGCCCCAGCCGGCCCCCGCAATCGTCTGGCCGCTGCGATGCGAATAGACCAGCGCCAGTTGCGGCGTGAGGCCGCGCACGCCGGGCGGGGCCGCAAACGGGATCGAGTACGCCGCCTCGCCGCCCGCGCTGACGTCGAACGTCCCGGCCGTGCGCCCGACCGCCGCCTGGGCCGTCCCTGAAAACTCGAACATGGTCCAGCCGAGGCACGCCAGTCGGGCGGCGCTGCGCATGATCGTGCCCCCTGGACCGGGTCATTTGACGGTATTTGGTCCAGGACGACCATATTTGGCAAATAGAGCCAAGTCAAGACTCACGGCACGGGCCCAGGGCCGACTCTGCGGCCGTGAGAAATCCGGGGCTAGATCTCCGCCCGCAGCGCCTGCATCGGCGGATGCGAGACGACCGACCGCGCGGCCAGGATTCCGGCCGATCCCACCAACACAGCCCCACCCGCGATTCCGATGAGCCACACCCGCGGGTCGGGTGAGTACTGCAGGTCGAAGACCTGCTTCGCGAGCAGGTAACCGACTGCAGTCGCGCCCGCTGCCGCAAGCAACCCGGCGAGCGCGCCCAGCACGATGAATTCGGCGGCCACGCCCTGGAACACGACACTTCGGCTCGCGCCCAGCGTGCGCAATATGGCGCTTTCGTAGCGACGCTCGTCACGCGTGGCCTGCACGGCCGCGAGCAGCACCATCAGGCCTGCGGCCAGCGTGAACAGGAACACGTACTGGACCGCGAGGCTCGCCTTGTTCATCACGTCGCGCACCTGCCCGAGCAGGGCCTCGATGTCGATGATGGTGACCTCGGGGAATTGCCGCACGAGGTCGACCAGCAGCGGCCGTTGCCGCGGCTCGACGAACACGCTCGTGATGAGCGTACCGGTCGCGCTTTCGAGCACGCCGGGCGAAAAGACGACGAAGAAGTTCGGCTTGAACGTGTCCCAGCGGACCTCACGCAGGCTCGTGATCCTGCCGCTGACGGCCTCGCCTGCAATATCGTACGTCAGCGTGTCGCCGAGCTTCATTCCGAGGCGCTCGGCGTAGTCCGTCTCGACCGAAATCTGCGGCTCGCCTCGAGCGTCCTTCGCCCACCACTGGCCCGCGACGATCCTGTTGCCGGGCGACAGCTCCGCCGACCAGGTGAGGTTGGACTCGCGCTCGACGAAGCCTTTGGCGCGGTCGCCCTGGAACGTGATCTGGTCGACGGGCGTCCCGTTGATGGCGCTGAGGCGTGCCCGCAGCATCGGCACCAGCTCCGTCGCAGGCAGGCCGGCTTGCGCGAAGAACTGTGCGACACGCGCGCCCTCGTCGGGGCGGATGTTGAT
>JAOUGW010000114.1 GCA_029865465.1 Gammaproteobacteria bacterium
CCTGTTCGCCGACGCGCTCGACGGCTTCGGCGCGATCCTTAGCTACTCGTACACGGACAGCGACATCGAGATCCAGGGTGCGATCAGCTCGGTCGCGACCCAGAACATCCCGCTGCCCGGCCTGTCCCAGGACGTGTGGAACGCAACGCTGTACTACGAAAAGTACGGCTTCGGCGCCCGGCTCGCCACGCGTTATCGTTCGGAGTACATCGGTGAAGTCTCGAACTTCGCCAACGAGCGTGCACTGCGTTACGTGGATGCCGACATGATCACCGACGCGCAGTTGAGCTACACGTTCAGCGGTAACATGCTCGAAGGATTGCAGCTGCTGTTCCAGGTCAACAACCTGACCAACGAACCGTACATCGCTTACTCGGAAAACAAGCAGCGTCTCCTGGACTACCAGGAATACGGCACGCAGTACTTGCTGGGTCTGAACTACCGGTTCTGATCCACGGAGCAAACCCGTGCCGGCCCTTGCCGGCGCGGTGTGTGCAAACTCAAGCCCTCGTCGGTCCGCCGGCGAGGGCTTTTTTTCCGGCTCTGATGCCAGAACGTACTGGCGCAACGCGCGTCTTGCTCGCGCCGGTACCACGCGCCGATTCAGTGTGCCCCGCCGATGACCGGAATCTCGACGCGGCCCCGCGTCCGAGCCGAAACGCTGCGCCACGCGACTGCCGAGAACGCCATGCTGGCTGCGCCGATCAGGAAGATAAGACCCTTGTCAGTCGCGGCGCCGATGAACCTGCCCACGCCCAGGCTCACGACCAGCTGCGGCAAGACGATGGACAGGTTGAAAACGCCCATGTAAAGGCCGATGCGGGCGGGTTCGACGCGCTGCGACATGATGGAAAATGGCAGGCTCACGATCGCGGCCCAACCGATGCCGAGCAACGCCATCAGCGCATACAGCACGAACGGTGTGCGGGCGAACAGGTAAATGCTCCCGAAAGCGACCGCCATCGTGGCGAGACTCGCAGCGTGCACGCGCACCTCGCCGAATCTGCGCGCGAGAGGCAGCAGCACCAGGGCCGGCAGCAATGCAGCGACCGCGTTCAGCGCCAGGAAACTCGTCGACAGCACCTTGCCGACGTCGTCCGCTCCGAGCGAGGGGAAGCGCTGCTGGGCGAAGGCGATCATGTAGACGAACATCGTCTGCATGCCGATCCAGCTCAGCGAGTTCGCCGCGAGCACCTTGCGGTAATCAGCATAGTCATCCGCGACATGCGAGCCTTGCCGGCGGACCGCCAGCGCACGCCAGATCAATATGGCTGCCAGCGCGCCGAACACGATCTCCAGGCCATAGCCTGCCGGCGTGACCCCGGCGAGCCGCAAGCCCATCGCGACGATGTCGTAAAGCAGGAACGCCCACAGCGGCTCGATCAGCCGCAAGACGTTGCTGATGCTCGCCCGCTCGCTGCCGGAAGCGGCGATGCGGGGCAGTTCACGCGGCTCCGTCACCGCGAACACCGGCAGCACCGAGAACAGCAGCACGATGGCCGCGCCGACGTAGATCAGCGCGAAGTTGCCGAACACGGCGCCGATTGCATACGCCAGCACGCCGAAGCTTCCGGATACCGTCTGCATCCAGGTGTAGCCGCGCGTGCGCTCGGCGCCTTCCGGCGTGACGTCGGTGATCAGCGAGCGCGCGGGGTTGAAGCTAACGTTGATCGAGAGGTCGAGCGCGATGGCGACGGCGATCGCCACGCCCAGGATGCCGTCCGTGCCGAGGCGCTCGGAGATCACGCCGATGGAAGGCAGTGCCAGCAGCATCAGCGCCGCCAGCGTGCCACCGATGATCAGGAAGGGCCGCCGCCGACCGCCCCACAGCCAGACCTCGTCGCTCAAGATGCCGATCAGCACCTGCCCCACGATGCCGGCGAGCGGCCCCGCGGCCCAGACGAGGCCGATGTCGTGCAGGTCGAGGCCGTACCTGGTCGAGAGGATCCAGCTGAGCGCAGAGATCTGCACCGACAGCGCGAACCCCATCGCGGTCGCAGGCAGCGTCAGCAGGACGAGGAAAGGCGTCGACAGCTTGCGCTGCATGTCGAGCATCGAATTCTCCCTTTACGAAGTTCTCAGTGTCCGAGCAGGAACACCAGCGGCTGATCGACGCGCACGCGCCAGGCTTTCTCGGAGTGCTCGGCACCTTCGAACCTGCGCGTGATCCAGTTGCGGCCTTCGACATAGCCGGCCTTGCGCAGGATCTCGTCGGCCCTCTTCTGGTAGGGCTCGTACAGCGCGTCGAGCGTGGCGGTGCCGTAGTCGAACCAGTACTTGTGCGTGGCTGGATCGGGCAGGTGGGCGGCAAAGTCGTCGAGCGCAATGCCGTTCCCGGCCGGCCAGTGCGTCGAGACGCAGCCGGCCCCGCCGAACACGTCCGGGTACTGGCTCATCGCGTATTGCGAGACCAGGCCGCCCATGCTCGATCCCATCACGAACGTGTCGGCGCGGCCCGGCAGGGTGCGGTACGTGGCATCGATGACCGGTTTGAGTTCCTTGACCAGGAACTCGAGGTAGCGGTCGGAGACGATGTCCACGGCATCGAGATCCTCAGCGCCCGGCACGTTGAACTTGATCCTGCCCCGCACGGGCCGCTGCGGCATGTATTCGTCGCGTCTCTTCGGCGTGTTCCAGACGCCGACGACGATGGCCTCGCGCACGGCGCCCTTCTCGATCAGGCTGGTCATCACTTCGTCGACCGCCCAGTCCACGCCGCCGTAGGACGTCGCGGGGTCGAACAGGTTCTGGCCGTCGTGCATGTACAGCACCGGGTAGCGCTGCGCCGGATCCTTGCCGTAGCTCGGCGGCAGCCAGACGTCCACGTTGCGCCTGGCGACGTGCGTCGACGGCATGTCGGCGTGACGCACGACCGTGCCGGTGACGCCGGGGCCGGTCACGGGTGATGGCGCAGGCATGTCGTCAGCGAGCACGGTCGGCATGCTCATCGCGAGCAGCGCGGCAAGTACGGTTGGCCGGCCGATCGACATCGTTTCACCTCACTGCAGTTCGAGGATCGTGGCGCTGCGTGCCGGCACCGCGACACCCCTGGCGAGCTCGTGCGACTGGCCTGAAAGCACGTCCTTGCCTGTAATCGCACTTCCGATCGACTCCCGGAAACGCGTGGTATCGACAGTGCGCGCCTCGTCGCCGTTGTTCAGGATCACCATGACGTTCTGCGCGGCGCCGTGGCGGAAGTACACGTACACATCTTCGGTGGGCACATAGTGCGTCAGCTTGCCGTCGCGAATGGCCGGTGCCGTGCGCCGCCACTGCAGCAGCGTGCGCATGTATTCCTGCATCGCGCGCTCGTCGTCGCTCAAGCCCTCGCCAGTGAACGCGTTCTTCGTGTCGCCCGGCCAGCCGCCCGGGAAGTCGCTGCGGATGATGCCGTGGTCTTCGGTGCCCTTGTTGCTCATCAGCACTTCGGTGCCGTAAAAGAGCTGCGGAATGCCGCGCGTCGTCAGCACGAACGCCAGCGCCATGCGGTTCAGGTCCTGGCGTTCGCCGAGCGCCGTGAGCATCCGGCTCATGTCGTGGTTGTCGTGAAAGACGACCAGGTCGTAAGGATCGGCATAGACGCTGTCCTGCGCGAGCACCTTGTAGATGCGGCGCAGGCCCGTGCCCCAGCCTTCGGGTTCCTTGAGCCCCATCGCGACCGCTTCCTGCAGCGGGAAGTCGAACAGGCTCGGCAGGTACGACACGTAACCGTCCGGCGGATTGCGCCCGCGCTGCCAGTAGGCGACCGTCGACGGATTGGAGCTCCATTCCTCACCGACGATGTTGAGCTTCGGGTACTCCTGCGTCACGCGGCGTGACCATTCCGTAAGGAAGTCGCGGTCCGAGTACGAATACGTGTCGACGCGGATCCCCGACAGCCCCGCGTATTCCACCCACCAGAGGCTGTTCTGGATCAGGTACGTCGCCAGGTGCGGATTGCGCTGGTTCATGTCCGGCATCGTCGCGACGAACCATCCGTCCGCAAATGTGCGTCGATCGACCTCCGCGGCGTGGATGTCCTGCAGTGCCTCGCGCACGTGGGTGGTGGGCGAGAACGTGCTGTCGTGGTTGAACCAGTCCTTGCTCGGCAGGTCCCGCATCCACCAGTGCGCGGAACCGCAGTGGTTCAGTACCATGTCCATGACCAGCCCGATGCCGCGCTTGCGCGCATCGGCCGCAAGCCGACGGTAGTCCTCGTTGGTGCCGAAACGCGGGTCCACCTTGTAGAAATCGGTGATCGCATAGCCGTGGTACGTGACCTCGGGCTGGTTGTTCTCCAGCACCGGGTTCAGCCAGAGCTGCGTGTAACCCATGCCCGCCAGGTAATCGAGACTGTTCGCAACACCCTTGAGATCGCCGCCATGGCGACCGAGCGGTCTCGAGCGGTCGAGTCCGTCCGGCATGCCCTTGACCGTATCGTTCGACGGGTCGCCGTTCGCAAAGCGATCTGGAGTCACGAGGTAGATCGCGTCCTGGGGCCCGAATCCCGCGCGATCGGCGGAGCCGGGCTCGCGGGCACTCAGCAAGTACGTGCGACTCGCCGCCCTGGACCGGCCCTTCATGAAGTCGATGCGGAACGAACCGGGCTTCGTCTCCGGCGCGATGCGCAGGTTCACGAACAGGTAGTTGGGGTTCTCGACACGCTCCACGCCGGTGAGCGAGACGCCCGGGTACGTCAGCCGGGGCACGAGGTCGGCGACGCGGTCGCCGTGCACCAGCAGCTGCAGACGGTCGTCCTTCATGCCGACCCACCATGACGACGGCTCGACCCGTTCGATCCGGTCGGCCGCAACCCCCGTAGCCGCAGCGAGCGCGAGAACCAGCACTGCCAGCCATTTCCTGAGCATCGGCCTGAGCATCGGGGAGTCTCCTGAACCTGGACCGCAGTGAATCATTCCGGCCGCTTGGGCCACAAGGTCTTGAATACGTTTGCATTGAACGTTGGCCGGGAGCCGGCCCCCGGATCGTTGCTAGACTGCCTGCCGCTGCGGGGGAAGCAGCGATCGACGGCCGCACGGGCGGACGCGGTCCCTGTCTGCCCCTCGAGTGGCAGGGGGAACCGTCGATGAAGCCTACAGCGCGCCGTGCCTCGTTCCTGTTCGCAACCCTGCTCGTTGCCATGACGGCGGCTGCGCAGCCGGCGGCGGTCCGGTCCCCCGACGGGCAGACGACGGTCACCCTCGACGTCGACAAGAACGGCTCGCCTCGCTACGCGGTCGCGCGCAACGGCGTCGAAATCATGCCGGCCGGCTTTCTCGGCATGCGTTTCCAGTCGCAGCCCGCGTTCGACGACGGCTTCCGCGTGGTGAATGCCTCGACCTCGAACCACGACGAAACCTGGGAGCAGCCGTGGGGCGAACGTCGCTACGTGCGCGACCGGCACAACGAGCTGCTGGTCAGTTTCGAATCCGCCAGGGGTGCGGCCCGCAAGTTCAACGTGCGGGTGCGGGTATTCGACGACGGCTTCGGCTTCCGTTACGAAGTGCCGGAGCAGCCGGGCTATGGGGCCGTGAACATCACCGACGAGCTCACTGAATTCCGGCTCGACGACGCGAAGCAGCAGATCACGGCGTGGTGGATTCCGGGCCGCCGCTGGAACCGCTACGAGTACCTCTACCACAGCACGCGGCTCGCGGACGTGCCAATGGCGCACACGCCGATGACGGTGCGCCTGGCCGATGGCACGCACCTGAGCTTTCACGAAGCGGCGCTCGTCGATTACGCGGCGTACGTGCTCGACCAGCGCCGGCCCGGCACCTTCCGCACCAGCCTCACGCCGTGGTCCGACGGCATCCGCGTCAAGACGCACACGCCGTTCAAGACGCCGTGGCGCACCGTGCAGATCGCGCCGAACGCCGCTGCGCTGCTGAACTCCAGCCTGATCCTGAACCTGAACGAGCCGAACGCGCTCGGCGACGTGTCGTGGGTCGAGCCCGGCAAGTACGTGGGCATCTGGTGGGCGATGCACATCAACAAGGCCACGTGGGGATCCGGCCCAAAGCACGGCGCCACGACGGCCGAGACGAAGCGCTACATCGATTTCGCCGCGGCCAACGGATTCAAGGGCGTGCTGGTCGAGGGCTGGAACGTGGGCTGGGACGGCGACTGGTTCTACAACGGCAAGCTGTTCAAGTTCATGCAGCCGTACCCGGACTTCGATCTGCAGGCGGTCACCGATTACGCGCGCAGCAAGGGCGTGCGTCTCGTCGGCCATCACGAGACCTCGGCCGACGTGGGCAATTACGAGCCGCAGATGCCCGCGGCGTTCGCGCTCTACGGGTCCATGGGCGTGCGGCAGGTCAAGACCGGCTACGTGGCGGACGCGGGCGACGTCCGTCGCATCGACGGGAACGGCGTCGAGCTGCACGAGTGGCACGACGGCCAGTTCCAGGTCAATCATCACCTGCGCGTGCTGCGCGAAGCCGCGCGGCACAAGATCAGCATCAACGCCCATGAGCCCGTGAAGGACACCGGCCTGCGCCGCACGTACCCGAACTGGATCTCGCGCGAGGGCGCCCGCGGCCAGGAATACAACGCCTGGGGCAATCCCGTGAATCCGCCGGAGCACGTCGCGATCCTGCCGTTCACGCGCATGCTGGCCGGCCCCATGGATTACACGCCCGGGATCGTCGACCTCGATGGCTACGACCCGAAGCACCGGGTGCAGCACACGCTGGCCAAGGAGCTGTCGCTGTACGTCGTGCTCTACAGCCCGGTGCAGATGGCGGCCGACCTGCCCGAGAACTACGCGAAGCACCCGGATGCATTCCAGTTCATCAAGGACGTCCCGACCGATTGGGACGAAAGCGTGGGCCTCGCCGGCGAGGTCGGTGATTTCGTGGCCGTGGCGCGCAAGCAGCGCGGCAGGCCCGACTGGTTCCTCGGCGCGCTGACCGACGAGAATCCGCGGCGGCTGTCGCTCAAGCTCGACTTCCTCGACCCGCAGGTACGCTACGTGGCCGAGATCTATCATGATGGTCCCCAGGCCGACTGGAAAATGCGCCCTTACGACCTGGTGATCGAGAAGCGCCACGTGAGCGCGGCCGACACGCTCGACCTCGCGCTGGCGAGCAGCGGCGGGGCAGCCGTTCGATTCAAACGGGAGTGACGCATTGAAGATCCGCATCCTGCTGGTGATCGTTTCGCTTGTGACCAGCGTGCTGATCGGGCTCGCGCTCGCTGCGCGCGGCGGGAAGGCCCCTGGTGCCACGCAGGACGACGGAATCGTCATCGGCCTGTCGCTCGATACGCTCAAGGAAGCGCGCTGGCAGGCTGACCGCGAGATGTTCGTGAAGCGCGCGGGCGAGCTCGGTGCCAGGGTGCGAGTGCTCGCAGCGAACAGCGACGACACGGTGCAGATCAGCGACGTCGAAAAGCTGATCACCAACAAGGTCGACGTGCTGGTGATCGTGCCCCACGACGGTACGGCAATGGCCAAGGGCGTCAAGATGGCTCACGACGCCGGCATCCCGGTGATCGCCTACGACCGCATGATCCGCGACAGCGATCCCGACCTCTACGTGAGCTTCGACAACGAGCACGTGGGCGAATTGCAGGCGAAGTTCCTGCTCGAGCGCCTGCCGACACCGGGCAAGGGCCGTATCGTGCGCATCTACGGCGCCAAGACGGACAACAACGCCGCGCTGTTCAAGCGCGGGCAGGATCGGGTCCTCGAGCCATTGATCAAGAGCGGCGACATCCAGGTGCTGCACGAGGACTGGGCCGAGGACTGGAAGCCGGAGAACGCCAAGCGCATCGTGAACGCCGCGATCACGGCCAACGGTCCGCGCATCGACGCCGTGCTCGCGAGCAACGATGGCACCGCGGGCGGCGCCATCCAGGCGTTGAGCGAGGAGGGTCTCGCCGGCAAGGTGCTGGTCACTGGCCAGGATGCAGAAACCGTGGCCCTGCAGCGCATTGCCGTGGGCACGCAGGCCATGACGATCTACAAGCCACTGCGTACGCTCGCGAGCGGCGCCGCCGAGCTTGCCGTGCAGATGGCGGCGCGCCGGGTCGTCGTCGCCAGCAAGACTGTCGACAATGGCCACGGTCAGGTGCCTGCCGTGCTCTTCGACGTGATCACCGTCACGCGCGACAACATCCTGGACACCGTCGTGCGCGACGGCCAGGCGACCTACGACGACGTGTACCGCGGCATCCCGGACGCACAGCGACCGCCGCGCCCATGAGCGACAGCGCGGTCCTGGCAGCCCGTTCGATCGTCAAGCGCTTCGGCGCGGTGACGGCGCTCGACGGGGTCAGCTTCGAGCTGCGGGCCGGTGAGATCCACGCGCTTTGCGGCGAAAACGGCGCGGGCAAATCGACGCTGATCAAGCTGCTGTCGGGCGTGCATCCCCACGGCAGCTACGACGGCGACATCTACGTCGACCGTCTCCCGGTGCAATTCCGGTCGACCCGCGACGCGGAGCGCGCCGGAATCGCGATCATCCACCAGGAGCTCGCGCTGTTCCCGGACATGACGGTCGGCGAGAACCTGTTCCTGGGCGCGTTTCCGCAGCGGTTCGGGCGCATCGACTGGGATCGCGTATATGCGCAGTCCGCTGCGACGCTCGCTGACTGCGGCATTCGGCTCGACCCGGCGACCCGCGTCGGCGACCTGGGCATCGGTCAGCAGCAGCTCGTCGAGATTGCACGGGCCATCGCCCGCAAGCCGAAGGTGCTGGTGCTGGACGAGCCGACGGCGGCGCTCTCGCGCAACGAGATCGACACGTTGCTGGCGCAGCTGCGCAATTTACGGGAGCGTGGTGTCGCCTGTGTCTTCATCTCGCACAAGCTCGACGAAGTGTTTGCGATCGCCGATCGCATCACCGTCCTGCGCGACGGCACTGTCCAGGGCACGCTCGCTACCGCGGGCGCGGACGCCGACGAAATCATCCGTCGCATGGTGGGGAGGCGCATCGAAGACCACTACCCGCGTCATCAAGCCACGTGCGGGCGTACCTTGCTGGCCCTCCGCGGAGTCGATGTCGATCCGCCGAGTGCGGGGGGCCTGGCATTGCGCGGCATCGGCTTCGAAGCCCGGGCCGGCGAGGTGCTGGGAATCGGCGGTCTCATGGGCGCGGGACGCACCGAGCTGCTGATGCACCTGATGGGACTCTGGGGCAACCGCCGCGCCGGGACGGTGGAACTCGACGGCCGTCCGTTCACCGCCGACCATCCGCGCGCAGCCCTCGCGCATGGGCTCGCCATCGTCACGGAAGATCGCAAGCGCTACGGACTCGTGCTGCCACAGGGGGTCACGTTCAACGTGTCGCTGTCGTCACTGAAGACCCTGCGTCGCGGTGCCTTCGTCGATCGCGACGCCGAAGTGGCTCGCACCAGGACGATCGTCGACGACCTGCGGATCAAGGCGCAGACACTGGAGCAGCCCGTCGGCACGCTTTCCGGTGGCAACCAGCAGAAGGTGGTGCTCGGCAAGATGCTGCTGACGCAACCCAAGGTGCTGCTGCTCGACGAGCCGACGCGCGGCATCGACGTCGGCGCCAAGCTCGAGGTGTACGAACTCGTCAACCGGCTGACGGCGGCGGGGCAGGCGATCGTGCTCGTCTCGAGCGAACTCGGCGAGCTGATGGGCATGAGCGACCGCATCGTGATGCTCTGCGAAGGACGCGTCGGCGGCACCTTCGAGCGGTCGGAAGCCACCCAGGAACGACTGCTGGCCGCCGCGATGGGTCGCCTGGAGCGTGCCGCATGAATCGCTTCGCTA
>JAOUGW010000115.1 GCA_029865465.1 Gammaproteobacteria bacterium
CCCGCTCGCCCGCCCGCGCCAGCCATTGCGCGGCGTTCAATCCGGACTCGTTGTCCATGCGCATGTCGAGCGGACCGTCCTGCATGAAACTGAAGCCCCGCGTGGCCTCGTCGAGCTGCGGCGACGAGACCCCCAGGTCCAGCAGCACGCCTTGCAGCCCCCCTTCCCAACCTGCCGCGCGGACCCGCTCCTCGAGCTGCCCGAACGACCCCCGCACCAGAGTGAGACGCGGCTCCGCCGCGAACCGCTCGCGACCCGCCGCAATGGCTTCCGGATCACGGTCGATCGCACAGAGGCGCCCTGCAGGACCGAGCTGCCCGAGGATGGCCGCGGCATGACCGCCGCGGCCGAACGTCGCGTCGCAGTAACGCCCCTCCGCCTTCACGGCGAGTCCCGCCAGCACCTCGTCGAGAAGTACCGGCGTGTGCGCCACCACCTCGCGCGCCTACAGCGACAGCTGTTCGAGTTCGGCGGGCAGTTCGCCCGGCTCGTCACCCGCTTGCAGCCATTCGTCGCGACGCTCGTTCCAATGCTGCTCGTCCCACAGCTCGAAACGGCTGCCCTGCCCGATCAGCATCGCCTGGCGTGAAAGGCCCGCGTACTCGCGCAACTTCGGCGGGACCAGCACGCGGCCGTGCGAATCCAGCTCGAGGTCCGTGGCGTGTCCCACCATGAGCCGCTGCAGCCGCCGCGCCTGAGGATTCAGGGTCGGCAGCCGCATCAGCTTGCGCTCGATCTCCTCCCAGTCCGGGAGCGGATAGAGCAGCAGGCACTTGTCGGAACGGTCCACCGTGGCTACCAGTCGCCCCTCGCTGCGCTCGACGAGCGTGTCCCGGTACCGCGCGGGCATGGCCACGCGGCCTTTGGCGTCAAGGGTGACTTTGTTGGCTCCACGAAACATTTCAGGCGTCTTCCGGGCCGGCAGCCCATTTCATCCCACTTTTTCCCACTCGCCGCCACTATAGGGGCGAGGCGTCGCCAGCGTCAACGGTTCGCACCAAAATTTTCCCAGCCCCGCCAGTGACTTAGCGTGGAGGTGGTCCAGCGCAGCAACTGCCGGTTTTTCTTTGCCAAAGCAATCATGCACTTAGCGAATGTTCCTGAACCTAACGGCAGGATTGGCCGTGCGT
Source organism: Gammaproteobacteria bacterium (assembly GCA_029865465.1). Classification (GTDB taxonomy): domain Bacteria; phylum Pseudomonadota; class Gammaproteobacteria; order Steroidobacterales; family Steroidobacteraceae; genus RPQJ01. The sequence goes on from JAOUGW010000115.1 coordinate 1,131, forward strand.
GGGAAATCGCGCGTCGCGGACTCGCGGAGACGAGTTCCGGGGGCGGCTGCGCGGCCGGGACGCTTAGCACGATGCGGCTTTTTGTGGGAGAAGGCGGCCAATACTCAACCGCGCCCGGCCCACCGGGTGAACAGGCGGGTGGGACCAAGTGGGTCGGCGGGCCCATGGTGGGCCAACCTGGCGCCAAGGAGGTGGGAGTCGGCCGATAAGCCGGGTTCTGTCGAGGACAACCATCCATCTGGGACGCACGTCGCCGTGCGCCTCGAGCGACCTACCCGGAAGCCCCTGCGGGCAGCAGGAACGAGCCCGAAAGCTCGCGCGCTTCCCTATTTGGTCTTGCTCCAGGTGGGGTTTGCCGTGCCGCCGAATGTTGCCACCGGCGCGGTGCGCTCTTACCGCACCCTTTCACCCTTACCTGCCGGCCGAAGCCGACATAGGCGGTTTACTTTCTGTTGCACTGTCCGTGGGCTCGCGCCCCCCAGGCATTACCTGGCACCTTGCCCTATGGAGCCCGGACTTTCCTCCACGTCGTTAGACGCAGCGATTGCCTGGCCGACTCCCATGGGCAGTATACGCTGCCCGCGGCGCGTCATTCCCCGGGTTTCGGCGGCGCCAGCGCGAGCGCGCGTTCGTAAAGCTCCTTGCGGCTGCGCCCCGTGAGTCGGGCCGCGATGCGCGCAGCCTGCGACACCGGCAATTCCTGCAGCAGCACCTTGAGCGTGTCCGCCGCGGCGAGCGCCTCCGCGTCTTCGTCTTCCTTCCTCGGCGCGCCGGCCACGACCAGCACGATCTCGCCTCGCGTCATGTTGGCGTCGGTCGCGCACAGGCTTGCCAGCGTGGCAAGCGTGCCGCGGTAGACGTGTTCGAAACGCTTGGTAATTTCGCGCGCCACGGCAGCTGCGCGCTCAGCGCCAAACGCGGTCGCCATGTCCTGCAAGGCAACCTCGAGCCGGTGCGGCGCCTCGTAGAACACGAGCGTGCGCGTTTCGTGCGCCAGCGCCCCAAGCGCCTCGCGCCGTGCCGTGGCCCTGGCCGGCAGGAACCCTTCGAACACGAAACGGTCGGTGGCGAGGCCGGCGATCGACAGCGCCGCAATCGCTGCGCAAGGGCCGGGGAGCGCGACGACTTCGATGCCCGCGCGCGCGACGGCTGTCACCAGCAGCGACCCGGGATCGCTCAGCAGGGGCGTGCCCGCGTCGGTGACCAGCGCGATGCGTGCACCGGCTTGCAGGCGCGACACCAGCGCCGGGACGCGCTCGCGCTCGTTGTGCTCGTGCAGTGACTCGATGGCACTGGCCGGCCGTGCGATGCCGCAGGCGTCGAGCAGCGTGCGCGTGTGCCGGGTGTCCTCGGCGAGCAGCAGGTCGGCGTCGCGCAGGCAAGCGGCGGCACGCGGACTCAGGTCCTGCAGGTTGCCGATGGGGGTCGCCACGACGAACAGTGCGCCGGCCGGCTTCCGCCCCGTAGAATCCGTCGCAGTATCGGTCACGCGCGCCTCCCAGGGATCCCGCATGCTGCACGTATCGCCTCAAGGCGGGCAAGCTCGCCGCACGAGCCGCTGGGCCGGCTGGATCGCGTCGTCGATGATCCTCTGCGCTTGCGCGGCGCCGCTCGCGCACGCACAGCAGACCGCGCCGACCCTGGCTCAGGCGGAAGCACTCGCGCGCGACGGCCAGCACCTCGAGGCCGCCAGCCGTTACGAGCGGCTCGCGCGCCGCGGCTTCATGAACTGGGACGCCGCCACGGCGCTGCTCGCCGCGCGCGAGTACGTCGTCGGCGGCGCCGTGAAGGACGCTCAGCGCCTGGTCGCCAGAGTCCGCAGCCGCGTCAGGAGCGACGACGAACGCGCGTTGCTTGCCGAGGTCGAGGCGCGTGTTGCGCTCGCAGGTGGCGACGCAGCCCGCGCCCTCTCGATCTTGCGGACGTTGGCGCAACCCTGGCCGGCCGAATCGGCACCGGAGCTGCTCGCGTTGCGCGGACAGGCCGAGATCGCGACGGGCGATGCGCTCGGCGGTGTGCGCACTTTCGAAGAACGCGCTGCGTTGCTCGCCTCGCCGGCCGCCCGGGCCGAGAACGACCGCCTGCTGTATGACTGTCTGCGGCAGCGCCCGCCAGGCGCCGTCACTGCTGCCGGGGTGTCGGAGCGCGAGCGCGGCTGGCTCGAATTGCCTGCCGTCGTGACGGCAGGCAGCGATGACGCTGCAGACCCGGCGACCGTGGCCGCCTGGATGGGACGGCATCCGGGACACCCGGGCGCGGCATTCCTCCCCGCTGCGGGCCAGGCCCAACCGGGCTTCGCGACGATCGGCGGCGGACGCTCGACGAGCATCGCCCTGCTGCTGCCGCTTTCCGGCAAGCAGCAGTCGGCGGGCGGCGCAGTGCGTGACGGCTTCGCGGCGGCCTGGTTCGCCTCGTCGCCTGCCGACATGCGGCCGCGCATCGAGATATACGACACCGCCACTCCCGATGCGGCCGCTGCTTACCAGCGCGCGATCGCAGACGGCGCCCGGATGGTCGTCGGGCCGCTGACCAAGGAAGAAATCGCCGCCGTCGTCGCCTCGCAACCGACGGGGCTGCCCGTCCCGACTCTCGCGCTGAATTACGCCACTGTGACGCCCGGAGTGGCCACACCCGCCTTTCTCTACCAGTTCGCGCTCGATCCAGAACAGGAAGCACGCGCCGTCGCGCGACGGATCGCGGACGATGGCTGGGTGCGCGGGGTCGCGCTGTTCCCGGACAACACGTGGGGCCAGCGAGTGCACGACGCCTTCGAGGAGGAACTGCAGGCAGCCGGCAGCGTCGCGCTGATGTCGTCGCAGTATTACGCGGCGGATGCCAGGGATTTTTCCGGGCCGTTGCGGGCGGTGCTCGGCCGTTACGGCGGCGCGGGTGATCGCAGTTCCAGTCCGAGTCAGTCTTTGCCGCCGCGCAACGCCGTGAGCGAACAGGCGTCGGGACCCCAGTTCGCCTTCGTCGCAGCGACCCCGCAAGCCGCGCGGGCGATCCGACCGCAGTTGCGCTTCCAGATGACGTACGACCTGCCGCTCTATGCGACTTCGGATGCCTGGGATCCCAGCGTGCGCGCGGCCGCCGACATGGATGGCATGGTGTTTCCCGAAATGCCGTGGCTGCTGTATGGCGGCCAGGGCGCGCCGGAACTCTGGGACGCGCTGCAGGAGGACTGGTCGGCACGATCGCGAGGGCGGCTGCGCCTCTTCGCTTTCGGTTACGACGCGTTTCGACTCGCGCAGCAACTTGCCAGTTCCGGTGGCATCGCGGCTGGCGTCGACGGCCTGACCGGCGTGCTGGAACTCGATCGCGCCGACGGCCGCGTGCAGCGCAGCCTGCAGTTTGCGCGTGTCGAATCGGGCAAGCCGCAGGTCGCGGGCTCGACCGCAACGGTCTTTCGCGAGACTCTGCCCGCAAATTCGACGGGCGATCCGCCGCCACGATAGGCGACAAGGGTCGGCCTGCCGTCATCACGACGGTGTCGCAGGGTCGCCCGATGCCTCGATCACCCGACCCCTCGCCGGCCACGACGACCGACATCGGCCGGGCCGCCGAGTCGCGCGCGCTGCGACATCTCGAAGCAGCGGGCCTCGTGCTGCTCACGCGCAACTATCGGTGCCGCGCCGGCGAGATCGACCTGGTCATGCTCGACCCCGAGGGCCGGGTGCTGGTGCTGGTCGAAGTGAGGTCGCGCTCGCGCAGCGACTACGGGCAGGCCGCAGCGACCATCAGTCTCGCGAAGCAGCGCCGGTGTTCACTGGCGGCTCGCCATCTGTTGCTGACGCGGCGCGAGCTGCGGCGCCTGCGCGCGCGCTTCGACGTGGTCGCGATCGATCCGTCGCCGGAGCCGGGCGGTGCCCCGCTCGTCACGTGGATCCGCAATGCGTTCGTGCTCTGCTAACGGTCGACTTCGCAGTGACGCTCTCTCACAAGATCAAGTGATCGGTCAGAGCGCGGCCGCGCATTCCGGTCACGCCCGCGAAAACGCCGTCAACCCATCCGTGGGGGCTCCGGCGCGGCGTCCATGCCGCGCACGGCTTCGCGAGCGTGACCGGAACGCACGGCCGCACGGCTCCAATAGCCAACGGTGGCGTTGCGGAAAGCGCGCCCGACGCTTGCGGAGCCGGCGGCGGCGACGGGAAGGAAGAAGGGCTGGCGGGGCCGTCCGCGACATGGACGTCGCGGCGGAGCCCCAGGGATGGGTTCACGCGTCCCCGCCAGCCTTCTTCCTTGCCGTCGGCGTACCGACGGTGACGCAAGCAGGCATCTCGGTCGCGAAGGTTCGCGCGATCTGGACCCAATGCAGCGAACGGAGGCGCCGGCGAACGACGTGGCACGAACCGCCGCGCCACCAGACGGTCGCCGCTATTTGACGACCTTGAAGCGCGCCCGCCGACTGTCAGTCGGTGAACTCGGCCTCGGGCCCGGATCGTCGCCAGGGGAACCCGGTGCGCTCGCGGTGTCGCCCCGCAGCGGCTGCGAAGGAGAATCCGCGTCGTCTTCCGCGAAGATCATGCCTTGCCCGGTTTCGCGCGCGTAGATCGCAAGCACCGCGATGATCGGCACGCGCACCGACATGCTGGCCCCGCCGAAACGTCCGCTGAAACTGACTTCTTCGTTGCCGAGACGCAGGTTCGCCGTCGCGCTCATGCTCACGTTCAGCACGATCTTGCCGTCCTTGACGTACTGCCGCGGCACCTCGACGCCGGCGGCGTTCGCGTCGACGACGAGATGGGGCGTGCAGTGGCTGTCGGAGATCCACTCGTGGATGGCGCGCAGCAGGTACGGCCGGCGCGCCTTCATCGGCGGCCCGGACGCAGGAGGAGCCGGGGGTGTGCTGCCGCTCGTCGTCACGGCGCCAGTATGCGGCGGCGCGCGACACAGGGGGGAAGGATCAAGCGCCGCCCGGCCTCAGCGACGCGTCGACGACGGCGGATTGCGCATGTCGCGTTCCGCCTCGCTGAGGCTGCGCTGGAAAGCGGGCCGGGCGAAGACTTTCGTCGCGTACTTGTCCACTGACGGAGCGGCCGCCGTGATCGCCGCCGCATCGACGTCCCACCGCGACAGTCGCCACAGGATCGGGGCGACCGCTGCGTCGAGCTGGGAAAACTGGTCCGACAGGAACCACGGCCGCATGCGGAACAGCGGCTCCGAAGCCAGGATGCTTTCAGTCAGCATCTTGCGCGCACGCTCCTTGTCGCGACGGTCGGCTCCCGAACCGGGCTCGAGCACATCCGCGACCGCATACCATTCCTGCTCGATGCGGCGCAGCGCAAGCCGTGCGTGCGCACGTGCACCGGGATCCGTCGACGCCATCGAGGGGTGCGGAAAGCGTTCGTCGATGTACTCGCAGATGATGCCGGGCTCGTAGACCACGACGTCGCGGTCCACCAGCGTCGGCACGGTCTGGTACGGGTTGAGGTCGATCAGGTCCTCGGGCGGGCGCACGAGGTCGGTTTCCACGATGCGCGTCGCGAGGGCCTTCTCGGCCAGCACGAGCCGCACACGGTGGCAGCGCGCGTCAACGGCGCGTGAATAGAGCGTCATCATGCTGAGGAGTCTCCTAATCCAGCAGCACGAACCACCGCGGCAGGCTGCGCGCTCGGCGATGGCTGCAGTTCCCCGACCGCTCCGCGTGGCGCCTCGATGAGGCGCCACGGAGGAGACGATGGGGACCGCGCCGGCCCTGGCCGGCTTACTTCACGTCCTTCCAGTATTCCTTCTTGAGCGCGTACGCGAGCAGCGTGAAGAACACCAGGAATGCAATGACCCAGTAACCCAGCTCCTGGCGCCTGGCCTGCACCGGCTCACCGATGTACTCGAGGAAGTTGACAGTATCACGGACGAACGCATCGTATTCCTCGGGGTTCAGCTTGCCGGGAGTGGCCAGCTTGAATTCCCTGAAGCGCTTCTGCACGTTCCCCTGCGCGTCCGGGTGGCCTTCCCAGACCGCTTCCTGCGTGCCCTGCAGTTCCCACAGCACGTGCGGCATGGCCGTGCCGGGCAGCGCCAGGTTGTTCACGCCGGTGCCCTTGGTCGGGTCGGCGTAGAACGACTTCAGGAAGGTGTAGACGTAATCCGGGCCCTTGCTGCGCGCGACCAGGGACAGGTCGGGCGGCGCCACGCCGAACCACTGCTTGCCGTCGTCCGCTTGCAGGCTGTTGGTCATCGTCGCATGCGGCGAATCACCCGGGAACATCAGGTTGTCCGTCATCTGCTTCTCGGTGAGGCCGATGTCGGCGGCCACCCGGTTGTAGCGCACGTACTTGGCCGAGTGACAGCCAATGCAGTAGTTGACGAAGTTCTTCGCGCCACGCTGCAGCGACGCCTCGTTGTGGATGTCGTTGTTCGCCTTCTCGACGTGCGTCTCGCCGCCCGCGGCGAAGGCCACGGCCGGCAGGCCGGCCAGCGCCGCGACGAACGCGAGGATCAACGGCTGGTGGCGATCAATGCGCATGGTAGGTGACCCTCGTCGGCACGGGCTTGGTCTTGTCGATGCTCGAGTACCACGGCATCAGCAGGAAGAACGCGAAGTAGACGACCGAGAAGACGCGTGCCGCCATGGTGTAGGCGGGCGACACCGGCTGCAGGCCGAGGTAACCCAGCGCAACGAAGCTGATCGCAAACGAGTACAGGAAGAACTTGAAGAGCGGGCCACGGTAGCGGATCGACTTGACCTTGCCGCGGTCGAGCCAGGGCAGGAAGACAAACAGCACGACGGCGATGCCCATGAGCCCGGCGCCGAGTGCCTTGCTCGGGACGGCGCGCAGGATCGCGTAGAACGGCGTGAAGTACCATACCGGCGCGATGTGCGGTGGCGTCTGCAGCGCGTTCGCCGGCTCGAAGTTGGCGTACTCGAGAAAATACCCGCCCAGCGTCGGCGCGAAGAAGATGACCAGTGCGAACAGGATCAGGAAGACCCCGAGGCCTACCATGTCCTTGACCGTGTAGTACGGGTGGAAGGCGATGCCGTCGAGCGGGATGCCGTCCGGTCCCTTGACCTTCTTGATCTCCACGCCGTCCGGGTTGTTGGAGCCCACTTCGTGCAGCGCCATCAGGTGCGCGATCACGAGGAAGACGAGCGCGAACGGAATGGCGACGACGTGCAGCGCGAAGAAGCGGTTCAGCGTGACGTCGGAGATGTAGAAGTCGCCGCGGATCCACTCGGTGAGCGAGTCGCCCACCACCGGGATGGCGCCGAACAGCGACACGATCACCTGCGCGCCCCAGTAGGACATGTTGCCCCACGGCAGCAGGTAGCCGAAGAATCCTTCGGCCATCAGCGCGAAGTAGATCAGCATGCCGAAGATCCACAGCAGCTCGCGCGGCTTCTGGTACGACCCGTACAGCAGCGCGCGGAACATGTGGAGGTAGACGACGATGAAGAACGCCGAGGCGCCGGTCGAGTGGATGTAGCGGATCAGCCAGCCCCACTCGACGTCGCGCATGATGTACTCGACGGAACCGAAAGCGTCGGCAGACGACGGCTTGTAGTTCATCGTCAGGAACAGGCCCGAGAGAATCTGGATCACCAGCACGACCATGGCCAGCGAGCCGAAGAAGTACCAGAAATTCATGTTCTTGGGCGCGTAGTACTCGGACACCTGCGACTTCCACAGGGCCGTCAGCGGGAAGCGCTCGTCGATCCATGCGGTCAGCGACGCAAGGCGCCCGCTGCCCGGCCTGGCTGCAACCTTGTCAGCGGCTGTGCTCATCACGCGTTCCCCTTCTCGGCGCCGATCAGGATGCGGGTGTCGGCCACGAACCGGTAAGGCGGCACGGGCAGGTTCGTGGGCGCCGGCACGTTCTTGAACACTCTTCCCGACATGTCGAACTTGGAGCCGTGGCACGGGCAGAAGAAGCCGCCCTGCCAGTCCGACGAAACCGTGACGTCACCCGGCGTGAACTTGTCCAGCGGTGCGCAGCCGAGGTGCGTGCACACGCCGACGAGCACGAGGTACTCGGGCTTCAGCGCACGCGCGGCAGACCTGGCGAATTCCGGCTGGTCTGACTGGGTTGAATCCGGGTCGCTCAGCTCGCCGACGACGCCGTCGAGCTGCGCCAGCATCTGCGGCGTGCGGTGCACGATGTAGATCGCCTTGCCGCGCCATTCGACCTTGAGCATTGCGCCGGGTTCGAGCTTGCTGATGTCCACTTCCACCGGGGCACCCATGGCTTTCGCGCGGGCGCTGGGTTTCCAGGAGGCCAGGAACGGTACGGCGACGAACGCGGCGCCCACGGCCCCGGTCGCGACGGTGGCGACGGTCAGGAAATGGCGCCTGCCCGCATCGACTTCTTCGGTCATCCAGCTCTCTCCTCAGCGTCCGGCCAGCGCATGGCCCAGGTGCAGCGCGCATGCCGTCGGGTCTGAACACGAAACGAAAACGGCAGCTGCCAGGCCTGATCCCCACGATCCCCTGGGGCAGCAGCGCATTATAGCCAAAAGGGGTTAGGGGATAGGGGTTAGGGGATAGTCGGAGGTGCAGGCGACTCGGATACCGCAGCCTCTCCTCCGACTAACCCCTATCCCCTATCCCCTATCCCCTTT
>JAOUGW010000333.1 GCA_029865465.1 Gammaproteobacteria bacterium
ATGTGCGAGCGCGAGGAACGTGCCGCTCGCGCCAAAGCCGAGCAGCGCGAGACTGATGATCATGTAGGCGAAGTGGTGCCAGTGCACCACGGCGAAGGATCGGCTGAGCAGGATCTCGGTGGCCAGTGCTGCGGACGAGAGCAGTGCCACCGATGCGAGCGGTGGACGCGTGCCGACGTCAGTCATCTGCGTCCGTGCGCGGCACGAAGGCGACGATGGACCGAGTGGCCATGGTGCGACTCATCGCCGCGCCGGAAAGCGCACGACGCGGCTGATCTGGGCGAAGTCCGGCGCCAGGGCCTCGTAGATCTCGGCGTCGCGCGACCCGGCGGGATACGGGTTCACCGGCGGCACCGTGGCGATGGCGACGTGGTCCCCGCCGGTGGCAACCTCGACGCCGTCGGCGGTTGCCGGATGCCCCGACAGCCTGAGCCAGTCCGAGCGGCGCAGGACCGCGACACTGAGCAACGGCGCCCGCGGCAGGGCATCGTCGTCGGGCCAGTACTCGATCGCGATCCAGCGCGTCGCGTCGCGTTGCCGCGCCCGCGCCTGGGGGCCGGTCTCGGTGACGATCCTGAGGCGGCGCAGCGGCCAGTCGACCGGCCACCGCAAGATCAGCCCGTTGTCCGGGTCGGTGTAGTTGCACGCCCCCGGGCTCGCGCCCTCGCACGCGAACTCGCCGCTGTCCGGCAGCGCATTGGCCGCGGCCGGCCCCCCGCCGGCGAGTGCCGCCACCGCGGCGAGTGTTGCCCACGTCGTTCGCAACGCCCAGCCCTCCACGACAATCCTACAACCTGTGCGCCCTCTCGTTGTACTCGAACACCCGGCGGCGGCGCGAACGGTGGGCGCGTCCCGAGGTCAGTCATGTCCGCCGGTGAGCGGCACGAAGGCGACGGGCAACATCTGCCGTGTCGTGATGCGACCGTCGTCGAGCTTGCGCACCAGCACCAGCTGCTGCGTGGTGAAACGCGTGCCCACGGGCAGGACCATGCGACCGCCCGGCTTGAGCTGCTTGAGGAGTGGCGGCGGAATGTGACCGGCAACGGCCGTCACCACGATCACGTCGAACGGCGCGGCCTCGGGCCAGCCGTAATAGCCGTCGCCGATTCGCACGTCGACGTTGGTGTAACCGAGCCGCGCCAGCCGTGCGCGGGCCTGCTGGCCGAGCCCCTCGACGATCTCGAGCGTGTAGACCTTCTCGCACAACCGGCTCAGTACCGCGGCCTGGTAGCCGGAGCCGGTGCCCACTTCGAGCGCCCGGCAACCCTTGGCGGGTTCGAGCAGGTCAGTCATGACCGCCACGATGTACGGCTGCGAGATCGTCTGGCCGTACCCGATCGGCAACGGCCGGTTCGCGTAGGCCAGGTCCCGGTCCTCGGGGCGCACGAACTCGTGTCGCGGCACGGCGGCCATGGCCGCCATCACGCGCGGGTCGAGTTCGCGCCGGTTGAGGTACTCGGCGGTCTCGCGCACGTCGCGCTCGATCTCCCGCAAGAGCGCCCGCCGCTCGGCTTCGTAAGACGCGGTGTCGGACGCGCCCGCCTGGACACAGACAGCGAACAGCAGTGCAGCCAGGATTCTCGTGACCGGAATCGACGACGTTGTCATGGTGACCGACGGCTCAGCGATGAGCGGCCCCTCCATTGCGAGTTTACGCCGGCCCAGGCGTGAGGACGGCCCCCAATAGGCGTGTGTCGGTCCGCCGTGACGACTCAATCTGCAGCCTACCTCCCCGCAGGCTCATCAGCTGCGCCTGAAATACCTACCTGCTCTGCGCACAGCTTGGAATCGCCGGCACCGAGGCCTCCGTCGAGTACATTCAATCCTGCCGCGGCACGACCGACACGCTGGACTTGAGCCTCGCGCGCATCCGCGTCACTGCACAGCGCCTGTCCGCCGAACTCGCCGCCATCACCCTCACGGAGTCCGCCGCGTGATCCGGCTCCGGCTCACTGGCGTGACGCCGCGCGCACAGCGACAATAAGCCATGCCAGTGGATTTCATCGGGTTGTTCTCACTGCTCGTCGCCGCGCGCGTTCGGTTCGTCGTCGTGGGTGGCCTCGCGGTCCTGCTGCACGGGCTCGATCGCTTGACCGCCGACGTGGATCTCGCCATCGACCTCTCAACAGATGCCACACAGGATGCCGTTCGCGCGCTGACACTGGGCGGTTATCGCCCCATGGCGCCCGTCGATCCCATGTCCCTCGCCGATCCCGAGCAGCGTCGCGACTGGCAAGCCTCTCGAGGCATGAAAGTCTTCAGCTTCTGGGACAGCACGAACACGCGTCCGACCGTGGACGTGATGCTCGCGCCAACCGTGAACTTCGACGAGCTGTGGACCGAGGCTGCAGTCGTCACCATCGGTGGCATCGAGGTGCGCATTGCATCCATTCCGCACCTCATCAGGATGAAGGTGGCTGCAGGGCGGACCCAGGACCTGGCCGACGTCGAGCGCCTGCGCGCGAAGCTGCTAGACTGAATCGATGACGGACTTTGATCCCAACAAGGAACCGAGCGCCTGGGGCAGTTGGGAAGACGCCGAGGCGTTGCGGCGCTGGTCCTTCGCACGTCGCACGCCCGAACAGCGGCTGGCGTGGCTCGTGTCCGCGTTGCAACTCGCCTACCAGAGCGGCGCCATCAAGCCGCGTCGTCCCGATGCATCGGATTCCGCCGCTGACTAGCCCGATCATCCGGCGCTTCGAAGGCACGTTCTAGAAAGTCCGCACTCCCCATGAACCCCGCCGACCGACACTCCATCGAGCACTTCGTCCGCACCAC
>JAOUGW010000116.1 GCA_029865465.1 Gammaproteobacteria bacterium
CGCCGCGCGACCTCGCCGTCGGCACTCCGTCCTGATCCGGGCGCGAGTCACGCGTCAGTCGTTCCGGGCTGCGGTCACGATCATCCAGTCGAACGCGACGGGAGTCGCCTCGTGCAGCGGGGCGTAATTGAAGGTCGTCACCCAGGTACGCAGGGCCTGCTGCACACAACCATCGGCGGACTCCGAGGCGGCGTCGCTGACTCGCCCGTCGCGCTGGACGTTGAAGTGCGTGCGGTACACCGCTCCCGACGTCGCTTCGCAGCCGCGCGGGATGGTGAGTTCGGCGGCACCGAGCAACTGCAGCTCGGGGGCGGGTGGAGCGGGAGCGAGGGCAGGTGCGACGCAGCCGGAGAGGAGCGACAGTCCCAGCAACGCGACGAGCGATCCCTGATGCCAGTTGCGAGGACAGGGTCCGGAACGGGTTGTCATGGCGGCCTCCACAGGCGACGGACGCCTGGCGCGAATCCTGCCGCTCACTGTACCCGCGTTGCGCTGCAGCAATCACGCCCGGTGCGGCTGCCCGGGCGCCACGGCTGCGCGGGGGGATGGCGCATCCGTAAGGCCCGCAGTCCACTCCAGCGGTGCACTGTGCAAGACTTCGTGACTCAGCACTAACGACATCGGCCGGAAACCACGAACGACGACTGGCCGGAACCAGGGGGAACGATTGATGAAACTGATCGGTGAAGTCGCGCGCGCAATCGGCATCGATCCCGCGGTGCTCGAACCTTACGGCCACTACAAGGCCAAGCTGCCGTTGTCCGCCTTCAAGGACCGCCCGCAGCGCGGCAAGCTCGTGCTGGTCTCCGCCATTACGCCGACTCCGGCAGGCGAGGGCAAGACGACCACCACCATCGGCCTCGTGCAGGGCCTCGCAAAAATCGGCGTGCGCAGCGCCGCGGCATTGCGCGAGCCGAGCCTCGGCCCGGTCTTCGGCATGAAGGGCGGCGGCGCGGGCGGCGGCGCGTCGGAAATGCTGCCGATGATGGACATCAACCTGCACTTCAATGGCGACTTCCACGCCGTCTCGAGCGCGCACAACCTGCTCGCAGCGCTCGTGGACAACACGCTGCATAACAGCAACCCCGCGCGCCTCGATCCGCGGCGCGTCACGTGGAAGCGCGTCGTCGACATGAACGACCGCGCGCTGCGCGACATCATCATCGGCCTCGGCGGCCGCTCGGAAGGCATCCCGCGCGAAAGCGGCTTCGACATCACGGCCGCGAGCGAAGTGATGGCGATCCTCTGCCTCGCCAGCGACATCCCGGACCTCAAGGCGCGGCTCGGCCGCATCGTCGTGGGCTACACCTCGGACGGCACTGCGGTCACCGCGGGTGAACTTGCCGCCGTCGGCGCCATGGCCGCCCTCATGAGCCAGGCGATCAAGCCGAACCTGGTGCAGACCACCGAGGGCGCACCCGCGTTCGTCCACGGCGGGCCTTTCGCCAACATCGCTCATGGAACGAACAGCGTCACGGCCACGCGCGCCGCATTGTCGTATGCGGATATCGTCGTCACCGAGGCGGGCTTCGCCTTCGAACTCGGCGCCGAGAAGTTCTTCGACATCAACTGCCGCTACGGCGGGTTCGCGCCGGCCTGCACCGTACTGGTGACCACGATCCGCGCGCTCAAGATGCATGGCGGAAAGCCGCTCGCGGAGGTCAGCAGGCCGGACGTCGAGGCAATGACCCGCGGCTTCTCCAACATGGAGAAGCACATCGAGAGCATCCGCAAGTTCGGCCAGTCCTGTGTCGTGGCGATCAACGGGTTTCCGACGGATACGCCGGAGGAAGTCGCTGCGTTGCAGCAGCACTGCGCCAGCCTGGGCGTGCAGGCCGTGGCCGCGCAGCCCTTCAGCGCAGGCGGCAGCGGCTGCATCGAACTCGCGGAGGTCGTGCGTGACCTCGTTGCCCGCACGGAGCCCGGCTTCAGGCCGCTCTACGAATGGAGCGACACGATCGAGCACAAGATCGCGACGGTCGCCCGCGAGATGTATGGCGCGCAGGCGGTCGACTACACGGCGCGCGCGAAGCGTGATCTCGAGCAGTTGAAGAAGGCGGGCTTCGACAAGCTGCCGATCTGCATCGCGAAGACCCAGCAGTCGCTATCGGACAACCCGACACTGCTTGGTCGACCCAAAGACTTCCTCGTCACCGTGCGCGAAATCCAGCTGGCGGCTGGCGCGGGGTTCATCATCCCGATCACGGGCGAGATCCTGCGCATGCCTGGATTGCCCAAGGTACCGATGTCGAGCCGGTTCGACTTGTCGGACGACGGCGAGGTGCTGTTCTCGAAGCCCTGAGCGGCGTCCCACGACCGGCCGCAAGCAGGGGTTCGTCACCGCGTTTCTATTCGCGCGCCGTCGCTGACACGATCGCTCGGGTGAACGACGACCACGTCGCCGGCTGCGACGCCTTTGAGCACTTCCGCGTCGATCCCGTTCATGTGCCCGATCGCCACGGTCTGGAGCCGAGCCCGCCCGTCACGATCCACGAACACGGCCCATTCCTTGCCGTTGCGGAAAAGCGCCGACAGCGGCAGCTTCAGTACGTCCTGCGACTCCCACAGTACGATTCGCGGCTCGACACGGTAACCGTGACCGAGCGCGCGCCAGTGTTCCGCAGGCTCGGTGATTTCGATGACGACCTTCACGCGCTGCTCCTCGACCCCGAGGGCCGAGATCTTCGTGAAGCCGTAAGGCTCCACCCGACGCACGACGCCTTCGAGCGAGTTGTCGCCGCCCCAACGCTCGATGTGCGCACGCTGCCCCGTCCGCACCTTCACGGCCTCCGTGGAGAGCAGGTCCGTGACGATCTCGAGCTTGCCGGGATCGCCGATCTCGAGCAGCGGCGTGCCGGACGCCACGATGCCTTCGCTCTCCGCGAGCACCTGCAGGACGTTGCCGCTGACGGGCGACCTGACGCTGACGCAGTCACAGTCGGCGCGACGATCCGCGCCCTTGCCGGGCGCCATCAAGCGGGCTTTGGCCTGTTCGAGTTCGGACTCACTCACGCGCAGTCCCGCCACGGCCTCGTCGACCGCGGCCTCGGCCGTGCGGGCGCGGCGGCGGGCCGATTCGAGGTCGTTCTGCGAGATCGTGCGGCTTGCAGCCAGGCCCTCGTATCGCTTCAGTTCCGTGATCGCGAAATCGCGTTCCGCCTGGGCACGGCGCAGTTCGGCCGCCGCATGCACGCGTGCGGCTTCACTGGCACGGATGCCGGCCCGCGCTTCCGCTTCGCTGCGGCGGTCGAGGAACGACGGATCCGATGGCTCGATGCGCGCGACGACGGTCTCGCCCGCGACGACGCTGTCGCCGGCTTCCAGCTCGATGCGTCGCATGTGTCCGGCCAGCGGCGCCGAGACGACGAACATGTCGCGCACCCGCGTTTCGCCGTCGTCGCTCACGCTGACCTGCAGCGGGCCGCGCGCGACCGTCGCCAGGTCCACGGCCACCGGTTGCGGGCGGAAGAGCCACGCCAGCACGACTGCCAGTGCGATGAAGGCGGGGAGCCAGAACCAGAGCCTGCGCCAGCTTGCCTGTGTCATAACTTCATTCCCGGGTCTTGAGCACGGCGATCAGATCGAGCCGGTCGAGCCGCCGGCGGACCAGCAGCACCGAGGCGAGGGTTGCGAGGAACCCGCCGAGGACGGCCCAGCCGAACGTCGACGGCTCGACGACGAACGGCACGCGGTAGAGTTCGGTTTCGAACGCGCGCACCAGCCAGCGCGCGAGCAGCCAGCCGATGCCGGCGCCAAGCGGCAGCGCGACGAAGGTCAACAGGCCGATTTCACCGATGAGGATGTATTCGACTTCGCGGCGCGAGAACCCGAGCACCCGCATCGTCGCCAGTTCGCGCGCGCGTTCGGCCAGCGCGATGCGGGCGGCGTTGTACGTCACCCCGCACGCCAGCGTCGCCGAGAAGACGATGAAGAACCCGACGTAGATCAGCATGGTCTTCGCCAGCGTCTCGTTGAAAGTCGTCACCGCCGCGCTCTTCAGGTTGACGGCACTCACCTGCGGCATCTGCTTCAGCTCACGATACAGGCGGGTCGCGAACAGCGGATCCACGCGCAGGTGCACCGCCGTGACGCTCGGCGGCTCGTGCATCGCGCGGTTCAGCGCGTCGATGTCGATGTAGGCCGGCCGGCCGATGTAGGTTTCGAACGTCGCGGCCACCGGAATCTCGAGCACGGGCCGCCGACCCTCGAGGACTTCGACGGTGATCGAGTCCCCCGGCTTTACCGCCAGCCGCTCCGCGAGCACCGTCGAGATCACCAGGCCTTCCGGAGGCAGGTCGAGCGCCGCGCCCTGCGCGTCATACACGCGATAGAGGGCCTGGCGGGCAGGAACGCCCTGGACGGCATCGCGCACCACGCGTGGACCGGAACGCAGTTTCGCGGCCACCGTGCGCATCGGCTCGACCGCGAGCACGCCGGGCATGCGCGCCAGTTCGCCCACGGCGGCGCTGGAACGCGCTTCGACCAGTCCCACGGTGACGTCCTGGCCCTGCGCCTGCAGGAAGTAGACATCCACGATGCGGTGAATGGCGTCGAGCCACTGCATCGACACGATCAGCACGGCGACGGACATCGCTATCCCGAAGCTGGTGACGAGCGAACGCAGGGGCCAGCGCGAGGTCTGGCGCAGCACGATGCGGGTGGGTTGGTCGAGCCGCTCGAACAGCCGCGGCATGAACAGCCGGTTGCGCCGGAACAGGGGCGGGGCGGGTGGCTGCATCGCGGCGGCCGGCGACAGTGCTGCGGCTCGACGCACGGCCCCGATCGCGCCCAGCAGGGCGGCACCCACGCTGGCGGCGGCCGCCAGCAGGAACGGACCGGCGTTCGGCCGGAACAGCAGGAACGGGAAGCGATAGAAGTCGGCGTACATCGTCGTGCTGTAGAGCCCGAGCCAGTAGCCGAAGAACCAGCCGAGCAAGGTGCCCACGGCGCCGATCGCGAGCACGAGCTTCACGTAATGCCAGGCGATCGCGGAATTGGCGTAGCCGAACGCCTTCAGCAGTCCGATCTCCGGACGCTCGACCGCGACCAGCCGGGCGACCACCATGTTGGTCAGGAACGCCGCCACCGCCAGGAAGACGGTGGGCAGGAAGCGTGCCATCGTCTCGAGCTGGTCGATCTCGTTGGACAGGAACCAGTTCGACGCCTGGTCGGCGCGCACGTAGGCGCCGTGGCTGCCGTAGCGATCGAGCAGGCGGTCCATCTCGTCGACGACCTGCTCAGGATTCGCACCGCGCAACAGGCTGGCCGAGACATCGTTGAAGGCGCCGTCCAGGTCGTAAGCGGCCTGCAGCGTCTCGCGGCCCATCCACAGCACGCCGTAGCGAAGATCATCTGGCATCAGCGCGCCCGGACCCATCGTGTAGACGTACTCCGGGGACAACGCAACGCCGACCACCACGAGACTGCGCCAGCGCCCGCTCATGATCGCGCGCAGGTGATCGCCGGGGCCGAGCTTGTGCGCAAGCGCAAACGGCTCCGACAGGATGACTTCGTCCGGCTTTCCCGCTTGCGGGTAGCGCCCGGCGCGCAGCGCCAGCCGGTTCAGTAGCGGTTCGCCGTTCTCGGGCACGGACACCAGCTGGCCCATGACGGGTTCGTCGAACCCTCCCACGTCGAGCACCGCGCTGCGAACGACGCGGGTCTCGACGGACTGCACGCCCTCAATCGCGGCGATCCGGGAGGCGAGGCTCTCCGGTGCGCGTTTCACCTGTGCGAACACGTCGGCGAACCGGTAGCGCTCGTAGTAAGCGGCTGAGGTGTCGCGCAGCGCCTCGAGCGAGGTGAGTGACATCACGAGCAGCCCGACGCCCGACGCAATCACGAGCCCGATCGCGAGCACCTGGCCGCGCAGGCGCCAGAGGTCGCGCAGCAGCTTGCGATCGAGCGGATGCAGCTTCATGGCGTCACCACGCCAGTTCGCGCGCGGGGCGGCGTTGCGGGTTGCGCCGTTCCTTCTGGATGCACCCGTCGCCGAGCACCAGCACGCGATCAGCCATGTCGGCGATGACGGCATTGTGGGTGATCAGCACCGTGGTCGTGCCGAGCTCGCGGTGAATGCGCTCGATCGCCTCGAGCACGAGCACGCCCGTCTGGCTGTCGAGCGCGCCCGTGGGTTCGTCGCAGAGCAGGACATCGGGCTGCTTGGCGATGGCGCGTGCAATCGCAACACGCTGCTGTTCGCCGCCCGACAGCTGTGCCGGAAAGTGATGCAGTCGCTCGCCGAGGCCGACGAGCCGCAGTGCGGCCTCGGGCTCCATCGGGCGCGTGGCGATTTCGGTGACGAGGGCGACGTTCTCGAGCGCGGTCAGGCTCGAGATCAGGTTGTAGAACTGGAAGACGAAGCCGACGTGCTCGCGGCGATACCGCGTGAGGTCGCGATCGTCCTGGCGGGTGAGGTCGTGGTCTTCGAACCAGGCTTCGCCGCTGCTCGCCGAGTCGAGTCCGCCGAGGATGTTGAGCAGCGTTGACTTGCCGCTGCCCGATGGTCCGAGCAGCACGACCATTTCGGCGGGCCACAGTTCGAGGTCCACGCCGCGCAGCGCGTGCACTTCGACTTCACCCGTGCGGTAGACCTTGCAGAGGTCGCGCGCGCGGAGCACTGCCCGTTGCGTGCCCGGGGCCGCCATGACCGTGAGGACCTCACCGGCGAACCGGAATGTGCAGCAGAGCTTGCTCGCTGCCGTCCGTGCCGGCAATAAGAGCA
This sequence comes from Gammaproteobacteria bacterium, assembly GCA_029865465.1. Classification (GTDB taxonomy): domain Bacteria; phylum Pseudomonadota; class Gammaproteobacteria; order Steroidobacterales; family Steroidobacteraceae; genus RPQJ01. The sequence continues at coordinate 6,725 of JAOUGW010000116.1, forward strand.
GTCACTGAGGCACGGCGTCGGGGCAGCGCAAATGCTTGATTCGCTAACGGTTCCCGTTCAGAGCGTACGCCGCAGCCCCGATGACGAGCGCCACCAGCGCGATGAGATCCGCGGTCACCACGCGACCGACCTGTGCGTTGTAGCCGCCGCTGGACCACGCCAGCAGCAGGAATGACAGCACGCTCACGAAGGCGGCGATGAAAGCGACCGCCTGCAGCGATGGCCTGAATGCCGCGAAGACCAGGAAGGCGCCCAGCAGCCCGAAGAGCACCGCCCGGTGCCGCATGAGGATCGACAGGTTGGGCTCGCTGAAGTCGACCCCGTAGAGCGCTGCCAGCCGCTCCGCGCCCAGCAGCCCGGACAGTGGCAGCAGGTGAATGATGCCCGCCAGGACCAGGCTCGCTGACACCAGGTATCGCATCGCGTCTCCCTTGCCCTTCTCGCCGGCTGTCAACCAAGCCGTTTCCGGCGCGTTCTCGCTCCTGTACGCCAATCTTACATGCAGGAGCGTTGCCCCATGAACACCCTCCGAACGACTCGATACGCCGCGGTGATCGCCGCCGGGTTGCTCTGCCTCGTGCAGGCAGTTCCGGCATCGGCTGGCCCGCCGCCGTACCCGCCCGGCTGGAGCCGGCATGCGCATCACGCCCCGCATCACGCCCGGCATTACTACGCGGCTCCGCGCTACGTCGCGGTCGATCGCCTGCCGCGCGGCTGCCGCCACGTCGTATACCGCGGCCAGCCGTATTACTACCGCGGCGCGGACTGGTATCAGCCCTACGGCGCGCGCTTCGTCGCCGTGGCGCCGCCGGCAGGCGTCATCATCATCGACGGCCGCGGCGTCACGCTCGCCGGGCAGGTGCCGTTGGTCCGTTGGTGAGCGGCAGCCAGTCGGAGGAGTGGCTGTGCCTGCGCATTAGCGTGGAACAGCACCCACTTTTACGTATTTTGCCGGGGACGTGACGGCGGTATTTCTGGCGTCCAACGGCCCCGACTTGCGGGGCGGCGAGAACCGGCGATGACCACCAGCGCGCCCCGATGGATCTACGCGTTTGCCGACGGCGACGGCCGCAACAAGATGTTGCTCGGCGGCAAGGGCGCCAACCTCTGCGAGATGACGCGGATCGGGCTCAACGTTCCGCCCGGATTCGTCATCACGACCGAAGCCTGTCTCGCGTACCTCGGCGATGCCCAGCGCAACCTTCCCACGGGACTGCTGGACGCGGCGCGCGCGCACATGGCGTCGCTGGAGAGCCAGACCGGCAAGCGATTCGGCGGCAGCGAAGATCCGCTGCTGGTCTCGGTACGCTCCGGCTCCGCGATGTCCATGCCAGGCATGATGGACACGATCCTCAACCTCGGCCTCAACGAGACGACGCTGGCGGCGCTCATCCGCCACACCGGCAACGAGCGCTTCGGTTACGACGCGTGGCGCCGCTTCATCCAGTTGTTCGGCAAGGTTGCGCTTGGCGTGCCGGATGCGCTGTTCGACGAGCAGTTCGAAGTGGTGAAGTCCCGCGTCGGCGTCAAGCAGGACGTGATGCTCGGCGCGGAAGAACTGCGCGAGATAGGCGAACGCTTCCTGCAGGTCGTGCAGCGCCATACCGGGCAGCCGTTCCCGTCCGATCCCTACGAACAGCTCGAGATTGCCATCAAGGCCGTCTTCAATTCGTGGATGGGCAAGCGGGCCATCGACTACCGGCGGGAATTCAGGATCACGCCGGCGATGGCAAACGGCACCGCCGTCAACGTCGTCGCCATGGTCTACGGCAACATGGGTAACGACAGCGCGACCGGCGTCGGCTTCACCCGCAACCCGGCCACGGGCGAGAACCAGCTGTACGGCGAATACCTGACGAATGCGCAGGGCGAGGACGTGGTGGCGGGCATCCGCACACCCAAGCCGATCGGGGATCTCGCCACGGAAATGCCTGGCCTCTACGTGCAGCTCGTGGAGCTGCGCAACCGGCTCGAACGCCACTACCGCGAAGTGCAGGACTTCGAGTTCACGATCGAACGCGGCACGCTCTACTGCCTGCAGACACGCAATGGCAAGATGAACGCGGCCGCGAGGGTCCGCACCTCGGTCGAAATGCACGAGGAAGGACTGCTGGGCCGCGAAGAAGCCATCATGCGCGTCGACCCCGCGCACCTCGAGCAGATGCTGTTCCCGCGTCTCGATCCGCAGCACAAGAGCCAGCCGCTGGCGACGGGTCTGCCCGCGTCCCCTGGCGCCGCCAGCGGCCACGCGGTATTCGACGCCGATCGCGCGGAGGTCCTCGGCAAGCAGGGCACGAAAGTCATCCTGGTGCGCGAGGAAACCAAGCCCGAGGACATCCACGGTTTCTTCGCCTCGCAGGGCATCCTCACCAGCCGCGGCGGCAAGACTTCGCACGCGGCCGTCGTCGCGCGGGGCATGGGCAAGCCTTGCGTGGCCGGGGCCGAAGGCATCCACGTCGACGTGGCCATGCGCGTCGCGTTCGTCGGCGACCAGGTGATCAAGGAAGGGGACGTCGTCACCATCGACGGCAGCACGGGCCGCGTGTTCCGCGGCGAGGTGCCGACCGTCGAGGCAGACTTCTCGGCGGCGCTCGTAAAGTTGCTCGGCTGGGCCGACCAGCACGCTCGGCTCGGGGTGCGCGCCAATGCCGACACGCCGCAGGACGCGGCCCGTGCACTGCGCTATGGGGCAAAGGGCATCGGCCTGTGCCGCACCGAGCGCATGTTCAACGCGGCCGACCGGCTGCCCATCGTCGTGGACATGATCGTGGCCGAGACGCCCGAGGACAGGCGCGCGGCGCTCGATCGCCTGCTGCCGATCCAGCGCGCGGATTTCGTCGGCATCTTCCGCGGCATGGCGCCGCACCCGGTGACGATCCGGCTG
>JAOUGW010000117.1 GCA_029865465.1 Gammaproteobacteria bacterium
AACCCCGGCACGCGCTACCGTCTGATGGTCACGGCCGTGCTGATCAGCATCAACTGGCTGATCTACGTCTGGTCGATCGCCCACGGCCACGTGATCGACGCGAGCCTCGGCTACTTCATCAACCCGCTGCTCAACGTGGTGCTGGGCGTGCTGGTGCTCGGTGAGCGGCTCAACGCGGCGCAGAAGTTCGCCGTCGGACTGGCCGCCACCGGCGTGCTCTATCTCGCCATCATCGCGGGCCGCCCGCCCTGGATCGCGCTCGCGCTTGCCGCCAGCTTCGGCGGCTATGGCCTCATCCGCAAAGTCGTGAAGGTCGAGGCCGTGCCGGGGCTCGCCACCGAAACGCTGCTGCTCGCACCGTTCGCCCTGGGCTTCCTGTTGTGGATCGAGATGCAGGGCACGGGCGCGTTCGGTCATGCCGCCCCGCACGTCAACGCACTGCTGCTCGGCAGCGGTCTCGTGACCGCGCTGCCGCTCGCCCTCTTCGCCTACGGTGCGCGATTGATTCCGCTCTCCACCGTGGGGCTGGTGCAGTACATCGGCCCGACGCTGCAGTTCCTGCTCGGCGTGTGGGTTTTCCACGAGGCTTTCACGCTGCAGCGCGGCGTCGGTTTCCTGTTCATCTGGACGGCGCTCGCGGTCTATGCCGGCGACGGTCTCTGGCGCAGCCGCAGGCAGATGCCCTACTGGGGGCGCTGATCAGCCCGGCCCGCGGCAGCGCGTGCCGAACAGCCGGTCGCCGATCGGGTACGTGATGTTGAAGTTGAACTGCGCCATCAGCCGCGGGTCGTGGTGGTCCTGGTGCAGCCGGCGCAGGCGTCCCACGAACGGCCAGCGGGCCACCGCGTAACGGTCCGGCAGGTGGTACACGAGGTGCAGGACCTCGTAGTTCAGGAAATACGCCAGCGAAGTCGCGGCGAAGAGCCAGCCGACGTTGCCGCTGGTGAAGCTCGCGAGCAGCAGCGCCACCGGCAGCGCGAAAGCCGCGAGGAAGAACACCATCAGGATCGGCGGGAACAGCACGGCCCGCAGGTCGCGCAGGCTGTCGACCGGCATCGCGACGTGGGTGAAGAAGCGGTGGTGCTGCCGCGTGTGCCGCTCGTAGACGAGCCCGAGGCCGCGCGTCCTGTGGTGCATCGGCCCTCGATGGCCCCAGTACTCCGCGAGGTTCGCGTACAGGAACGTGAGCGGCACCGTCAGCCATTCGAGCGGCTGCACGTCCGCGAGCCGTGAAATGCAGATCGCGAGCGCCGCACCGCCGACCCCGAACGTGAACAGCAGGTGCAGCGCGGCGCGATAATGCGGCGGCACGTGGTCGCGGCGGTATTCCGCGCGAAACGCGTCGACGCGCCCGGCTTCCACTGCGGCAGGCGTCACTCGAGTCCAGCCCCGGTCACGCCACCGCGAGGAACAGGGCGACCACGCTGCCGATGCCGACGAACCAGGCCAGCGAACGCAGCGTCGCCATGTCGGCGACGTAGAACGCTATGTAGAAGAGACGCGCCAGGATGAACACGACCGCGAACAGGTCGATGCGTCCCTGCGGCGCGCCGGCAACGTGCGCGATGATGACCGCGGCTGCGAAGAACGGGAACGCCTCGAAGCTGTTGTGCTGGGCGGCATTGGCCCGCTTGCGGAAACCGGACTGCGCGTTCAGCCAGTCGCGGGGATTGCGGTTGTCGAAACTGTCGCCGCCGACCTTGGCGGTCAGCGTGCCGAAGTACGGCAGGAAGCCCGCCACCAGCACGCACCAGAAAGCTATCGTCATGCTCGTTCCGCTCCGTTGGGGTTGCCCCGACCGGAGCATACCGGATGCCCGCGGATCGGGATCGTTCCGGCTGTGAAGTTGGCCGCCGACCCGCTAGTCTTGCGGAACAGGACGATTCCCATGCCTTCATTCAGATCCACCAGTCGCGGACGCCGCCTGCTCGTGCACCACCGGCTCCGCGGTCGCGCCTATCCGACGCTCCCCTACTGGGAGCGGCTGCACCTGATGCTGCTCGAGGAAGCCGAGAAGCGCGGCAGGACTCCACCGCCACCGCCGCTGGTGTACGGCCTGGAGGAGGAGCCCACGAAGGCAGACCGCATGGAGCGGCTCGACGAGCAGGTCGCCTGGGCGGACCGCAACCAGCTGCTGCACCGGATCCAGATGTTCTTCGATGCCATGCCCGCGTCGGGCTGGGTGAAGACGGACAAGTAGCCGGCTCAGCGCCGGTTGACCAGCCACAGCCCCGCGAGACACAGCACGATGCCGACGCCGTGCGCGAGGTCGAGCTTCTCGCGGAACACCAGCATGCCGATGCCCACGAGCAGCATGGCGGCCGCGGTCTGCGTGACCAGCGCGCCGAGGCTGACCTCGAACCCCGTGCGGTAGAGCAGGATGAAGCCTAGGTCGAGCCCGATGATCGCCAGCGCCAGCGCGATCGCGGTCCAGTTGACCTGGCGCATTTCTTCGCGCCACGCGAATTCGCCGGGAGCGAGCGCAAGCACGCCCGCAAACAGGAGAGTGACGGCACCGTAGGTCAGCATCAGCGACAGGAACGGGTTCGCGCCGGCCGGCGTCAGCTTGAGGATGACGTGGTAGGCGACCGTGGCGACGATGGCGAGCGAGAGCCAGGCGAGTTGCATGAGTTGGGTCCAGTGGGCGAGCTTCAGGTCGCCGGGTGATTGCTGCGGATCGCTCCGCGTCGCGCGTGACGTTCTTCCAGGCGTTGCAGTGGCGGGCGGGCGAACGCGTCGACTGCCTGTCGCAGCCGGGCCGACGCAGCCGCCTGCTTCGTCGCCGCATCGCCTGCAAACTCCACGACCTTGCCGACTGGCGCTTTCGCATCGATCAGTGCGGCTTGCGCCATGCGGTCTCGTTGCCGGTCATCGATCGACAGCGAAAAATGCGGCGCCACGACTTCCCAGACGGCCGCGGGCAGCGTCTCGTAGTGCACGAGCCGCCCCCGCCCGGCATCGAGACGACTCGCGGCCGTGCAGAACGCTCCATACAGTCGCGCCACGAATTCTTCCGGCGACTGCGCGGTGCCCTCCGGATCGACATATCGTCGAAGCTCGCCCGCCGGCCCATCCGCGTCACGCATCCACCCGGCAGGCTGGCTGAGGAGCGACACGCCGACTTCGACCGGGTCGCGCAGGCTGAACACCCAGGGCGAAGCTGGAAATGCCTCCGCCACGAGGTCGCAGAACAGCGTGTTCCAGCTGCTGAACTTCAGCACATAAGGCTTGCGTGCATGGCGTGCGAAGGCGTCGCCCAGCGACCGCAGGGCAGCGACCAGTTCGTGCCGCGGCCACGGGTGAGGCGGCAACAGGATCTCATTGACCGGCAAGGGCTCGGCATAGACGACGAGGTTGTCGTTTGTCTTCAGCAACTGCGAGAGCAACGTCGATCCGCAACGCGCGACGTGAAAGATCAGGCCCGCCGGCGCGGTAGCAGGCGCCGCTTTGCCGACGTCTCCCCGGGCGACGTGGACGAACGATTCCGCCGCAGGGACCCGCACGATGGTTTCCTGCATGAACGCGTCGCGGAGTTCTGCGGGGCCGATTTCGCGCAGCGCCAGGTACAGGCCGTCCGGGCGCAGGACCGCGCGCGACGGCAGCGGATTCCCTCGGTTTTCCAGCATCTGGCCGCACCCGCGGTTCATGGACAGCGACGGATGGCCAATGCTAACGTCTATTCGTCATGGAATTTTCAGATTTCGTCGCGCCCTTCGATGCGGAAAGCTTTCGCACGCAGTATTTCGGCAAGCTCCCGGTCCACATTCGCGGCAATGGCCACGGCCGTCCGAACCTGTTGCCGTGGTCGCGCTTCAACGAAGTGCTGGCCATCACGCCGTACTGGAACGAAGACACGCTGAAGGTCTACTTCAAGAGTCGCGCGGCGTTGCGGGAGAATTACTGCGATACGGCCGACCTGCGCGCAGGCGTCAGTGCTCCCGTCAACCCCGCCAAGGTCAAGGCGCTGATGGGACTCGGGGCCAGTCTCGTCGCCAATCACGTGCACCGCGTCTGCCCGGAGGTGGGTGCGGTCGCCAACATGCTTGAGCACGAGTTCGCCGCGCGCGTGGCTGCCAACGTCTACTGCTCGTTCAGGGGAGTGCAGGCTTTCCAGACCCATTTCGACCTGCACGACGTGTTCGCCGTGCAGGCGGAGGGCGAAAAGGTGTGGCGCGTGTACGAGTCGCGGGCGGACGCGCCGGTCCTGCCGCTGCCACCGGGCGATGAGATCGAGAAATGGCTGACCGAGTCGCGCGGTCGCCTGCTGTTCGAAGTGCACATGCGCCCGGGCGACGTCCTCTACCTGCCACGCGGCCAGTACCACGACGCGCTGACGGGCTCGCAGGCCTCGCTGCACGTGACCTTCGGGGTTTCCCCGGCGACCGGCCTGGCCCTGTTCAAGCTGCTGGAGACCGCGGTGATGCAGGAATCTGCCTTCCGCGCCTATTTGCCGGATGCGCGCAGACGGGCGCACCTGCAGGAGCGCCTGAGCACCCTGGCGGACCGGATCAAGGCCGTGATGACGTCGCCCGCCTTTGCCATCGACGTGCTGAACCACCAGCGTGACCTGTCCCGCGCGCCAGCGAATTACGAGTTGCCGGCACAAGCGCGGTCATCCTGGTATTCCGTCGCGCGCCGGGCAAGCGTGGCGCGGCGCGACCAGGGATTCGCCGTCGTCTTCGACGGTGGCGAGATCGCCGTGGGGGCCGCCTATCCGACCGTCGAGTGGATCCTGAAGCAGCGACTCTTCTCGCTGGACGACGCGGTCGCGCGGCAACCCGGCGTCGACCGGCTCGAGCTGCGCCACGACCTGGAGTTGCTCGTGAGGGCCGGCATCCTCGTCGAAACCGAGATGCAGCAGTAGAGGGAAAGGGAAAGGTGCCGGTGTTACGTTTTCCGTTAGTACTGGTATCGGGCTGAATTGCACGAGGCATCGTGCACGCCTGCCAGTCATGATCGCGCGATCGTTCATGCACAGACGATTGTCCGATGCCACGCCAACGCCGCGTTCACGTGTCGGGTGGCCTGTACCACGCAGTGCTGCGGGGCAACCACCGCCAGATCATCTTTGGTGGTAGCGACGACTATCTGTGTTTCGAGGAAATCGTGGCTCGCGCCCTCGAGCGCTACGATGCCAGCCTGTTCGCCTACTGTTGGATGACGAATCACGTTCACCTGGCAATCCGGATCTCCGAGGCGCCGCTCGGGTCGGTGATGGGCATCGTCGCGTCCCGCTACGCCCGGGCGAAACAGCGGGCGGTTGCGACGACCGGCCACCTGTTTGAGCGCCGTTACCGGGCGCGGCTGGTCGATGCGGATCGTTATCTGCTGGCGCTCGTGCGTTACGTCCACCTTAACCCGGTTCGCGCGCGCATGGTGGCCGATCCACGCGACTATTGCTGGAGCAGCCATCGCGCCTACCTCGGGGCGTCCTGTCCGCAATGGCTGCGCATTGAGCCGGTCCTAGGCAGGCTCGGATCGTCGATCGACACGGCTCGCGCCGCCTATCGGCGCCTCATGAGCGACGCGCCCGCAGCCGCCGAGCGCGATGCTATTAGCACGACCGCGCGATTGGGCCGGGCAAGAGTCGCCGAGCGCAACACATTGGCGATCCCATCGTGTGATATGCACGGCAGGCGGTCGTCACGCAGCCTGGAGGTCATCGCGACGGAAGTCGCGAATGCACATGACGTCACTACGGAAGAACTACGGTCCAAGCGGCGACGTCCCGACCTGGTGCAGGCGCGCGTGGAGGTTGCCCGGCGTGCGCTGCTCGAAGGCGCCGCGAACTTGTCGCAGGTTGCTCGTTACCTGGACCGCGCCCCATCGACGATCAGCGATCTGTTGCACCGCAGGCGGTGAGTTGCGAATGCCACAACCGTAACACCGGCACCGTTACCTCATGGTTGCCGCTCGAGCGGAACCGGCCATTGCCGCTCGAGCCGCTCATCGACCTCGCCGATGCAGGCAGCGAGCGTATTGGTCGAAGCCACGATCTCCTCGTGCAGCCGGTCCGCACCGGCCAGCTGCGCCTGCCGCAGCAAAGCAATTTCCTGATCGAGGTGCTTCTTCAGGTCGGTGAAGCGGGACGCCTCGGCCTGGTCCGCGAGCTCGCGCTGCCTGCGCAGTTCCTCCGTCTGCTTGCGGCTGTCCGCGAGCGCGATGAACTGCACCTTGAGTGCGTAACCCATCAACACGGCCACCAGCAGCGCTGCGAATCCGAGCATCACCAAGCCGAGCGGCGCATCCACGCTGGTGACGATCAGCGACAGGTGGGTGGGTGCGATGAAGACGTCCCAATTGACCGCGGCAAAGAGGCCGAGCAACGCCAGTACTGCCATGACCAGGAGTGTCAGAAAGCTCATTGCCGATTCCTCGTCGTCTCCAGGGACATCCTAAGCCAGGCAGTGCGGCGCGCGACAACGTGGGAAATCCATTCCGAAGTACTGACGGTACGCTAACGTGTCGTCCGTGCAGCCTGTTGCCTGGACGAACCAACATCCAGGGTTGCTCGAATCACCGGGGTACCCTGCGACTCGACCACGAGCGTTGAGCGCCGTGACTTGGGCAGCTCGGGAACCGGCAGCGAGGCATTCCCGGCCGCGTCGGTGCGCAAGAGCGTGGGCCCGGCGTCGCCGTTCGCAATGCGCGCGCTGAGTTCGACGTCGGGAACGGGATTACCGAAAGCGTCGACGACCGCGACGATGAACGCGCGCTCGGCACCGGCGGGTGCCGGGTCGGCGACGGGCGCGGGCATGAGCCGGATTTCGGCCGGCGGGCCCGCGAGCACTTCGACCTGGAACGACTCGACCGGCGAGGTCGCGCCGGCCGTTCCCACGCGCAATACGATTGTCCCGGCCCGAGTGATCGGCGGCATGCTGATTTGCGCCACGCCGTCCGTACCCGTCGCGACTTCGATCGGGGCAACGAGATCGGCCGAATCACGAGCCACCATGGTCACGTTCGCGAGCGGATTGCTCCACGCATCTACGAGCCGTACCGAGAGCGGTTCGGCGAGCGGCTCGCCCGCCAGCGCGCGCTGGGCATCGCCCGACAATTTCTCGATCCGCTGCGCCGGACCGGCTTCCACGCTGACGGGAACGGCCTGCTCGCGCCGGCCGCTGGCAACGATCACGTGTGTGAGCGCGGTCGCCCTGCCGGTGGAGGTGACGAGACCCTGGTCCGTGACCCGCAACAGCGCTGGTTCCGCCGCGTGGAACTTGAACTTCGCCCCCCCGATCGGTTGCCCGGCAAGGTCGTTAGCCTGTGCATACAGGTACCCTTCGCCGCCTGCGGGCAGCGTCAGCGCAGCAGGCACAGTCACGATTTCGCGGGCTTCGACCGCAGGCCCGGGCGCGTCCACCGCGCTGCGCGAACAACCCGTCAGCAGCACGCCGCCGACAAGAAGCAGCGTGAGATGCGGGTACCGTCCAGGCACGTCCCAGCGGCCAGGGGTGCGAGTCTTTGGACACTGGTTCATATAGTATCCGGCAGTATTCCACAGATCGCTGGCAGTCCTCACATGGCGGCTAAATTGGCAACTGCTGCTGGACTGCGGTCGACACTGGCTCTCGCCGGGTTGCTCCTGGCCGCCGGTGCGATCGCCGACACGGCGGCGTCGGCGAACGTCGGCGATGCCGGCAGCTCGAACCCCGAAGTCCTGGCCGGGCAGACCGCCCAGGTTCCGGTTCGATTCAGGGGCCGCTCACTGTTCGTGGTCGGCGCGCCCATCGGCGAAATGTCGCCGCCGGAACGAGCGGCTGCCATCGAGCAGCGGTTGCTGGCGGTCGCGGCCGGACCGGCCGACGCGTTGGGCAAGCTTCGGGTCACGGAACGCGACGGGATCTCGGAAATCTACGTCGACAACACGCTGATCCGCGTCGTCACCGATCAGGACACGCTGCACACCGGCCGTACCCGCCGCCAGCTCGCTGCCGACCAGGTTGAAGTCATCCGCGCGGCGCTCACCGTCGAGTTCCACGACCGCAGTACCGCGAGCCTGTTGCGAGCCGCTCTGCACGCCGTCGTCGCCACTCTGCTGTTCGTCGCACTGCTGGCCGGACTGCGCCAGCTGCATCACTGGACGCGCGACCGTATTGCACGCGCAGCGCGCGCCTGGCACTGGAAAAGCGGCCTCGCGCGGCTCCATCTGGCGTCGCCGGAGAGCGTTGCGGCGGCAGGCCGATCAACGAGCACGACGCTTGCCTGGTTGCTGGGTGCGGCGCTGCTCTACTTCTACCTGCAGTACGTGCTGTCACTTTTCCCGTGGACACGCGGCATTGCCGCCACGATGGTCAAGACGGCCCGGACCGCCATCGTGGACGTGGTCTCCAGCGTCTTCGAATACCTGCCGAGCGTGATCAACATCGTGGTCATCGTCGTGGTCGCCCGTCTCGCGCTGAGGGGCCTGCGCGCGTTCTTCCAGCGGCTGGAGGCTGAGCGACTGACGTTTCAGGGCTTCTACCCGGAGTGGGCGCAGCCGACCTACTCCCTCGTGCGATTCTTCGTGATCGCCGTTTCGGCGGTGATGATATTCCCGTATCTGCCCGGCTCAGGCTCGGCCGGTTTCAGGGGTGTCTCGGTGTTCGTCGGCCTGCTGGTCTCGCTCGGAGCGGCTTCGGCCATCGCCAACGTGATCGCCGGAACCGTGATCACCTACATGCGCCCGTTCCGTGTCGGCGATCGGGTCAAGATCGCGGACGCAATCGGCGACGTGACGAGCAAGGACCTGTTCGTCGTGCGCGTGCGGACCACCAAGAACGTGGACATCACGATCCCGAACTCGCTCGTGCTCGCCAACCACATCATCAATTTCAGCTCGAGCGCCCAGAGTCGGGGCCTCATCCTGCACACGACCGTGACCATTGGCTATGGCGCGCCCTGGCAGAAGGTGCACGACCTGCTGATCGCGGCTGCGACGCGCACCGACGGCGTGCTGGCGGATCCGGCGCCGTTCGTGCTGCAGACCAGCCTGGACGACTTTTACGTGTCTTACGAGCTCAACGCCTACACCAACCGCCCGGGCGAGATGCCGGCGCTCTACTCGCGCCTCCACGGCGAGATTCAGAATGTGTTCAACGCGGCTGGCGTGGAGATCATGTCGCCGCATTTTGCGGCCGTGCGTGACGGCGGTCGGATGGCGGTGCCCGATGAACACCTGCCGAAGGACTACAAGGCCCCCTCCTTCAACCTGCTGTCGCGCATCCTGCGGCCGGGCGCGGGCGCCTCGTGAAGCCGCTGGACGCGACCCGAGTGGCTCACGGCCGGACGCTTCTGGCCGGTTCTTGAGACGGGACGGCTCGGACGAAAGACCGGCCATTTCACCTTCAAGAGGATCCTCGCGATGGGCTCGGGCTGCTCGATGCTGGCGATGATGCTGAGCCTCCCGCCGCAGCGCTGGCACGTGTCGATCTCGATGCCGAACACGCGCTTCGACCGCTTTGCCCGGTTCATCGCCAAGTGCCGTGGCGTCCGCGGCTGATGAGCCACTGGCGGCTTCACCACGCCCATACCCCGCCGCGTTGGCGTCAGCGCCAGACGATCCTCCG
>JAOUGW010000118.1 GCA_029865465.1 Gammaproteobacteria bacterium
AGGTGGTGACGGTCTCGAGTTCGCCGAGGTTCATGCGGATGCTGGCATCGCCGTCGATGTCGATCACGAGCTTGTCGCGACGGGCGAACTGCGCGCCGATCGCCGCGGGCAGGCCGAACCCCATCGTGCCCATGCTGCCGGAGGTGAGCCACAGGCGCGGCTCGCGGAAATCGAAGTACTGCGCCGCCCACATCTGGTGCTGGCCGACACCCGTCGCAATCACCGCTTCACCGCGCGTGAGTCGATTGATCTCCTCGATCACGTAGTACGGCTGGATCAGCTCGCTGTCGCGATCGTAATTCATCGCGTGCCGGCGCTTCAGCCCGGCGACGTGCGCGTGCCACGGCGACCAGTCGCGCTTGAAACCGGCGCCCTTGCCGTGCGACCGCAGCCTTTCGAGCGCCGGGCGCAGCAGTCCCACGTGACTCCACTGCACGCGCTTGACCTTGTTGATCTCCGAAGCGTCGACGTCCATGTGCGCGATGCGCTTCGCGTTGCGCGCGAACTTGGCCGGCACGCCCGCGACGCGATCGTCGAAGCGGGCCCCGAGGCACAGCAGGAAGTCGCAGTCGTCGACGGCATAGTTGGCGAACGCCGTGCCGTGCATGCCGAGCATGTGCAGCGAGAGCGGCTCGGTCGTGTCGTACGTGCCGATGCCCATCAGCGTGGTGACGACGGGTATGCCGAATGCGTGTGCGAAGGCCCGCAACTCGTCCGCCGACTCGCTGTGGATGACACCGCCGCCCGCGTAGATCAGCGGGCGCTCGCTTTCGCCGAGCATGTGGAAGAACTTCGCGGCGTGATCGTCGTCGAGCGTGCGGGCGCGCATCGCCTGCACGCGCGCGTGGTAGCCGCGCACCGGCAGCAGGCCGCTGCCCTGGTAGATGCCCTGCCAGTTCTGGACGTCCTTCGGGATGTCGATCACGACCGGGCCCGGGCGGCCCGAGCGCGCGATCTCGAACGCGGTGCGCACGGTCGCTTCGAGCCTGGCCGGATCCGTGACGAGGAAGCAGTGCTTGGCGACGGCGCCCATGATGTTGGAAACGGGCGCTTCCTGGAACGCGTCGCTGCCGATGGCGGACGTGCCAACCTGGCCACAGATGACGACGATCGGGATCGAATCCGCGGCGCAGTCGCGCACCGGCGTGACCGTGTTGGTGGCGCCCGGCCCCGACGTCACGACACAGACGCCCACCTTGCCACTCGCGCGCGCGTAACCAGCCGCCATGAAACCCGCGCCCTGTTCGTTCGCCGGGACGATCAGCGGCATCGAGTGCGCGCCCTCGGCGAGCTTCGATTGCTGGTCGTTGTGACGGAAGATCGCGTCGTAAGTCGGCAGGATCGCGCCGCCGCTGTACCCGAAGATGGTGTCGACGCCTTCGTCCGCGAGCACCTGCACGATGATCTCCGCCCCGCTCATGGACTGGCCGGCCCGCGGGTGCGCGGACGGAATGGTCGGCAGGGGACTGGCGGCGATGCTGGTCACGGGCGCGCTCGATGAAACGGGTGGAGCGATTATGTTGCGGTGCAAACGAGACTAACAGCCGCCGCGCCCGCGCGTCCATCTAGGCGGCTCCGGTCCGATCCCCTATTCTGGGGTCCGGGATCCGGTCGCCAGCCTGCCGGTTTTCGCAATAGAATCATAGAGATGCAGTTTCCCGGAGTCCGCCGTGCCAAGCCAGCGCCACATCATCGCCATCACCCTGCAGAACGAATCCGGCGCGCTGACCCGCGTGGCGGGCCTGTTCTCGACCCGCGGCTACAACATTGAATCGCTCAACGTGGCGGCGACCGACGATCCCACGGTCTCCCGCCTGACGCTGGTGACGACCGGCAACGACGCCGTCATCCACCAGATCACACAGCAGTCGCTGAAGCTGGTGGACGTGGTCGACGTCGAGGACGTCACGCGCGAGGAGCACTTCGAGCGCGAGTTGCTGCTGATCAAGGTCAAGGCCAAGGCGACCCAGGTGGGCTCGCTCTGGTCGGCCACTCAGCGGGCGGGCGGGCGCGTGCTTTGGGACGCTGCCGACAGCTTCACGATCGAGCTTACGAGCAGCGAGGCCGACACCAACCGCTTCATGGCGGAGGTCGCGAATTTCGGCGAGGTGCTCGAAGTGGTACGCAGTGGCGCGCTCGCGATCCAGAAGGGTCGGCACGTCCTGGAGTCGTAGCGGCTAAGCTACGCGCGCCACGAAGCGAACGTGGCGATCATCCGGTTGAGGTTGCACGGGAATGGCTGATGTCTTCGTTTCGTACGCTCGCGGCGACAAGGCACGCGTGGCGCCGGTCGTAGCTGCGATCGAGGCACAGGGCTGGTCGGTCTGGTGGGACCCGGAGATCGACGCCGGGCAGCAGTTCGACGACCAGATCGAGGCCGCGCTCAAGGCCGCCAAGGCCGTGCTGGTGGTCTGGACGCCAACCTCGGTGTCGTCGCGCTGGGTGCGGGGCGAGGCGCGGGAAGCGGCCGACCGGGGCACGCTCGTCCCGGTGCGCTTTGAAAACGCCAGCCTGCCGATGGACGTTCGCGCGATTCATACGACCGAACTGGATGGTTGGGGTGAAAACCCCGCCAGCGCTCCATTCCAGGCACTGCTGCGCGCGCTGAGCGCGATGATCGCTCGCCAGAGCGCGCCGCCGGCAGGAGAGACCGGAGCGAACCCGGTGACGTCCACCGCCCCGCCTCGCCTGGCGATTTGTGTCCTGCCGTTCGCCAATATGAGCGGCGATCCGGAGCAGGAGTACTTCAGCGACGGCATCAGCGAGGACGTCATTACCGACCTGAGCAAGGTTTCGGCACTCGCGGTCGCGTCCCGCAACAGTGCCTTCATGTACAAGGGCAAGCAGGTCGATGTGCCGAAAGTGGCCCGCGAACTGAAGGTCAGCCACGTGCTCGAGGGCAGCGTGCGCAAGGCGGGGGGCCGGGTCCGCATTACGGCCCAGCTGGTCGACGGATTGACCAACGACAGCGTCTGGGCGGAGCGCTATGACCGTGACCTGAACGACATCTTCACGCTGCAGGACGAGATCTCGCAGGCCATCGTCAAGGCACTGAAGCTGAAGCTGCTGCCGGAAGAGAAGAAGGCGATCGAGCAGCGCGGCACCGACAACGTCGAGGCCTACAACCTCTACCTCATGGCGCGGCAGACCTACATCACCGGCAATTCCGCCGACGATCGCGCAGCCGCCGCGATCATCCGTCTCTGCTCCCGGGCCACGGAGAACGATCCCAACTATGCGCGCGCATGGGCGCTCATGGCGCTTGGACAGACGCAGTTTCGTGACCTGCGCGGGGGACAGGCCGACGATGGATTGGCAGCGGCGGAGCGGGCACTCGCACTCGACGGTAACCTGGCCGAGGCCCATGCGATCAAGGCGGCGATCCTGGCTGAGGGCGGCCGTTACGAGGAGGGGGCCGCCGAAATCGCGATTGCCCTGCGTCTCGACCCCGAGTCCTACGAGGTCAACCGGTCGGCCGGGTACTTCAGCTTCAGGCGACAGCAGCTACCGGACGCTATTCGTTTTTTCGAGAAGGCCATGGCGCTCGTGGAGACGGACGTCAATTCGGCTTGCATGTTGCTCACCTGTTACACGGCCATCGGCAACTCGCAGAGCACCCGGCGTGCGGCGCAACTCGCGCTCACGCGTACTGAAGCCGCGCTCGCACACGACGCCAACAACGGCACAGTCACGGGTTACAGCGCTTATGCCCTCGCGGCACTCGGGGAGTCTGAACGGGCCAAGCAGCGCATGGCACGCGCCCTGCTGATCGATCCCGACAACCTGAACATGCGGTACAACTTTGCATGCGCCCTAAGTGTGCACCTGAAAGAAACGCAGGCCGCGCTCGACATGCTGGAGCCGGTGCTGGCGAAGTTCGCCCGCGGCTTCCTGCACCACGCCAAGGTCGATCCGGATCTCGATCCGCTGCGCGGCCATCCCCGCTTCCAGGCAATGGTCGCCGCCGCCGAAGCACGCCTGGCGACGGCAGGAGACAGCAGCGTCCCTCCTGCGCCGCTCTAGGCGGTGCGCGAGATGCCAGAAGACCAAACGGGGGGGCACACCATGGTCGATGAGCGGAACTCGGCAGGCCTGGCATCGCAGCGCGACCGGCAAGTAAGGCTTGGCCTGATACTCACGGTGCTCTGGCTTGGCGCAGGCGTGTTGTACATCGCCGTGTCGATCGGCTGGACGGCCTTCCTGCGGCTGCCGCTCGGCGACCTCGGCGATTTCCTGGACGGTGCGTTCGCACCGCTCGCCTTTCTCTGGCTGGTGCTCGGGCTGTTTCTGCAGCAGCGCGAACTCGCAGCAAACAACGTCGCGATCCAGCGCCAGTTCGAGGTCATGCAGCGCACGGCGGAGCACGCCGAGATCCAGACTCGCGCCATTGCCGCCAACGAGCTGCACGCCCGACAGGACACGTTCATCGACGTGGCCCAGATGGTGATGCACCAGCTCGAGGTGATCGCCGGGATGCTGTTCATTTCGAGCCAGGGCACGATCGGCGACGGCGTGGTGTCGGACGAGGAGGTCGACCTGATGTTTGCGCGCCTGAGTTCCGGCGAATCGTCGGTCTTCAGCCGGCGCATGATCCTGCTGCACCTGCGACTGGCGGATTCGCGGGACGGCTGGGCGCTGTTCTACGGGACGCCGATCCGCAGGCAGCATTGCGAGAACTACATCCGCAGCTTCGACCGGCTGCTGCGCAGCGCCGCGGCGTGCGATCCCGAAGGCATGATAGTGGATGCGCTGCACGGCAACGCGCAGGGACGGCTGTATCGCGTGATGTGCACCTTGCGGGATTCGCCTTACGGCAATGCCCCGAACCCCACGTAGCCGTCGGCCAGTGTCTGCAACGCCGCACGCACCTGCAGCGGAATCGGCACCGGCCGGCGCGTGGCGCGGTCGACGTAGACATGCACGAACCGCCCGATGGCGGCGGGTTCCTGCACCTGGTTGCGGAACAGGCCGATGCGATACACGACGCTCGAGTTGCCGAGGCGCTCGAGTGCCAGTCCGGCGTACACCGTGTCCGGAAAGCTCAGTTCGCTCATGAACCCGCAGCTCGTCTCCGCGACGATGCCGATGGCCGGCAGCTGGCGCACGTCGCAGCCGCTGGCTTCGATCAGGTAGCCGTTCACGGCCGTGTCGAAGTACGAGTAGTACACGACGTTGTTCACGTGGCCGTACTGGTCGTTGTCCATCCAGCGCGTGGTGATCGCGCGCAGGACGGGAAACTCGTTGCGCTGCATGGGTGGCGGTTTCGCGCCCGCTGCGTCCCTGGTCATGCTGTCCTGCTCCAACGGCGCGCCGGACTGTCGGCCCCTGCATTATTGCAGTGGAGCGTGGCGGCGCGCTTGGGCTACGCTCGGCAAATGATCAAAACCAGGGCCGCCGTGCTGCGCGAGCCGGGTCGACCCGGCCCGTATGCCGAATCGAAGCCGCTCGTTATCGAGGAGTTCGATCTCGCGCCGCCCGGTCCCGGGGAGGTGCTGGTCCGCGTCCGGGCCGCAGGGCTGTGCCACTCCGACCTCTCGGTGATCGATGGCAACCGCCCGCGACCACTGCCGATGGTGCTCGGCCACGAAATGGCGGGAGTGGTCGAGACGGCCGGCCACGGCATCACCGACCTGCAACGGGGCGATCACGTCGTCGCGTCGTTCGTGCCGAGCTGCGGCGTGTGCGGCCCGTGCGTCGCCGGGCGCCCCGCGCTGTGCGAACCGGGGCTCGCGGCGAACACCGCGGGCACGCTGCTTTCCGGCGCGCGTCGGCTGTGCCAGCACGGCGCGCCGGTCAATCATCACCTGGGAGTATCGGGATTTGCGGAGTGGACGACGGTGTCACGCCGCTCACTGGTGCGGGTCGATCCCACGCTGCCGTTCGCGGAAGCCGCCCTCTTCGGCTGCGCCGTCATCACGGGCGTGGGCGCGGTCGTCAACACCGCGGCCATGCCGAAGCACTCGTCGCTCGCCGTGATCGGCCTCGGTGGCGTCGGTCTCGCGTCGTTGCTCGCGGGCCGCATGCTCGAGGCGACGTCGATTGTCGCGATCGACCTCCATGAATCGAAGCTGGCCAGGGCGCGCGAACTCGGCGCCACTCTGACCGTCAATGCGGCGGATCCCGACTGCTTCGACCGCGTCCGCGAGGCGACCGGCGGCGGCGTCGCGTACGCCTTCGAGATGGCCGGCTCGGCACGCGCGCTCGAGCTCGCCTACCGCATCACGCGCCGCGGCGGCACCACGGTGTCCGCGGGATTGCCGCACCCGCAACAGCAGGTCTCGTTCTCGCACTCGAGCCTGGTCGCGGAGGAACGCACGCTGAAAGGCAGCTACCTCGGCAGCTGCGTGCCCGAACGCGACATCCCGCAATACATCGAGTGGTATCGCACTGGACGACTGCCCGTCGACAAGCTGCTGAGCGAGCGCATCCGGCTCGACGACATCAATGGCGCGTTCGACCGGCTCGCCGCCGGCGCGTCCATCCGCCAGGTGGTCGAGATTGGCTGATTGCCTCATCGAGTTCGAGCAGGACGAGGATTTCGCAGCCTGGCGCGCCATCGACGACGTGGTGATGGGCGGTGTATCACGAAGCACGCTGCAGCGTCATGCGCCGGGCATCGCGTCATTCACCGGGATCGTCTCGCTGGACCGCGGCGGCGGGTTCGCGTCGGTACGCACGCAACCGCGCGCATGGGCGACCGCGGATGTGGTGTCTTTCGTGCTGCGCTGTCGCGGCGACGGCCGCCAGTACAAATTCACGGTGCGCGTGGACGATGGCTTTGACGGCGTGCAGTACCAGGCGCGCTTCGCCCCGCCACCGGACGAATGGACGACGGTAGTCATCCCGGTGGCGGCGTTCGCAGCGAGCTTTCGCGGACGCCCGGTGCCCGGTGCGCAGCCGCTCGAGCCTGCGCAAATCCGCCAGCTCGGACTGATGATCGGCGACAAACAGCCGGGCCCGTTCGAATTGCTCATCGACTGGATCGGCGCGGCCCGGGCATAGGGGACGCTCACCTGTCCTCGCAGCTGCTTTCACTAGAAGCGGACTTTGGTCTCGACGACGAACTGCACGCTGTCGATGCCGTCGCCGCCGTCGAGCGGAAACGCCAGGTCGATGTGAATTACGTTGCCGAACGCCGAGCGGCTGGATCCCAGGCGCAACCCGATGCCGACATCCTGCAGCAGCCCATCGCTCGTGGCGCCGGTGACGTCGGTTCCCCAGGTGCGTCCCATGTCGAAAAACGCGGCACCGGCCACGTGGAACAACCGGAACGGGTACCAGCCCGTGTAATAGCGCTCCTCCAGCGTCAGCAACGCCTTCGACGTGCCGGCCTGGTAGCGCAACGGATAGCCGCGCAACCCCTCTTCACCGCCCAGCACCAATTGCTGGTCCGCGTCGAGTTCCTCGCTCACGGCCCCATTGATCGTCGCGAAGAACTTGGTCCTCTCCGACGTGCGTGCGTAGTACCGCGCTTCCGCCGACAGCACTGCGTTCTGCAGGCCGTCGTTCTCGACGCGGCCCGCCGCGGTCGCGCTCACGAACAGGGAGCGTTCGCGCCCGAAGTCCCAGCCGTTCTGGGCGTAGGCGCTCACCATCAGTGCGTCACGGTCAGATCCCATGGCTTCCGCGGCGTAACCGATGCGTCCGCCGGCCCGCAGGCCGAGCAGCACATCCTCGGTGCGCTCGATCTGGTCCTGATTCGTGCGCTCCTCGTAAATGTCCTCGACCAGGTCGAACCCCAGCCACGGGTACGCGAGTTCGATGTCTTCCGGCAGCGGACCGCCGAGGGATGAGCCCACGACTTCTGCAAACCGTTTCTGGCGATATGTCGCGCCTGCGGTCCAGCGCCGGACCCAGCCGTTGGACCAGCCTTGCGACCAGCCGCCGTACGCCTCAGCGAACTGCTCGTCCTGCTCGTACTCGCCGACTTTCTCGCCGTAGGCATAGCGCGGCTCGTTGCGGATCGAGTCGTAGAGGTACACGCCGCCGGCATGCTTCGTGTCGAGCGCATAGAACGGCCGGTCGAGACGGATCCCCTGGGTGCTGCCGTCGTCGGCGTCGCTGTAGACCACGCCGAGCCTTGTCCACGTCGAGTGGAAATGCGGATCGGAGTACTCGAAGTCGAGCGAAGTGCGGTCCACGTCGTTCGACCAGCCGAAGGAGAGCCGCTGCCCGTTCCCGAGCAGGTTCTTCTCCTCGAGCTCGATGCCGGATGTGTTCGCGCCACCCTGCCGGCTGTAGTTGACGCCGGGATTCAGCGTCCAGGTGTCGCGCGTGCGCACTTCAAGATCGACGGTCTTGCCGTCGAAGGCCACCGGCCGGATCCACGCGTCGTACATGTAGTCGTTGGCGCGCAGGATACGCTCGCTCTCCTGCACCACGCGCTGCACATACGGCTCGCCGGTCTTGAACAGCAACTGGTGACGGACGACCGGCTGGCGCGTATTGATGTGCAGCTTGTTGGCCGTGCGATACAGCCATTTGTTCTCCGCCGGGATCGACGGGTCGAACACGTCGCCCACGGACACCCGGATCGTGCCGATGATCGCGCCGGCGGCTTCGAGTTCGGGACCGGACGGGATGCCGACCGGCCAGTCGTGCATGATTTCCTTCGCCGCATGCGCGGGCGCTGCCGCAACGGTGACCAGCAGCAGGATCGGGAAGGCAGCGCGGTGGAGAAGCTGGACGATCAGGGCAGCAGCACCGTCGAGCCGACCGTGCGGCGTGCGCCCAGGTCGCGATGCGCCTGCTGCACGTCTTGCATGGGATAGGTCTGGCCGATCTCGATGCGCACGATGCCGCGGCCGATCACGTCGAACAGTTCGGCTGCGGACCTGAGCAGGTCGGCACGCCTGGCAATGTAGGAGAACAGCGTAGGTCGCGTGAGGAACAGCGAACCGCGCTTCGCGAGTTCGAGTGGCGCGATGGGCGGCACGGGACCGGACGCATTGCCGTACGTCACCATGAGCCCGAGCGGGCGCAACGAATCAAGCGACGCGAAGAACGTGTCCTTGCCGACGGAATCGTAGACGACGTGGGCGCCCTGCCCGCCCGTGTGTTCCTTGACGCGGGCGGCCAGGTCGTCGCGGCCCTGGATCAGCACGTCCCTGCAACCCATGGCGCGCACCGTCGTGGCCTTGGCGTCGCTGCCGACGACTGCGATCACTTGCGCGCCGAGGTGCAGCGCCCATTGCACGAGGACGCTGCCGACTCCGCCCGCGGCGGCATGCACTACGACTACCGTGCCCTTGCGCACCCTGTACGTCCGGCGCAACAGCACCTGCGCCGTCATGCCCTTGAGCAAAGCGGCGGCGGCGAGCCGATCACTGACGCCTTCCGGCACCGGCACCAGGTTGGCCACGGGCAGCACGCGCTCGTCGGTGTACGCACCGGGGGCTGGTGAGGCATAGGCAACGCGGTCGCCCACCTTGACGTCGCGCACCCTGGACCCGACGGCCGCAACCACGCCGGCGGCTTCACGGCCAAGCCCGGTCGGCAGTTGCCCGCCATACAGTCCGGTGCGCTCG
>JAOUGW010000004.1 GCA_029865465.1 Gammaproteobacteria bacterium
GATCGGCGTGAATGAGCCGCCGATTCCAGTTCCCTCACGCGGCGCGCTGCCGCTCGCAGCACCGATCACCGGCGACCAGCTGCAGTTCCTGAGTGACACGCCCGGTGCCTACGTAGTGCGAACGCGGGATGGGGTTCTGGAGCGGTTCGACCTCTGGAGCGCCCCGCGACGCTGACCGCCCGCGGGCTGGTTCGACCCGCTGGCGGCGACTCGCTTCTTGGTACTGTAGGCCCCCGGGATCTTGCGAACTCCACGAAGACCGACATGACGATGCCTCGGTACCAACAGCCGCCATGCGCGCAGCCCATGGACCTGACCAGATCAAATCGATGCTGATCGCCTACACCCGTGAGGTGAGTCCGAGACTGGCCGATTGCGAACTCACGCACCTCGAGCGTCAGCCGCTGGACGTCGCCGGCGCACGGGCCGAGCACGCGGTGTACGAGTCGGTGCTCGAGCGCCTCGGCGCCAGGGTGCGGCGATTGCCCTCGACGCCGCAGTTGCCCGACGGTGTGTTCGTCGAAGACGCGGCCGTCGTGCTCGACGACGTCGCTGTCATCACCCGGCCGGGCGCACCTTCGAGGCAGCCGGAGACAGCGTCCGTCGAGGCCGTGCTCGCCGCGCATCGACCCGTCATTCACGTTCGCGCGCCAGCGACCCTCGACGGCGGAGACGTACTGGTCGCCGGGCGCAGGATCTACATCGGCCTGTCGACGCGCACGACCCGCGGCGCTATCCAGCAACTGATCGATCAGCTCGCACCGTATGGCCACGAAGTGGTCCCGTTGGCTTTCACAGGTTGCCTGCACCTGAAGTCAGCGGTGACGCGCGTCGCCGACGACCTCGTGCTGCTGAATCCGGCCTGGGTCGCAGCAGACGCTTTCACCGGTCATCGGGCGCTGGCGGTCGATCCTGCCGAACCGCATGCCGCGAACGCCCTGGCACTGGGCGGCGCGGTGATCCATCCACTGCAGCATGCCCGTACCCGCGCACGACTCCAGTCCGCGGGACTGACGGTAGTGACGGTGCCGCAGGTGGAGCTGGCCAAGGCCGAAGCGGGCGTCACCTGCTGCAGCCTCCTGGTCGAGACCTCCTGAGCCCCCGTTACAGGGTATCTGCGCATCTGACGAATCCGTCCCCATGGCGGGCTCGTATTGCAGCGCCACGTGCATGCAACCGTCGGACCGGACTATGCTCGCGCGGTCGCGACCCCCCGGTCGCATTTCACGGGGCAGGGAAAACCGATGTCGACTTACAAAGCGGGTTGCATGTGTGGCGCCGTCCAGCTCGAGATCACGGGGGACCCGGCCGTGCAGGCTTTCTGTCACTGCAGTTCGTGCCGCGGCTGGTTGAGCGCACCCATCCACGCGGCCGCGCTCTGGCCCGCGACGAGCGTGAAGGTCACGAAAGGTGCCGACAACCTCGGCCTCTACAAGAAGACGGAGAACAGCCACCGCCAGTTCTGCAGGAGCTGCGGTGCCGCGGTACTTGTCGGACATCCGGGCATGGGCATGGTCGACGTGCCGGCGGGCTCGGTGGCCGGCCTCAGTTACAAACCCACGCTGCACGTGCACTACGGCGAGAAAGTCATGGCCGTGAAGGACGGATTGCCGAAGTTCAAGGACTTCCCGAAGGAGTTCGGCGGCTCGGGCGACATGCTGGCCGAGTAGCGCGGACCGGACGGCTACCCGGCCGGCGAAATCAGCGAGCAGCTCGGAATTCCCGGACCCACGCTCTCCTTCCATCCCAAGGAACTGGCCGTGGCGGGCCTCGTGGCGGCTCGCA
Source organism: Gammaproteobacteria bacterium (assembly GCA_029865465.1). GTDB lineage: Bacteria > Pseudomonadota > Gammaproteobacteria > Steroidobacterales > Steroidobacteraceae > RPQJ01. The sequence goes on from JAOUGW010000004.1 coordinate 1,786, forward strand.
GGGACGGCCGGTTCATCTACTGCAGCCCCAACTTCGAGCGCATGCGCGCGCTGGTGGGTTACCTGACCGACAACTGCTGCAGTCTCGCCGCCACAAGCGCACCGGAATGCGCGGACCCTGTCGTCACCCGTCGCAAGAGCAAGACGGCATGAAATGCCTGCATGTTCGCATTTCCGTTTGCGATCTCCGCCGCCGCGCGGCCTAGAGCCCGATGAACGTACTATTTCTCTGCACTGGCAATTCCTGTCGCTCGATCCTGGGTGAGGCGACCTTCAATCACCTGGCCCCGGCGGGTTGGCGCGCAATGAGCGCCGGCAGTCAACCCACGGGCAAGGTGCATCCTCGCTCGCTCGCCCTGCTCGAGCGCGAAGGCATTGCCACCGACGGCTACCACAGCAAGTCCTGGGACGACTTGCCGGTGACTCCTGACATCGTCGTCACGGTCTGCGCAAGTGCGGCAGGCGAAACCTGCCCGGCGTACCTGGGCCCGGTGTTGCGCACGCACTGGGGTGTCGACGACCCCGCGCACGCGACGGGCACCGACGCGGAAATCGATGCCGCGTTCATGGCGGCCTACCGCGCCCTGCGCCGGCGCATCGAAGCCTTCATCGCGCTGCCGCTGCAGGACCTGCGGCAGGATCGAGCGCGCCTGAAACTGGAACTGGATCGAATCGGCGAACAAGTCCGCTGAGGTGTCGAACATGCCCGCAGCAAACGGCGTCCAGTCCCTTGATTGTCAGAAGACGAGCGCGCCGATGAATAGCTTCGAGCGGTACCTGACGCTCTGGGTCTTTGCCTGCATCGTCGTCGGCACCGCCGCGGGTCACCATTTCCCCGACCTCTTCCAGTCCATCGGGCGCATGGCAGTAGCCAGGGTCAATCTGCCGGTCGGCGTGCTGATCTGGGTGATGATCATCCCGATGCTGGTGAAGGTGGACTTCGGCGCGCTCAGCGAGGTGCGCGAGCATGTCCGCGGCATCGGCGTGACGCTGTTCGTGAACTGGCTCGTCAAGCCGTTCTCCATGGCATTGCTGGCATGGATCTTCATCCGCCACCTGTTTGCACCCTGGTTGCCGGCAGACCAGGTCGACAGTTACATCGCCGGGCTCATCCTGCTGGCCGCCGCTCCCTGTACCGCCATGGTGTTCGTGTGGAGCCGACTCACCAACGGCGATCCCATGTTCACGCTGACGCAAGTCGCCCTCAACGACGCGATCATGGTGATCGCTTTCGCTCCGATCGTCGGGCTGCTGCTCGGCATCGCGGCCATCACGGTGCCGTGGGACACGCTGATCACTTCCGTGGTCCTCTACATCGTCATCCCGGTGATCCTGGCGCAGCTCTGGCGTCGTTCGCTGCTGCGCGGGGGAACAGCGACGTTCGACGCGGCCATGGCGAAGATCGGCCCATGGTCTGTCATGGCGCTGCTCGTGACCCTGGTCCTGCTGTTTGCCTTCCAGGGCAAGGCCATCCTGCAGCAGCCCCTGGTGATCGCCCTGCTCGCGGTGCCGATCCTGATCCAGGTGTTCTTCAACTCGTCGCTCGCCTATCTGCTGAACCGGGCGCTCGGCGAGAAGCACTCCATCGCCTGCCCATCGGCGCTGATCGGTGCATCCAACTTCTTCGAACTCGCCGTGGCGGCCGCCGTCAGCCTGTTCGGATTCGAGTCGGGCGCCGCGCTGGCCACCGTCGTGGGCGTGCTGATCGAAGTGCCGGTCATGCTGCTGGTCGTGAAAATCGTGAATTCCAGCAAGGGCTGGTACGAACGGGGCAGCACGGCGGGCTGAGCGCCAGGCGTCGGCGAGACCCCCAGGGCCTGCGTGCAGTACGTCATTGACGTACCTACGTCACTGGCGTACGCTGTTGCGGCGATGAACAACGACGTCTTCATCAAGCTGCTGGAATCGGCGCGCGAACTGCGCCAGCAGCGCACGCGCCGCCTGGCGCGAGCTGTCGGCGGACGTCCCCGCCCCCGCAGCGAGACCGGGATCGACGTGCGCGCCATTCGCGCCGCGACTGGTCTGAGCCAGGCGAAGTTCGCAGAACTCCTCTCGATCGAAGTATCGACGCTGCGGAACTGGGAACAGGGGCGGCGCGACCCCACGGGCCCGGCCCGTGCACTGCTGCGCGCAATCCGCAACGATCCAGTCGCGGTCATCCGCGCTCTCACCGACTGAACCAGGACGCACCATGAGCACGATCAACCGGACGACCGTCTCGGACTTGCGGGGTGCTGCACGTCTCGCGGTCGACGCCACCCTCGGCATCACCACGCTCGTGGAAAGGATGCACCACACCATCCAGCTCGTGCATCCACCGCTCGGTGCGTCGCGGGCGGAATCGACGCGCGGCCTGACGGGCCTCATCTACAAGACCATTCGCGGCACTACGCGCGTCATCGGCAAGGGACTCGATGCCGGCCTCGCTCCCGTGGCAGCGTTCCTGCCCGAAGGTGAATCCGCGGCGGGCAGGAACGCATGGGTATCGGCGATCAACGGCGTCTACGGCGATCACCTCGAGCGCACCGCCAATCCTCTGGCGATCGAAATGGGCTTCCTGCACGCGGGTGAACTCGTCGATCCCGAGCGACCCGGCGATGTCGTGCCGCACGCGTCCGGCAAGGTGCTGCTCGCAATTCACGGCCTTTGCCTCAACGATCAGCACTGGATCCGCGATGGTCATCACCGAATCGCAGGTACGGCGGAGGCAACCGGCCATACGATGGTCCATCTTCGTTACAACAGCGGTCGCTCGATCAGCGCCAACGGAGTCAGCCTCGCAGAGTCGCTGGAAACGTTGCTGGCACACTGGCCTGTCCCCGTGGCGCAGCTCGCGATCGTCGGCCACAGCATGGGTGGTCTAGTGGCGCGCAGCGCAATCCATCACGGTACTGCCGCCGGGCATGCGTGGCGGGGCCTGCTGGGCAAGCTGTTTTCGCTCGGCACGCCGCACCACGGGGCGCCGCTCGAACGCGGCGGCAACAGTCTCGATTACGTCATGGAATTGAGTCCGTACGTGGCCCCGTTCACGAGTCTCGGCAGGGCCCGTAGCGCAGGGATCACTGACCTGCGCTACGGCAGCATCACGGGTGTCGAGCAGGAGTTCGTCCCGTTGCCGGACGACGTCAAGTGCTATGCCATGGCTGCCACGCTCGGCCAGCGCCGCAGCTTGCTTGCGGAAAGATTGGTCGGTGACGGTCTCGTTCCGCTGGACAGCGCGCTCGGCAAGCACACCGACCGCTCGCGAAGCCTGGCGCTGCCGAAGGAACGGCAGTGGATCGGTTACGAGATGGGGCACCTGGATCTGCTCGGCCGCCCGGAGGTGTATTCGCAGCTGGAGAAATGGCTGCGTTGAAGAAGTATCCTGCGTCAGCTCTGCGTCGCACCTGATCGTTCGAACACCTGCCCGACTGATGGATACCCGATGATTCCAGAATCCATGCGCTACGTTGCCGCGACTGCCGCCGGCGGACCCGAAGTCCTGGCGATCAGCACGACTGCCGTGCCCGACCCCAAACCCGACGAAGTCCTGATCCGCGTGCAGGCTGCAGGCGTGAACCGTCCCGACGTCGCGCAGCGCAAGGGGCTGTACCCGGCGCCTCCCGGCGCGAGCCCGATCATCGGCCTCGAGGTGGCAGGCGAAGTCGTCGCGCTCGGCAGTGAAGCGCAGGGCTTGGCGCTGGGTGACCGTGTGTGCGCGCTTGCGAATGGCGGCGGGTACGCCGAGTACTGCGCTGCGCCGGTCACGCAATGCCTGCCCTGGCCCCGGGGTTACGACGCCATTCGTGCGGCGGCCCTGCCGGAAACCTATTTCACGGTCTGGGCCAACCTGTTCATGCACGGGCGTCTCGCACCCGGCGAGACGGTGCTGGTGCACGGCGGCAGCAGCGGCATCGGTGTCACGGCCATTCAGCTCGCGCGCGAGTTCGGGGCGCGCGCCTACACCACTGCCGGCAACGACGAGAAGTGCGCTGCGTGCGTGCGACTGGGCGCGGACGCCGCGATCAATTACCGGACCGCAGACTTCGCCGAGCGCATTGCGGAACTGACGGGCGGGCGCGGTGTCGACGTCGTCATCGACATCGTCGGGGCACCCTACTTCGAGCGCAACTTGAAGTGCCTGGCGCTGGATGGCCGGCTGGTCGAAGTCGCGACCCAGGCGGGCACGCGCGTCGAAAGCCTCGACCTGTTCGACATCATGCGGCGTCGCCTGACCATCACCGGGTCAACCATGCGCCCGCGGACCACGGCCCAGAAAGCCGCGATCGCCAGGGCTCTGCGCGAGCGCGTCTGGCCCGCGCTGAATGCGGGGCGTGCCGGCCCCGTCATTCACCAGGTCTTTCCGCTCGAGCAGGCGGGCGAGGCCCATCGTGTCATGGAATCGAGCGTCCACATCGGCAAGCTGATGCTCGACCTCTCGCGCTAGAACGGCGCGCCCTGCCCGCCTGCATTCGGCTCATCGTACGAGGCACACGCCTCGTCGCGATCCATCGCCCGTGTGCAACCCTGCGCGCGGCTGCGGCATCTCACGGTCATCAGTCACACAGCGCCACGCCGCGCACCGAGGAGACCCGCCATGGAATTCGCCGCCACATTGATGCTCGCCGCAATCGCCCTCTACCTGCTCACGCAGGTCGAAGACCTGGTCGCCTAGAGTACGTCCCACGGATAACGACCCTGTTCCAGGATCGCACCCGCCAGCGCCTCGATCGACTGGTCCTCGTTGTGGCTCAGCCCACGCACGTTGCGGACCATGCGACGACGCGCCTGGTGGGTGAAGACCGTTGCGATGTCGGTCACCTGTGCGGCCGAAGCAGGGTCACTCCCGATGATCGAGTCCGCGCGTGAGACCACGCACAGCCCTACGAACAGGTCGATCATGAGGTCCGCGATGCGCCGCTGCGCGTGCTGCTGCTCGGAAATGCCCTTGCCGTATCGCCGCAGCACGGCCTCGGCCTCACGCGCCGCAGCCCTCGCGTAGTTCTGGTAGATGTCCACCAGCGGGCGCAGTGCCGGCGCGACCGGCGTGCTGACCTTGATCGCCGCGCCGATGCCCGTGGCGCGTGCGAAGCGCCGCTCGGCATAGCCCGAAAGCACGCCGAAACCCTTGATCGGGTCGTTGAAGATCGCACTGACCGCCGACTGCAGTTCCTTCAACGAAGCACCCACGTCCTTCAGCGACGACAGCGCGATGTAGAGCCGCAGGATTTCGTTGGTGCCCTCGAAGATCGGCAGGATGCGGGCGTCGCGCGCGTACTGCTCGTATGGAAGCTCGCGCATGTAGCCATTGCCGCCCGCGATCTGCAGGCTCTCGTAAGCCGCGCGCTGCATGGCCTCGCTGGCGAACACCTTGGTGATCGCCGCCTCGACGGAGTAGTCTTCGCAGCCGCTGTCGATGTAATGCGCCACCATCCAGACCGCGCTCTCCGCGGCGAAGCATTCCACGGTCATCTGCGCAATCTTCTCGCGCACCAGTCCGTATCCTGCGATCGGCCGATCGAACTGCTTGCGCTCCTGCGCCTGCGCGACGGAGCGGCGGATCAGAGCCTTCATGCCGCCCACGGCGCCGCCGCCCAGGCCGGTGCGCCCGTTGTTCAGGATACCCATCGCCACCTTGAAGCCCTTGCCGACTTCGCCAAGGACGTTCTCTGCCGGCACGCGCACGTCATTGAAGGCGACCGTGGTCGTGCAGGAAGCGCGAATGCCCATCTTGTCTTCGTGCGCGCCGTGACTGACGCCGGGCCATGCGGCTTCGACGATGAAGGCCGTGACCTTGCCCTCAGGACCGTCGGTGCGAGCGAACACGGTGTAGAAATCCGCGATCCCGCCGTTGGTGATCCAGAGCTTCTCGCCATTCAGGGTGAAGCCTCCATCCGCATTGCGCTTCGCGGCAGTGCGAATGGCAGCGGCATCGGAGCCGGCGCTCGACTCGGTCAGGCAGAAAGCCGCGATCATTTCACCCGTGGCGAGCTTCGGCAGGTAACGCGCCCGCTGTTCGGCCGTGCCGAACAGCAGCAGGCCTTTCATGCCGATCGAACTGTGCGCGCCGATCGTGAGTGACACCGAACTGTCATAACTGCTGGTCTGAGCCAGGACGCGCGCATAGGCAGCGTTCGACAAGCCGAGGCCCCCGAACTCCTCCGGGATGATCAACCCGAACAGTCCCAGCTCGCGCAGCGACTGCACGAACTCGTCGGGCTGGCGGGCGGCGCGATCCCAGCGGGCGAAATCGGCCTGTTTCCCCTCGAGAAACCGGTCGATCGACTCGACGATCATGCCGAGCACCTCGCGGTCGCGCTCGTTGATCGCGGGGTACGGGAACAGGTTCTCTTCCAGGACGTTGCCGAACAGCAACTGCTTGGCGACGCTCTGGTCGGTCAGCAACGTTGGCGCCTTGGCGGCGGCCTTGCCGGATTCGATGGTGCTCATGAACGAAAAGCTAGCACTTCGCGGATGCCATGTGTAATCGGCGAAATCAGCGTGGCTCGCGCAGCAACTGATCGGCGATCGCCCGGTACGCCGGCAGCGAGGTTGGATCGAGGTTCATGTTGCCGGCCAGCGGGTGTGACGCGAACCTGGCGATGACCATTTCCGCCTTCGGATCGATGTAGATCGCCTGCCCGTGCACGCCGCGAGCCATGAAGGCACCGTGGTCGTCGTGCGAGATCCACCACTGCTTCCTGTAGCTCCAGCCCGGCAAGGTCTTGTAGCCCGCGGGAACGAATGCCTCGCGGCTGCCGCCCTTGCGGATGTCGTCGATGACGGCAGCGGACACGATCTGCTGCCCGTTGTACCTGCCCTGCAGGCGAATCATTTCGCCGAACCGTGCGAGGTCACGCAGCCGGCAATTGAGGCCTCCCGAGGCGACGGCCGCTCCCGCGGGATCCAGCGCAACGAACGCGTCGGATTCCGCGCCGAGCCGGCTCCAGATGCGCTCCTGCAGCACGACCTCCGGCCGCTTGCCCGTTACTCGCGCGATCAACCAGCCCAGGACCTCGGTGTTCGGTGAACGGTACGTGAACGCCTCGCCGTGGGTCCCCTTGCGCGCGACCGTGGGCAGGAACTGCATGATCGAGGACGAACCCGTGTAACCCGCCGGCCGCTGGTACACGCCTACGGCGCGCGCGAACGACAGGAACGAATCCGAGCCGCCGGCATAGTTCTCGGAAAAATCGAGCGCCGTCGTCATGTCGAGCACCTGCTCCACGGTCGCGTCCCCGAAACCACTGGTCGCGAGTTCGGGCAGGTAGCGCGACACCGGCGCCGCCGCGTCGAGCTTGCCTTCGGCCACCAGCATTGCAGCCAGCGTGCCGATGAACGACTTAGTGACCGAAAACGCGATGTGCGGCCGCTCGGCCGTGAGCGCGCCGAGGTACCGTTCGTAGACGATGCGTCCGCGATGCAGCACGACGATGCCGTCGGTGTAATTGGCCGCCAGCGAATCCGCCCAGGTCAGCGGCGTGGTTCCGCCGAGCGGCGTGAAGGTGACGGCATCGAGGTCGTCGCGTTCAGCGCGATCCAGCGGGGTCGCGGGCCCCGTTCCCCGCGAAACTTCCGCCGATGGCATCACCTCGCGCCAGTGCGAGAAGCTCCAGCGCCATTGCGGAAACCGGTAATGGCTGCCGTCATCGAACCGGATCTGCTTGTCGGGCGGCGGCGGGTATCCCACCATCCAGCCGAGCTTGACCGGGTCGGTGTCGGCAGCGCTGGCAAACACCGGCGGCGTGTCAGCCGCCTGGACCGCAACGATGTGAGTCAGGACTACGAGCAGGGCGGCCAGAGCCGCGCAGCCACTGGACGCAGGCCGAACCTGCCAGGAACGGGCCCGATTGGATGGATTCACGAATTTCCCCTGCCTGTGTTCGAATGCCAAGCATACCCCGGAGTGCGCCTTGACTAACCGCGCCAAAGCCGTATTTTCGATGGGCCGTGCCTGCAGCAAGGCACCATCGAGTATTCCCACTGCGCATGGACTTTCCCCGGCGCAATTGCCAACGGTGACGCCCATGTCCACGCACGAGACTACATTCTTCACGCGCACACTCGTCCACGTCGCCTTCCTCGGAGCACTCCTCAGCATGGGCACCGCCTCCGCCGCCGAACCGCGCGCCCGCGACCTCGGCATCCCGTTTCCGGGCACGCCCGGGCCGCTCAATGCGATCACCGACGTCGGGGGTGTCGAAGTCGGTTACACGACGCTGATCCAGGGTGAAGGCAAGCTCGAAGTCGGCAAAGGACCGGTGCGCACCGGGGTCACCGCCGTGCTGCCCCGCGGCCGCAAGGACCTGGGCGGAGTCTTCGGCGCCTACGCTGTTGGCAACGGCAACGGCGAAATGACCGGCACGATCTGGATCGAGGAGTCCGGCATCGTCGGCACCCCGGTCCTGATCACGAACACGCACAGCGTCGGCATTGTGCGCGATGCGGTGATCGCATGGATGCTGCAGAACGGCGGCACGGAGCAGCTGTGGGGCTTGCCGGTGGTGGCCGAAACCTGGGACGGCTACCTCAACGACCTCAACGGTTTCCACGTGCGGCGCGAGCACGTCTTCGCCGCACTCGATGGCGCGCACGGCGGTGCCATTGCGGAAGGCAATGTCGGCGGCGGCACGGGCATGCACACGTTCGAGTTCAAGGGCGGCACGGGCACGTCTTCACGCCGCGTGCGCGTTCACGGCATAGCCGATTACACCGTCGGGGTGCTGGTGCAGTCGAATTTCGGCCGCCGTTCGCAATTGCAGGTGGCCGGCATCCCGATCGGCCGCGACTGGCCCGAAGACGCGCCGTTCACCAAGGAAAGCGGTCCGGTGAACGAACTCGGTTCGATCATCGTCGTCGTCGCGACCGATGCACCGCTGCTGCCGACGCAACTCAAGCGCATTGCACGGCGCGCCGCGATGGGAATCGCACGCACCGGCGGCACCGCGGGCAACGGCTCGGGTGACATCTTCCTCGCGTTCTCCACGGCGAACTCGCCCGCAGCCACCGCGACGGAAGGACTGCAGCAGGCAGCCTTCGTTCCGAACGACCGGCTCGACGGCCTGTTCGAAGCGACCGTGCTCGCAACGGAAGAGGCCATCATCAACGCGCTGGTGGCAGCGCGCACGATGACGGGTGTCGACGGCAATCGCCTGCAGGCGATCGATCACGCCCGACTGCAGGAAGTGCTGCGGCGCCACAACCGCCTCGTCACGGTCAGGATGCCGCCGCCCAGCCCGTGAGCCAACCGGACTGCGCATTGCGCCGCGTCAAGTCATGCCGACCCAGGTGGGGTATAATCTGCGACCGCGCGCCGCCTAACGCTGTCGCGTCCGCACTGTCTCCCTACGGACCGACGAGGCCCCCACGACATGCAGGCCAGCTCCCAAGCAAGCAACTGGAACCGCAAAGCCCTGCTGTGTTCCTTCGAGACCTCCAGGACCCAGGTAGCGCTGCCAGCCATGGTGCTGCTGCTCGACATCGCCCTGTTCAGCGCGGGAACCGCGGTCGTCCTGCTGCCCGATGGCCTGCTGCTGAAACTGCTGGGCACGCTGGTCGTGACGGTTGCGATCGTCCGGCTGTTTCTCGTCGGCCACGATGCCTGCCATGGCAGCTTTTTCTCGAGCTCGCGACTGAATGCCATCTGCGGACGGATCGCGTTCCTGCCGTCGATGACCGCGTACAGCCTGTGGGAGATGGGGCACAACACCGCGCACCACGGCTTCAATAACCTCAAGGGTCGCGACCAGGTCTGGGCGCCCTACTCCAAGGCCGAGTTCGATGCACTGCCCGGTTACCGCCGGGCACTCGAGCGAGTGTACCGGTCGGGCCTCGGCTGGGGCGCGTACTACCTGTACGAGATGTGGTGGAAGAAGCTGTTTTTCGCCAGCAAGAAGGAAGTCGGCTCGAGCCGCCGCAAGTACAAGCTCGACAGCGTGCTCGTGACCGTGTTTGTCGCCGCATGGGCCGGCGTCGTTACCTACGCCGCCGCCGCAACCGGGCAATCGGTCGCGCTGCTCCTCACGCTGGCGGTCATCGTGCCGTTCCTGCTGTGGAACGGCGTGATCGGCTTCGTGGTGTTCCTGCACCACACAAACCCGGGCATCGCCTGGTTCCTGAACCGCCAGGAATGGCAGCGCAGCCGGGCTTACCTCACGTCCACCGCCTGCGTGCGGTTCCCGTGGGGCATGGACCGCCTGTTGCACAACATCATGGAACACAACGCGCATCACCTGAACCCGGGTATTCCGATGTTCACGCTGCGGGAAGCGCAACAGCTGCTGCGCGACAAGTTCCCCGATCTCTGCGACTACCGTATCACCCGACGCACGTACATGGACGTCGTGCAGCGCTGCAAGTTGTACGACTTCGCCAATCACCAGTGGCTGGATTTCGATGGCAAGGTGACCGCGCGCGTCACACTGGCGAACGCGGCCGCCTGAGGCCGCTTCCGGCCGGGCCCCATGGCACCGGCCGTCATTACGAGAAGGGATCCCCATGCTCAATGCACGTACGGTCCAGGGCAGGCATGGGGACGTCTTCACGTACCTGCGTGGCAATCCGGAAGCAGCGGCCACCCACTGCCACATGCCGCGCGATGCGGGTCCCGACAGCCTCGTCTTCGTCAGCGACCAGGCGCAGCTCGCGACTGCCCGCGAACGTGGGGCCGCCATCCTGGTCGTGCAGCGCGACGTCGCCGATCAGCTCGCCGCAACGGAAACCGCTTTCGGCTGCTGCTTCTCGGTCAACGCGGTGTCGATGGGAATGGCGGTGCTGCTCAAGTACTTCGACCGCAAGCGGGAGCGCTTCACCCAGTGGGGCGAGCGTCACCCGACGGCCATCGTCCACCCGTCTGCCACGATCGGCGCGGGCGTCCTGCTCGGACCGTACTGCGTGATCGGTGCCAACGCCGTCATCGGTGACGGCTGCTGCATCGGCTCGCACGCCGTCGTCGAGAACGATGCGCGCCTCGGCCCCAACACGCTGCTGCATCCCCACGTCTTCGTGGGCGCCGGATGCGAACTCGGGCGGGACTGCGAGGTGCATCCTCACACCAGCATCGGCTGCGACGGCTTCGGCTACGCGGTTGGCGCGAGCCGGCGGCCGCAGAAGCTCTCGCACCTGGGCAACGTGTGCATCGGTGACGAGGTCGAGATCGGCAGCAACTGCGCGATCGATCGCGCGACGCTGTCGTCGACCCATATCCGCTCTGGCACGAAGCTCGACAACATCTGTCACATCGCCCACAACTGCGACCTGGGCGAGGACGGGTTCTACACGGCCGGCTTCATGATGGCGGGGTCGACGACGATCGGGCGGCGCTTCATGACCGGCGGCAACAGCGTGGTGTCGGCACACCTCACGCTGGCGGACGACGTCGTGCTGGCCGGACGTTCGACCGTGACGAGTGACGTGCCCGAACCCGGACACTATGGCGGCTACCCGCTGCAGCCGATGAAAGACTTCATGCGCACGCTCGCCGCGCTGGGACAGCTCACCGAAATCCGCAGGAACCTCAATCGGGTGCTGAAGCACCTGCAGTTGCCGCAACGGCCATGACCTATCCATGGCGTCGGCGCCCGGGTAACTGACGACATGAACGGCGAGTACTCCGATGCATTGGTCGTGTTCGGCATCACGGGCGACCTCGCTTTCAGGAAGATCCTGCCCGCACTCGAGAACCTCGAACGACGCGGACGGTTGCCGGACATCGTGGTCGGCGTCGCGCGCGGCGGAGTGACGCGGGATGCACTGATCACCCGACTGGGGGAAAGCCTGGCGCAGAACGGCGACGGCACCGACCCGGATGCGCTGCAGCGTCTGGAAGACAAGTTGCAGCTCGTCGACGGCGACTACCGCGACGACACCACGTACGTGGCGTTGCGCAAGGCACTGGAAGGGGCGCGGCGTCCGTGTCACTACCTGGCCATTCCACCAAGTCTATTTGCCGCGGTCGCGGCGAAGCTCGGCAGTTCGGGTTGCGCCGCGAACGCCCGGGTAGTCGTCGAGAAGCCGCTGGGGCGAGACCTCTCGAGCGCGCAGACGATCAACCGTGAGCTGCAGCAGGTCGTCGACGAGAAATCGATCTATCGCATCGATCATTTTCTCGGCAAGGAAGCCGTGCAGAACCTGCTGTACTTCCGGTTCGCCAACTCCATCATCGAGCCGCTCTGGAACCGCACGCACATCGAACACATACAGATCACGATGGCCGAGAAGTTCGGCGTCGAAGGCCGTGGCCGGCTGTACGAGGAACTCGGCGCAGTGCGGGACGTCGTGCAGAACCATCTGCTGCAGGTGCTCGCGATCCTGGCGATGGAACCGCCGGTCGGCACCGGCCCCGAGGCAATGCGCGACGAGAAGATGAAGGTGCTGCGCGCGATCCGGCACCCGGATCGTCGCGACATCGTGCGCGGCCAGTACGAGGGATACCGGAGCGAGGAAGGCGTCAGTCCCAACTCGGATGCCGAAACGTACGCGGCGCTGCGCTTCGAGATCGACTCGTGGCGCTGGGCCGACGTGCCGTTCTTCATCCGGACCGGGAAGCGGCTGCCGGTGACAGCGACCGAGGTGATGGCGACATTTCGACGTCCGCCGCAGCGGCTTTTCGATGAAACCCTGCCGCCGCGGGCGAATTACCTGCGGTTCCGGCTCGGGCCGGACCGGATTGCGATCGCGCTCGGCGTCCGTATCAAGGATGCCGGTGAAGCGATGGTGGGCGAAGAGACCGAACTCTATGCCTGCAATGCGCAGACGGACGAGATGACGCCGTACGAACGACTGCTCGGCGACGCAATGCGTGGTGACGCGACCTTGTTCGCGCGCCAGGACTCCGTCGAGGTAGCCTGGGACATCGTGGATCGGCTGCTGGCCGGCGGTCCCCAGGCAGAGCGGTATGCTTCGGGCAGTTGGGGACCGGACTCCGCGGCACGCATGGTCGGACGCTTCGGCGGCTGGTACGACCCGCCGTCGGTCTCAGCGACGACGCCCTGTGGCTGACCAGCCGACGCCCCGCCGTCGAGCGTCCCGACGAACCCGGTCGTTACTTCGCCTGCACCGCGTGCCCGCCGAAGGCCTGCCGCATGCGGGCCAGCAACCGGTTGGTGAAATCGCCTTTGCCCTGGCTCGCAAAGCGCGCCATCAGCGAGAGCGTCATGACGGGCGTCGGCACCCCGAGTTCGATGGACTCGATGGCCGTCCAGCGGCCTTCCCCCGAATCCGCGACGAACGGCGCCGTCGACTCGAGCGTCGGGTCGTGCGCCAGGAATTCGGCCGTGAGATCCAGCAGCCACGAACGGATCACCGTGCCGTGCCGCCATGCCTCAGTGATCTGCGGCAGGTCGAGTGCGAACTCGCTCTTGGCGCGCAGCAACGCGAGCCCTTCGGCGTAGGACTGCATCATTCCGTATTCGATGCCGTTGTGGACCATCTTGGTGAAGTGACCGGCGCCGGCCGGCCCGCAGTGCACCCAGCCGCGGTCGGCCGCCGGCGCCAGCGCACGCAACACGGGCTCGATCATGCGCACGGCCGCAGCGTCACCGCCCACCATCAAGCCGTAACCGTTCTCCAGGCCCCACACACCCCCGGAAACACCCGCATCGACGAACCGTATGCCATGCGCACCTAGCTCCGTTGCGTGACGCTGGCTGTCCTTGTACATGGCATTGGCGCCATCGATGACGAGATCGCCCTGCGACAGCAGCGGCACGAGCCGCAGCAGCGTCTGGTCCGTCGGCGCCCCCGCGGGCAGCATCAGCCAGAGGAGCCTGGGCGAGGGCAGGCGCGCCACCAGCGCCTCCAGCGTGTCGGCGGGCGTAACTCGCCGCTCATCGGCCATGGCGGCCCTCGCCTCGGCCGAGCGATCCCAGGCCACCAGGGTGTGACCCGCGCGTGCAAGCCGGCGACTCATGTTGCCGCCCATCCGGCCCAGCCCGATCATTCCCAGCGTGAGGTTCATCGTGTTGGCTTCCATTGCTGCCAGGTTCCCACGATCGATGGTCGCGCGATGCCGCAATACGCACAAGGGCGTGCCCGGTCCTGCGGCTGCCACGGCTAAAATAGCGGACCGACACGGAGAACGACGATGAACGGCGCCCAGTCCCTGCTGCAGACCCTGGTCAATTGCGACGTCGAAGTCTGCTTCGGCAACCCCGGCACGTCGGAGATGCATTTTGTCGCCGCGCTTGACTCCGTGCCGCAGATGCGGTCCGTGCTGTGCCTGTTCGAAGGCGTAGTGACTGGCGCCGCCGATGGGTACGGACGCGTCGCCGGCAAGCCGGCCGCCACGCTGCTGCACCTGGGGCCCGGTCTAGCCAACGGCCTGGCGAACCTGCATAACGCACGGCGCGCCAACACTCCGCTCGTGAACATCGTCGGCGACCATGCCACGTATCACCTGCAGTACGACGCACCGTTGACGTCCGACATCATCGGCTTTGCGCGCCCGGTCTCGTCGTGGATCCACGAATCGAAGAGCGCCGATGCGGTGGCGTCGGATGCTGCGCGGGCGGTCCAGGCCGCGCGCGCGGCGCCTGGCTGTGTGGCGACGTTGATTCTCCCGGCCGACACCGCGTGGAACGAGACCCAGCGGGCCGAACAGAAGCTGCCGGACATGGTTGCTGCGCCGGTCAGCGCGGATGCCATCGAGGCTGCTGCAAGGCTGCTGTCGAACGGCAGGAAGACCGCGCTGCTGTTACGCGGCGCAGCACTCCACGGCGCCGGCCTCGAGGCCGCCGGTCGCGTGCAGGCAAAGACGGGTGCGCGGTTGCTTTGCGACACGTTTGCACCGCACGCCGAACTCGGCGCGGGTCGCGTACCGGTCGAGCGCATTCCCTACTTCGCGGAACAGATCGTCGACTTCCTGAAAGATTTCGAGCAGATCGTCTTTGTCGGCGCCAAGCCGCCGGTGTCCTTCTTCGCGTATCCCGGCAAGCCGAGCTGGTGTGCCCCCGAGGGATCGCACCTCAGCTACCTGGCGCACGCTCACCAGGACGGTGCGCGGGCGCTCGCGGCGCTGGCCGACGCGCTGGGCGCGCCCGCGCGCTCACCCGTGCGGATTCCGCTGCAACTGCCGGAACTGCCGGACGGCCCGTTGACCGCTCTCGGCGTCGCGCAGGTGATTGCCGCGATGACGCCGGAAGACGCCATCTTTGCCGATGAATCCGCGACCGCGTCCTTGCCGTTGCTGTCCATGATGGCCCGGGCTCGACCGCACACGCATCTGCCGTTGACCGGCGGTTCGATCGGGCAGGGCCTGCCGCTCGCGGTCGGCGCGGCCATCGCTGCGCCGGACCGGAAGGTGATCTGTCCGCACGGCGATGGCGGCGCGGCGTACACGATGCAGGCGCTCTGGACGATGGCGCGCGAGAAGCTCGACGTCGTGATCGTGATCTACGCCAACCACTCGTACGCGATTCTCAACATCGAGCTTGGGCGCGTCGGCGCCGTCGGCAGCGGTCCGGTCGCCATGTCGATGCTCGACCTGCACAATCCGGAGCTGAACTGGACGCAGATCGCCGCGGGCCTCGGCGTCGAGGCCAGCCGCGCGACGACGTGCGAAGAATTCGCGGCGCAGTATTCCTCTGCGCTCAAGCACCGCGGACCGCGCCTGATCGAGGCGATGATCTGATTCGAACGCGCGTCAGGTCCGCCGCAACATCAGCACGTTGCCACCGACGGCGAGCGCTGCGCCCGCGAACGTGAGCACGTCCGGGTGGAATCCCTCGAAGGCGATCGATACCACCAGCGCCAGGAGGGGTGTCATGACGCCGATAGTGCCGGTGGGCCCCGGCCCGATTCGCTCCTGCAACGTCAGGAAGCAGGCGAAGGTCAGCACCGACCCTGCCAGGGCGAGATAGAACAGGGACAGCCACCATGACGCGATGAGCGGGGGAGCAAAGCTCTGGCCCTGCAGCAAAGCCAGTGACGCAGACGCGGCAGCCC
This sequence comes from Gammaproteobacteria bacterium, assembly GCA_029865465.1. GTDB lineage: Bacteria > Pseudomonadota > Gammaproteobacteria > Steroidobacterales > Steroidobacteraceae > RPQJ01. Next base: position 17,706 of record JAOUGW010000004.1, read on the forward strand.
CGTAGAGCATGCCGAATCCGAGCGCTGGCCAGAACGGCAGGCCGCGAGACTGGTTGCGGCTGGCCGTCAGGCTGCCGACCGTGGACAGCAATACGGACGCCACGGTGAACAAGGCTCCGAGCAGCGTGTTCCGGTCGCCCGTGGTCTTGCCGAACTCGGGCCAGAAGATCAGCGCGACACCGGCGATGCCGAGCAAGCCGCCGAGGACGAAGCGCGGCCTCAGGCTGACGCCGAAAAGCGTGCGGGCACCCAGGCCCGCCACGAGCGGCGAAGCCGAGTAGCCCACCGCCACCAGCCCCGACACCAGGTGTTGCTCTGCGTGATAGACGCAGACGTACGACACGCCGTACATGAAGCCGCCCTGCAACGCGAATACCGCGTGTTGGGCAGGTGTGAACCGCAAGTTCTCCTGGCGCAAGACGCACAGGCCGAGGATCACCGTTCCGGCCAGCGCGAAGCGCAGGGCCACTCCGACCTCTGGCGCGATGTGTCCAATCTGGAACGTGATCGCGAACCACGTCGTACCCCACGTGAGAACGCAAATCGCGAACAGCTGCCAGTTCTTCAGTCGGTGCATCGTATTCAATGCGTTGCGAGGAACGCACCGGCATTGCCGGAAGTCTAGCGGATATCGATGGAATCGCTGGAATGCTGCAGAGCAGCACTCGCGACCTGAATCAGCTATACTCCCCTTCGCTGTTCAGCATTGACGGTAAGCCGGACTCACTGCGCCGTCTCGAATCGGGCCCCCGCGCCTGTCGCCTGAATCTCGTCGTGTACGCAACGCATCGTTCGCTGCGCAGCACGGGCTTTCATTTCTTACTTGTCGTTGCGCGCTTGCGGGCGCGTCGCCGTTCGATCGGCCCGCTCGCGGGCCGCCGGCGTCACTCATCTTCCTGGAGAATGCCTTGTCCGCGTTTATCGCTGTCTTCAGCGCCACCGCCCTGCTCGCCACCACCCTGCTGTTCGTCCTGCAGATGTTCGAGGACTTTCGCGATGCTTGACTGGATGCTCAATACCCGCCGTCGTATCGGTTCAGAACGCACGGTGCAGGACCGTTCACGCACTGCCGCCAATGGCGACTGGACGAAGCGGCCGGACGCGGGTCAGGTCCGGGCGTCAGGCCTCGAAGTCGGCACGGCCCGCCGGGGACCGGTGCGTTCGCTCGCTGCGTGGAATACCGGATGGCACCGTGCCGTGCATGAGTTCGCCAGGAATCGGGATACGCCCTGAAGCCGTGCGCCGGGCCGTCTTACGCTGACAGCGCAGCACGAGCGCATTCCTGCGCTTGCACTTCCGGTACCCCAGGTCCTGCGGCAGGCAGCTTTCGCAGGCGGCGCCGGCACCCTCGATTCGATTGGGAAAACCCGCTAGCCTTGCGCCATTCCCGCGGATTCTACGCCGCATTCACGACAGCAGAGGCAGGAATGAAAGCACCCATCATCATCGCGGCAGCGATTCTCGCCCTGGGAGCAGCAATTTCCATTCAGGTCGCACAGGCCGACACGCGGCGAGCCAACTGCGAAGTCCGCAAGGACGGCGAGAAGAAGAAGGGCAGGTCTGGCGCCTGCACGTTCGGGCAGCGGCAGGGATACATCGACATCGACCTTCGCAACGGCGTCGTCTACAGCCTGCGTCCAGGCAACCGGGCGAACCACTTCAAGGACGAGAAGGGCAACAACGTCGTGCGCACGAACTCGAGCGGCAACGTGCAGGAGTTCAAGTGGGAGGGCGGCACGCGCGTGATCATCACGTTCTATGGCGACGACGGTTCCCGCGACAACCAGGTTAACGGCAGCGCGGAATACCAGCGCGGGTACAACGATGCCGTCAAAGGCCGTCCTTTCGATCAGGGCCGGCATCCACAGGACTACAAGGACGGCTACCGGGCAGGCGAACAGGACCGTTTGCGATAGATGGCGGTGCCGTCGACGAGCCGATGCTCGGCAGTGCTGACCTCCAGTCGCGCGCGGATCTGGGCAACAGCGTCGAAATCCTGCGCGGGATGCCGCTGGACGATCTCCTGAAGAAATTGCCGGGCATCATCTTCCAGCGCTCGCCAACTGCGAGCGCGGCACGGCGCAGGTAACATTGCCGATTGCTGGGCGGGCCCGCTACAAGCAAGATTCCTCGATGTCCATATTCTCACGCCTGTTTGGCAAGTCACCGCCCGCCGCCGACGTGGCGCCGGCCGCCGGGTGGGATGCCGGAGTTGGATCGCCGCCGCCGCCCGATCCCTCCGCACGTGCCAAGGAAGAAGAAGCGAGCCTGTCGCAGGCCATCGCTGCCGGCGACATGGTCACGATCGGCAAGTGGGTCCTGGAGGGAAGCTCGACGCGGATCCGCCAGGCTGCGGCGCGCAACGTCACGGATCCGGACCAGCTGCGGCAACTGATCCCCGCCACGCGCCACGGCAAAGACAAAAACGTCCATCGCATTCTTACCGCACGACGCGATGAGCAGCTCGCGAAGATCCGCAGCGCCCAGCGACTGCAGTCGGACCTGGAAGAAACCGCCGCGGCCATCGCCCGGCACAGCGAGCGTCCGTACGACCCGTCATACCCGGCCATCCTTGCACAGCTCGAGACCCGGTGGCGCACGCTCGCACCGCAGGCGAAGCCGGAGCTGCAGGACGACGTGGCACGGCGCCTGCAACGTGCGCACGAAGCCGTCGAGCACCACCGCCGTGCGATCGAACAGTCGATCCAGGCCGATGCCGAGCGGCAGCGATCCGCCGCCATCGCGTCCGAAGCGGCGCGGCATCAGCAGGAACTCGAGGCGCAGGCGGCAGCCGCCGCGGCGGCCGAGAGGGCTCAGGCACACGATGCCGCACGCCAGGCGTCGCGCGAGTCCGAACTGGCGCAACGTGCGGCAGACGAGGCCAGGGCACACGACATCCTGGCGCTGCTGCGACAGGCCCAGGCAGCGCTCGGCCACGGCGGGACGGCGCGCGCCGCCCGGCTGCGCGCCTCGATCGCGGAAAGGCTGCCGGAAGCCCCTCTCCTGCCCCCGTGGTTCGCGCGCCAGTTGGACCAGGTCGACTCGCAGCTCGCCGAGCTGCAGGACTGGAAGACGTTCAGAGTCGGGCCAAAGCGGGGCGAACTGGTGCAGCAGATGCAATCGCTGGTCGGCGCCGATATGTCACCGGAGGAACTCGCGCAGCGAATCCGCCAGCTGCGGAACGAATGGCGGACCCTGGGCCGGGGCGCGGGCGAGGAAGCCTCGGATGAATTGCAGCAGTTCCAGGAGGCCACCGACCGCGCCTATGCACCCTGCCGCGAGCACTTCGCCCGGCAAGCCGAACTGCGCAAGGAAAACCTGGAGCGGCGCGAAGCGCTGATCGAAAGGCTGACGGCGTTTGCCGCGGAACATGCGGGCGAGCACCCGGACTGGCGCGCAATCAATCAGGCCATCGTCGAGACGCGGCGTGAGTGGCGTCAGTACGCCCCGGTGGACCAGGCGGTCATCAAGCCGCTGCAGGCGCGTTTTCATGCATTGGTGGACGGACTGCAGGCGCGCCTGGATGCAGAGTACGCAAGCAACGTCCAGACGAAGCGCGACTTGATCTCCCGCGCCGCCGGGCTCCTCGCCCTCGAGGACACGCGCAAGGCCATCGACGAAACCCGGAACCTGCAGCGAACATGGAAAGCCGTCGGCATCGTGCCGTGGAAACTGGACAACGCCCTGTGGGACGAGTTCCGGAAGCAATGCGACGCCGTCTTCCAGCGCAGCTCGCAGGAATCCCTGGCGTACGCCGCCACTCTCGAAGCGAACCAGGCGCAGGCAGCCGGCGTGTGCGAGGAGCTGGAGCGGATTGCCGGGCTGAGCGGCGAGCCGCTGTTCTCTGCCGTGCCGCGGCTGGATGAGCTATGCGCGCAGTTCGAATCGCTGGACTTGCCGCGAGCATCCGCACGCGCGCTGCGTCAACGGTTTTCACAGGCAACCGACCGTTGCGCCGAAGCCGTACACAGACAGCGCGCGGCGGCGGCGCGCCGTGGCTGGACCGACGGGTTTGCAGCCGCCGCCCAGGTCCGCGCGTACGGACTCGCGACCGTCCTGGGACGGGCGCCAGCCGAATGCGAAGCGCTGCGAGCGTCCGCTGCCGCTGCGATCGCCGATCTCGCCCATGCGCCGAAAGCAATTCGCAGCATCCTCGAGCAACGAATCGCAGCGGTCACCGCCGGCACGGTCAGCGCCGATCTCGCCGCGAACGAGGCGGCGCTGCGGCTGCTGTGCATCCGCGCGGAGTTGATCTCGGGTGCAGCCACGCCCCCGGAAGACGCGGAATTGCGGCGCGAATACCAGATGCGACGCCTGGTCGAATCGATGGGTCGCGGTGAGCGCGTCACGCCGGCCGAACTCGACGATCTCGCGCTCGAATGGATCGCGGTGGGGCCGGTCGAGCCGGCTGTCCACGACAGGTTGCTGGCTCGTTTCGAGCGCTGTCGCAACGCTGGCAACTCCATGCTGCGGGACGAGGGCTAGTGCCTGAGGCCATCGTGCCGAGCCCGGCGCGGCTGACGATGCAGATGCCAGTGCGCGCACGCCCGAATGCTAGGATCGCCGCATGAACAGCACACCGAACGTACTGGTCATCATGTACGACCAGCTGACCCCTGCGGCGCTCGGCTGCTACGGCAGCCGCACTGCGAAGTCGCCGCACATCGATCGCCTCGCCGCCGCGGGCGTGGTGTTCGACGCAGCCTACACCAACAGCCCGCTGTGCACGCCAGCGCGCTACTGCATGATGACCGGGCAACTGCCCTCGGCCACGCGCGGCTACGACAACGCGGCATACCTCGCCAGCACGATCCCGACGTTTGCGCATTACGTCCGCGCCGCCGGCTATCGCACGGTGCTCGCCGGCAAGATGCACTTCGTCGGCCCCGACCAGCTGCATGGTTTCGAGGAGCGCCGCACGACGGACATCTATCCAGCGGACTTCGGCTGGACGCCGGACTGGCGCACGCCAGGCGAGCGCATCGACTGCTGGTATCACAACATGGGGAGCGTGACTGGCGCCGGCGTAGCCGAAGTCACCAACCAGCTGCTGTTCGACGACGAGGTCGGCTTCCACGCGCTGCGCGCGCTGCACGATGCGGCCCGTGCCGACGATGGACGGCCGTTCCTGCTCGTCGCCAGCTTCACGCACCCGCACGATCCTTACGTGACGCGGCGCGAATACTGGAATCGCTACGAAGGCGTCGAGATTCCGATGCCCGCAGTGTCCGCGGCAGACGTCACTGCGGATTCACACACGCAACGTCTGCGTGCAGCGTGCGACATGGAACGCACTCCGATCACCGATGACGACGTGCGCCGCGCGCGTCGCGCCTACTTCGGCAACATCTCGTACGTCGACGACTGGACCGGCCGGCTGGTCGGAACGCTCGAGGCGCTCGGACTGGCGGACGATACGATCGTCATCCTGCTCGCCGATCACGGCGACATGCTCGGCGAGCGCGGGCTCTGGTACAAGATGAGCTTCTTCGAGGGATCCGCGCGTATCCCGCTGGTCGTGCACGCGCCCGCCCGCTTCCGCGCGCGCCGCGTGTCGACGCCAGTCTCGCTGGTCGACGTGCTGCCGACCCTCATCGAGTTGTCGGGTGGTGCGGTGGCCGACGCCGTCGAACCGCTGGCGGGCCGCTCACTGCTGCCGCTGTGCGAAGGCGACGCAGAAGACCGGACCGTCGTCGGCGAGTACGCGGCCGAAGGCGCCTGCGCCCCGATCGTCATGCTGCGCCGGGGCGCGCTGAAATTCGTGCACTGCCCCGTCGATCCCGACCAGTTGTACGACCTCGCGACGGACCCCGGTGAGCGGGTCAACCTTGCCGGCCACGCGGAATGGGCTGCGGCCGTCGCCAACTTCCGCGAGGAAGTCACGCAACGGTGGGACCTGGCGCAATTTCATTCAGACGTGCTGCAGGACCAGGCGCGGCGGCGGTTGGTGATGGGCGCACTGCGGTCGGGCAACTACACGCCGTGGGAATTCACGCCGCGGCGCGACGCCTCGAACGAATACATGCGCAACCATCTCGATCTCAACGACGTAGAACGAAGCGCTCGCTGGCCGCGCTGAGCCGGCCTTCGACTTCATCAGGTCCTGCTTGGACCGGCCATTGCGCGGCCGCTAAGGGTTGCTATACGCGAGTCAACAACGCGCGGATCAAATCGGCAGGGTCAGCACCGGCGCGAAGCCACCCCCGGCGGTCCGGAAGTTCGTGGTCTGCCCTCGGTACAAGCGCGCTGCCCGCAACCAGGTTTCGCCATGCATGACGTAGTTGCGGACGTCGACACGGAGATCGGTTGCAGCGCCATCTACGGCTGAGACTCGCCGAAACGACGTTGGCGCAATCGCCTGCGCGACGTAGCGATGCGCAAGGGTGTGGTCGAACATCGTCCGAGTGAGCTTGTCGCCCCGATAGGCGGCCTTGCTGCCGAAGCCATCGACTGGTTTGAAGAAAAGACTCTTACGCCGCTGCCAGAGGTCGTCGGCTGCGGCGGGCTCGACCACCTCGGTCGCTGGAATAGTCTGCCGCAAGTGCGAGCGATCATCGGCGCCGAGACCTGCCTCCTGCAGCATCTTTTCGTCGCCCAGCCAGGCGAGAAGCCGCTTGTCCGCCCATCGCGCATGCGCAGCCGGGTGTGGCGTAAGCACTGCGAGATCCGATTCGTATGCGCTGTGCAGGACGGCGTGTCGTTCATCGGCCAGATAGAAATCGGTCGCACGGTTGTAGATCAGGTCGATGCGCTCGTCGGCGCAGTACACCGCGTCGCCCCTGATGGTGAGGCTTGCGGCATCAGCAATCAGGACGCGCCATCCGGCGCGCTCGAGCAACCGCTGATACAGCAGGAACTCGGGAAACAGGTACTGGCCCTGCGGCTCGTCGTCGACGATTGCAATGGCACGCAACGGTACTTCGCCGCGGGCGCTGGTCCACTCCGCCTGGAAACCATCGGTGATGCGCTGTCCGAGCTGATCTATTGCCACACCGGCTGCCGTCATGAGGGATATTGGTTCCGCAAAGCAGTCGCAACTTGCCGTGGCCGCACGCGCCAGCTCGAGATTGACGAGCAGGCCGCCCGGGTTGGTGTTGATCTCGATGAGCTGCGGCGTCGGACCGCCGAGATGGAAATCGAAGCCCAGGACGCCACCCGCGGCTGCCTGGGGACGCCGAGCCAGTTCCGGCGCGTGCAGCGCGATCTTCTGCTGGTAGGGGTAGCTCGTGAGTGCGTGGGTGATGAGCCGGACGGTCCGGCCCATGCTGGCGGCTTCGCCCGGAGCAAGAAACACGACGCTGCCCGATACGAGTCCAGCCTGGGATTCCAGGAGGCTGCCCGCATCACCGAGATTGGCGCGGAGCTGATCGCGCAATTTCGCGCGATCCACCCAGATGCACTGGCATTCCTGGTTCAGGATCGCGGCCAGTGGCTCAGCCGTTGATTCGTCGACTTGCCCGATCACTGTGTACTCGTGTGCTCGTGCGCTCGCGGCATGGAACGCGGCACGCGCTCAGGGCCGCGCGCTCAGGTCGGCCAGGGGCAGGCGCTGCTCGATGCGTCGTGTCCCGCGTTGATCCATGACGGACAGCGTCACCGTGGTCTGCGCGCCCCGCCAGTCGATCTCGATGAGCCCGAAGTTCGGCTCGCGGATCACGTCGCTCACCCGGTTGGCGTTCGGCGTGGCGGCGGGCCAGACTTCGGTGAGCCCGCTCGAGGTGAGGTCCCACAGTGGGTAGGGCACGTTGACGTCGAGCTTCGACAACTCGGCGTAGTGCATGTCGCCGCTCAGAAACACCACGCCGTTTGCGCGCTTGCGCCGGATCAGCTCGATCAGGCGTTGCTGGTCGCGAGCGAACAGCGACCATCCTTCCCAACCCGGGAAATCGGCGAGCACCTGCACGCTCGACCCGATCAAGCGCACCTCGGCCGGCGTTTCCAGCTGTCGCTCCAGCCACTGCCATTGAGGCTCGCCGAGCATCGTCGCCCTCGGATCAGGATTGCGCGCGTACGGACCCGGCACCTCGAGCCCTTTCCTGTGCCGCGCCTGCGCCCAGGACCTGTAGTTGCGAACACCAGGCTCGGGCTTCATGAGCGGCGTCCGGTTGTAGCGCAGGTCGAGCAGAATGACCTGCACGCGCTGGCCCGGTGGACCGAACACGTAGGACGCGTATACGCCGTCGCGCGCCCGGCGTGGTGAACCGGCAGGCTCGCCCCAGAAGTCGAGGAAGACCTGCCGCGACGCCTCCTTCTGTGGATAGTCGCCGCCCGCGTCATCCTCGCCGAAATCGTGGTCGTCCCAGGTCACGGCGAGCGGCGTGGTGTCGCGCAACTTTGCAAAACCCGGTTGCTGCGCCAGCTCTGCGTACTTCGCTCGAAGCACGGCCATGTCGCGCGTGTCGCCGTAGACGTTGTCGCCGAGGAACAGGAACAGCTCGGGCTTCGCCGCCAGCACGGCCTCCCAGATCGGCTGCTCCTTGCCGCCCTCGGCACACGAGCCGAACCCGATCCGCGTCAGCGTGCGATCGAGCGCGACGTGCGGATCGGGCTGCCCGGACGGCACGGCGCCGCCATCCGCGCGTGCGGTGGGCGCGATGGCAGTTACCGTCAGAGCGCATGCAATGACGAGCGAGCCGTACAGCCATGTGCGGCGGGATGAAATGAAGGATTCGGCGTTCATCATCGGGCCAACCTGCGTTGCGGCGCGTTTCGCCCGGCTAGTAGACCATGCCAGGTCCCGGCGGGGCAGCCTCGAGCGTTGCCGGTCTCTCGACTGCCATGATCTCCGTCTCGTAGCGCCAGACCTGGACGTCGGCCGCCCAGAAATCCGCCCTGAGCCCCGCTTTCTCCTTGAGCCGGCGCAGGAAGTCCCGCGGCCCGGTGACGTGCTCCCAGACCTTCGGCAGGAAGGTCGCTCTCATGCCACGCCACTCGAGCACCAGGCCATCGCGCCCTGGAACCAGCTCGAGCAGCAACTGCTGCTCACTTGCGACCACCATTCGCTCGCACGGCGTCAGCAACGACACCTCCAGGCTCGTGCACCGCCACTCGCACGCCGTCAGCGGCGGGAAGCGCGGATCGCGGAACGCACTGGCCTGGGCATTGCTCCAGACATCGAGCAACAGCGGTCTTGCCGGCTCGAGCGTGCCGCAGCAACCGCGGAGTTCGCCGTCGATCGTCAGCGTGACGAAGCTCGCGCGCGGTTCGCGAAGTGCTCCGTGTCCGCCGTTCACCTCCGGAGGCGCAGCCTCGACGAGGCCCAGCTTCGCCTGGATGGACGTCGCGGCAGTCCACAGCACCGCCTGCCGCGCCGTCGGCTCAAGATTCACGGAGCACGTAACTGCCATAACCCACCACCCGTGATCGATCGCCGGCGGTGTCGCCCGAGTTGCGCTGGTCGAGCAGTTCGACGGCCAGGTCGCGCCGGCGCGCGACCTGCATGAGCCCGTTGATTCCGCACGCGCCGCAGGCCTGCTCGTCGGGCAGATCGCTGCGTCGGTCCATGATCGCGCGCGTGGTCCCGGCATCGAGCTGCCGCGCTTCACTCCAGGTGTGGTAGTGACTGAGATCGGAGCTGACCAGCACCAGTGTGTCGGGCCCGCCCCAGGCAGCGTCGATGACCTGCGCCACCTGCTCTGCGGGAGCGAAGCCGACGGTGAGCGGCAGGATGTCGAAGTCGTCGAGCACGACTTGCAGGAACGGCAGCTGCACTTCCAGCGAATGCTCCGCTGCGTGCGCCGGATCGGACACGCCGACCAGCCCCAGTTCCCGCAGTCGCTCGCGACCTGCCACGTCGATCGGCACCTGGCCCAGCGGCGTCGCGAATGAGTCGACTGATGGCACGGCGAGACCGCGTATCGCCACGCGATGGCTCGGGCCAATCATCACCACGTGACGGATGATCGCGGACCAGTCGCGCAGCAGCCGATACGCAGCCCCGGCGACGGGCCCGGAGTACTGGTATCCGGCATGCGGCACGATCAGCGCCTTCGGACGACCCGCTATCGCGGTGCGCGGCGGGCCCCCGGCAAGGTAGCCGTTCACGTCGTGTCGCAACTCGTTCGCATTCCCGGGATAGAACAGCCCCGCCACCGCGGGTGGCCGCACGCTTGACTTATCGTTATCCGGTCTCAACATCGTGGTTCCATGGGAGTTCGAATGCTCCCGTATGTGGTGACGCACTGAAGCGAAACCAATATCCCGCCCGAGGCTGCTGCGCGCCAATCGTATGAATACCGACTTCTCCCCCGTCCCCACTCGCTACTGGACGCGCCTCGACGACGGGCGCGTGCAATGCGACGTCTGCCCACGCCGTTGCCGGCTGCACGAGGGCCAGCGCGGGCTTTGCTTCGTGCGAGGCCGCGAGCGTGATGGCATCGAGCTGTACACCTATGGACGGTCCAGCGGCTTCTGCGTCGACCCGATCGAGAAGAAGCCGCTCAACCACTTCCTGCCCGGTTCGTCCGTACTTTCGTTCGGCACGGCGGGCTGCAACCTGGCGTGCAAGTTCTGCCAGAACTGGGACATGAGCAAGTCACGCGAGATGGACACGCTCGCGGATTCGGCCTCGCCGGTGGAACTGGCGGCAACGGCGCAACGGCTCGGCTGCGCCAGCATAGCGTTCACGTACAACGACCCGACCGTATTCATGGAGTACGCCATCGATGTCGCGGCAGCCTGCCATGACGCCGGCGTGCGCACCGTGGCGGTCACGGCGGGTTACATCTGTCCGGAACCGCGGGCCGAGTTCTTTGCGTCGATCGACGCCGCCAACGTGGACTTGAAGGCATTCACCGAGCGCTTCTACCGCAAGATCTGCGGGGCCGAGCTGGCTCCGGTGCTCGAGACGCTCGTGTACCTGAAGCGGGAGACCCGGGTCTGGTTCGAGATCACCACGCTGCTGATCCCGGGCGAGAATGACTCGGACGCCGAACTGGACGAGATGACGCAGTGGATCCGCGACCAGCTCGGCCCGGACGTGCCGCTGCACTTCTCGGCGTTCCATCCCGACTGGAAGATGAGCGACCACCCTCCGACGCCTCCCGCCACGCTCACGCGTGCGCGCGGCATCGCCATGCGCAACGGATTGCGTTACGTCTACACGGGCAACGTCCATGATCGTACCGGCGGCAGCACCTGGTGCCATCGCTGCCACGCCCTGCTGATCGAGCGCGACTGGTACGAACTCGGTCGCTGGGGCCTCACGGCCGAAGGCTGTTGCGCCGGGTGCGGCGAGAGACTGCCCGGTGTATTCGCGCCTCGGCCGGGCACCTGGGGATCGAAGCGCCTGCCAGTGGGCCTGCACCGCGCCTGAGCGCTCAGCCCGGCGCTGGCGAAAGGTTGGAGCGGGTGATGGGAATCGAACCCACGTGAGTCCCGCCGCCCCTCTCGACGGATCAATCACTTACCGACGCTCGCAGTGCGGCGTGTGATTGACGTGTGAATGTCCGGCGAGTCATCCCTGGCGAAAGAACAGCGTCCCAACAGCGGACACTGTAAGCCCGGGATCGACCCGGAGCGGACGGTCGGACGCCTCAAGAGCGGACAGTCGCGCGCACCGTTCAGCGACGATCGTGTGCTCGGTCGACCCACGAATTGGATTCCCAAGCCCCTGCAGTTCGTTGGATTCCCGTCACCCCGTGAAGATTGTCTTCAGGCTAGGCCTGCGTGCGCGAATTACTGCCAGCATCACTTGGTTCTGCCAGACAGTTCGACGTTAGGCAGGTCCCGTCAGTGACTCATCGCGCGGGCGATCTCGTCCACCGTGGGTCTCGATTGATCGTATGCGAGTTTCACTCAACCCCGCAGCTGGTCCGGGTCCGCGGCGACGAGAAGGACCAGCATGTGCCCGCTTGGCAAGTCCCGGCACAGCGTGTAGGTACCCGGTTCGCTCTCTAGCGCGAACCGGTGCCAGCCATCGAAGAGCGTCGCGTTCGGATCCAGCGCTGGCAACGACACCCGCTGCAGTCGCTCGCCGAGTTCCAATTTCAGCATCGGCGTGCCGCAGTCGGAACCGCCTTCCGGTTCGAGTACTGCAAACATCTTTCCCGCCGGCGTTCCCGGATCCAGTCTCAGGCCTTGCGTGGCCTGACCGTTACTGTCGATGGTCCCGGCGGCCCACCGACCCCGATAGGGCGGCACGACGATACGCAGCCGAGCGATTTCAGTTCCGGTGCGCCGGCCTCACTCGGGAGTCCCGCCGACGAGTAGTCGACGCTCGACATGACTTTCGCGCAGCCCTGGCAACCCCAACGCCCGGCCCGTTCCATCCAGTAGAGCCCGCGCGCCCGATCGTGTGTTCCGATCACTGCAATGGCGGCAATCAACATGGCCGCCGTCGAACGCTGCTCGTTGTCGGCGAACGCTTCGCCCGGGGCTGGCGTTGCCGTCGCGCCGGTCCCGGGAGACGACGCCTGCCACAGCTTCGCTTCCAGCGCATCGATCCAATGCGCCGCCTCATGCGCGGATAGGCCGTATAAGCGGCCTGTTGTCCGCACCGGAATCGGTCGAGGCGGGTTGCAATCCGGGGGGCTGATGGCAGGTCGCGGGCCACGCTCCAGGCTGAGCCGCTGCCGGCCGCCGTCGTTCGGCCGGTGAATCTTTGCATTTGATCGTGAAATGCCCGTGGAGTCGGCCGCCGGTCCACACGCGCCCGTCCCGGCCCTGGGCCGGGCGCCGCCGGGCGGTTCAGATCAGCCGCGAGCGCGCGGGTGGCGCGCGGCTCGGGTGCCCCGGATCGACGGCGCCGGCCGCACGGCCGAGGTGCCCGAGGATCCGTTAAATGAGCGCCGGTTGCTCGATGCTGGCGATGACGCGCAGCCGGCCGCCGCATTGCCGGCAGGTCTCGAGGTCGATGGCGAACACGCGCTTGAGGCGCTGCGCCCGGTGAGGTTCGGCGAGCAGTCGGCGGCCGAGGCCGCTCCGTGCGGGCTGGCTGGGTTGGCCGCGCCGGGGAGTGCGGGGACGGTTCCGTGGCGGTGCTGCTGCCGTGGAGTCCGACCTCCTTTGCCGGAACGGTCAAGCTCGTCCCGAGGCATAGCCTGCGACTGCTGGAGTGCTCGCTGATGGAGTTCTCACGCGTGCTGAGCCTCATGGGCGTCGGCATGAGCGGTTGTGTCCAGCGAGGGTCCCAAGACGGGGTTGCGCCATGATGGGATACGGGGACATCACGCACGTTCGAGGCACGGCGCGGGTGCTGACCCGTACGGAGGCGATCGTCGGCGTTTCCTGCCTGGCCGTGATGGTCGCGGGTCCGGTCGGGGAACACGTTGCAGGGGACTCCGCGCGCGTCAGGGAAGGCAACCGATCGAACCGCAGGATTTCGCGGCCAACCAGATCAGGGACGCCCGGTCGGGGAGCCGGCGATTTTACCGGACGGCCACTCCCAGGGCAGGTGCTCGAGGTCGGTGAGTTCTGTCCGGGCTTCGCCGACGATCATTACCACCCGCAGCCCGTCGGTGTAGTAGGGGTCCTCGGTGTAGTTTCGGCGCGGTGCATCGCGGCTGGAATGACCGACGCCCTTGACATAGCCGAGCGCCCGCAGCGATCTGGAGCTGACCAGGTCCAGCGTCACGTATAGTCGCGCTTCGTCGATGATCGGGTCGACCTTGTGCGTGACCAGGGTCTTGCTCGAGAGCTTCACGCCGATGTCCCGGCTGATCTGTCCGACCCAGACCTTCTGCCCGTTCAGCGTGACCGGAGCGTGCCACAGACGCATGTGGTTGCGCTGGTCCACGCTTCCGCGCGCCTTCTGCAGTGCGATGTCCTGGGCGCGACCGAACAGGTACAGCGGCGATACGGGCGAGGTCCGGTATGTCGATCCGAACATCGACGACATCGCGGTTCGCCACTTGGTATTGCCGCGGATCGTCTCGGTGAGATCCCAGCCCTGGCGCACCAGTGCGGCCAGCACCTGCAGGCCTTCGCCGACCATCACCAGGTTCGCGGGATCACCGGGGCTCTTCTGGTCGCCTCCCAGCACGCAGCAGGGCAGCTGCTCCAGGTAGGTCCGGAACTGCGCCAGGTCCAGGTCACGTACGGCGCCCTCCTGATGCAACCGGTCGAAGTCGACCCGCATGAAGTCCGCTTCCAGCCCCGGCACCAGCTGTGCAAACTCGAAAGACCGGGCGACGCCTGCGCCGAACAGGTCGATCGTGAACACCTTGGCGCCGGGATCGAGATTCGCATAGACGTAGCCCGAGACCGTGCTGTGAGGTGGAGCCACCAGCGCTACGTGGCGGTCGACGAAGGTGTCGATCCAGTCCTCGAACTTCAATCCGTTCTTCCCCTTGAAGCGCCAGGCTACCTCCGACGGCGCGAGGTAGTCCGGGTCGACGCCAAGCGGCGACAGGAAGAGATCCGTGTCCTCCCCGTTCTCGATCTCGAGCCAGACGGGCTGAATGTTCTTCCTGGCCAGCGGCACGCCAAAGCTGGCCGCCGACTCCGCCGGGCTCAGTACCACGGCCGAGACCCGGACCGCGCCCTCGACCCGGGTCTCGGCACGCGCCCGGTAGTCCATCGACTCGGTCTGGCGGGGGGCCGAGGCGCAGCCGGCCACCCCAAGCAGCAGGACCAGGAGGGCGCTCCAGCCTGCCGCCGGCCGACGAGCCGGCCGAAGCTCGGTCGTCAGCCACGTGTGGACATTCGTCCGGGTTTGCATCGACCGGATCCTCCCCCAGGGCCGGCACATTGCCCGCCGGCGGTCAGCAGATCTGCCTGAGTCCATGTTCCTGGCGCACCCGGAGGCCAGCACGGCCTCCAGGCAGGCGGCGACCTGGGCCGGAGTGTGGATTTGCATCTAGAACTAAACCGGGTTTTGCATCCGACTTTGACCCGCCTCGGTGAGCCAGAGTATGGCTCAGGTGGTTTCAGATTTCTTCGGTCGTCGTTCCCTCCCGGATTGGATTGGGCTGTTCTTGAAGCGGTAGCTCTCGTTGCCGGTCTCGACGATGTGGCAGTGATGCGTGAACCGATCGAGCAGTGCGGTGGTCATCTTGGCATCGCCGAACACGTTGGCCCACTCGGAGAAGCTGAGGTTAGTGGTGATCACGACGCTGGTTCGTTCGTAGAGCCGGCTCAGCAGGTGGAACAGCAGCGCACCGCCGGCCTGTGAGAACGGCAGGTAGCCGAGTTCGTCGAGGATGACGAGGTCGGCGTGGGCGAGTCGGTTGGCGATCTGGCCGTGCTTGCCGGCGGCCTTCTCGGACTCGAGCAGGTTCACGAGTTCGATGGTGGAGAAGAACCGCGCGCGCAGGTGATGATGCATGACGGCCTGCACGCCGATCGCGGTGGCGAGGTGAGTCCTGCCGGTGCCGGGCCCGCCTATGAGCACGACGTTGTGCGCCTGTTCGATGAACTCGCAGGCGTGCAACGACTTGACGAGAGCAACGTCGACGGCGCTGTGCTCGAAGCGCAACCCGGCGAGGTCGCGGTAGGCCGGGAACCGCGCGGACTTGAGCTGGTACTGGATCGAGCGCACTTCGCGCTTGGCCACCTCGGCCTTGATCAGGTCGCCGAGGATGCGCTCGGCTTGCCTGAACGCGGGCGCCTGCTGCGCGGCGAGCTCCGCGACGGCCTGGGCGAGGCCGTGGAGCTTGAGCGACTTGAGGGCGACGACGAGGGAGTCAGCCATGGCGGGCACCTCGCAGGTGGTCATAGCGAATGACGTTGGCGGCAGGCTCCTCCAGGAGCGTGAGCCGGGTGGCGGTGTCGAGCGGTGCCGGGGGCTCGGCCTCGGTGAGGCGGCGCAACAGGTTGAGCACGTGCTCCTTGGAGACGGCGCCCGCTTCGAGGGCAAGCTCCACCGCGCACAGCACGGCCTGCTCGTCGCGGTGCAGGACGAGGGCAAGGATCTCGACCATCTCGCGATCGCCGCCCGGGTGCTTGAGGAGCCGCGCCTGAAGGCGGCGGAACGCCTCCGGCAACTGTGCGAACGGCGCGCCGTTGCGCAGTGCGCCGGGCTTGCGTTGGACGACGGTGAGGTAATGGCGCCAGTCGTATACCGTGCGCACCGGGCGATCATGGCCACGGTTGAAGATCCGCGCGTGCTCGGCAACGACGCGCCCCTCGGCGACGATGGCGATGTGCTCGGCGTAGGCGCGCACGCTCACCGGGCGGTTGGCGAAGGACGCCGGCACGCTGTAGCGGTTGCGCTCGAACGCGACGAGGCAGGTGGGCGTGACGCGCTTCATGTCCTCGACGAACCCGTCGAACGGCGGCGGCACCTGCATCAGGTGCGGCCGCTCCTGCGCCCAGACCTCGGCGATCGTGCGCTCGCGCTGCTCGGTGTGGCGGATCGCCGACCACTGCGCGATGCAGCGCTGCTCGAGTCAGGCGTTGAGCGCGGCGAAGTCCGCGAACTTCGGCACCTCGTGCCCGATGCGCGGGCGCGAGTCCTGCACGGTCTTCTCGATCTGGCCCTTCTCCCAGCCGGCGGCCGGGTTGCAGAAGCCGGGCTCGAACAGGAAGCGTCCGGTCAGGGCGCGGAAGCGGGCGTTGACGGTGCGCGCCTTGCCGCGGCCGATCGTATCGACGGCCGTCTTCATGTTGTCGTAGATGCCGCGTTTGGGTACGCCACCGAGGACGGCGAAGGCGTGGTTGTGCGCATCGAACAGCATCTCGTGCGTCTGCTGCGGATAGGCACGCAGCAGGAACGCGCGGCTGTGGCTCAACTTGAAGTGCGCCACCGCGAGCTTCAGCCGTTCGCCGCCGACCACCGCCCAGTCCTCGCTCCAGTCGAACTGGAACGCCTCCCCGGGCGCGAACACCAGCGGCACGAACGTGCCGCGGCCCGTCTGCGACTGCTCCTCGCGCTGCCGTTCCCACGCGCGCGCGAAGGCCGCGACGCGATCGTAGGAACCGCGATACCCCAGCGCCACCAGGTCATCGAACAGCTGGCGCCAGTTGCGCCGCTGCTTGCGCCCCCGCGTCGACTCCCGCTCCAGCCACGACGCCAGCGTGTCGCTGTAGGGGTCGAGCTTGCTCGGGCTCTTGCGCTTCGGGTACGCCGGCTGCAGCGTCCCGGGACGCGACCCCCGACGAGTTCAATCGGCGCATCTCCAAGAAGTCAAAAGAGCGGCTCGTACGCGCGGTGTCACGGGTAGACAACGATGAGGTGGAAATACGGATCGCAATCCTCGAGAAGGAACTCGAGCTCAAGGAGACAGAGCCATATCACGTCACGGTCTATTACGTCGTAGATCAAGTGGAATGGGACCGTGACCAGTCTGTCCGCGAATCTGCGTATTTGTCTTTCGCCGACCTCGTATCAGCACTGAATGCATGCGCCGGGGTCCAGGTAGACGCCGAACTCAGCGGCGTCAAATCCGGCGACCAATTCTCCTGGCAACTCACTCGCAGCACCGACGAATGGAACTTCGCCAACCTCAGCGAATTTGAATAGCACGATGTCTGCCGCTTGGCGTTCTGGCTGGCCATGACTCCCTGGATCGAAACGCGCTGTCCCACCCGTGTCCCATGAACGACGAAGGGCCCCTCGGGGCCCTTCTAAGTCTTTGAATCTAGATGGAGCGGGTGATGGGAATCGAACCCACGCTAGTAGCTTGGGAAGCTACAGTTCTACCATTGAACTACACCCGCGCAGTCCCGCGATTCTATGAGCCTTGCGGACAGTCCGGCAAGTGCGTTGCCCCGCATGGTCGATTAAGCTCCGGCGGATGCTGGCCCACATTCCCAACGCGCTGAGCGTCGCCCGGATTCTGGCGGCCCCGCTCCTGGTGTTTCTTGCTGTGACTGGCCACGAGACGGCGTTCACTTGGGTGCTTGTTCCAGCGCTGCTGTCGGACATCGCGGACGGGCTGGTCGCACGCGTCTTCCAGTTGCAGTCGAAGCTGGGCGCCCTGCTCGATTCGGTCGCTGACACCCTGCTGCTCTTCGCGTCCATCGTCGGCATCTGGGCTTTTCACCGCGAAGTGATCGACCAGCATGCGCTCGCAGGAATCCTGCTGGTCGGCGCCTGGCTGCTCGAGAACATCGTCGCGCTCGTCCGCTATGGGCGACTGTCGAGCTTTCACACTTACGTTTCCAAGATCGCCGGCTACCTGCTAGGCATTTTCGTCGGCGTCCTGTTCGTCTTCGGTTTCCATGCCTTCTTGCTCCATGCCGCAGTCGGCGTGAGCGTGCTCGGTAACCTCGAGGAACTGGCACTGCTCAAGATGCTGCCCGAGTGGCGACCGGACGTGCGGGGAATCATCTGGATCCTGCGTGAGCGTCGCGGCGAGGCGAGCTCATGAGGTGGCTGGCGATCGCGAATCCGGCAGCTGGCAGCGCTCGCGCGGCAGAAGACCTGCTGATCCGGTTGCGCGGCCTTGCAGGGGTGGACACGGAAATGGTCCGGACCGCAGCTCCTCGAGACGCGACCCGCCTCGCTCGCGAATCCGCGGACTTCGACGGGATCATCGTGATCGGTGGCGACGGCACGATTGCCGAGGTCCTGCAGGGCATGGACCTGCGCCGCCAGCGTCTGGCCGTCCTGCCAGCAGGCCACGGCAACTGTCTTGCGCGTGACCTCGGGGTCGCCGACCCGGCCCGGGCCCTCGGCGCCCTGCAGCGCGGGGCCTGCCGCCCGCTCGACCTGATGGACGTCAGCATCACGTTCGCGGACGGCCGCGTGGAGCGGCGACTGTGTGCCAGCACGCTTGCGGTGGGCTACGTCACCGACATCGTGGCGTTCGGACGACTGCGATTGCACTGGCTGGGTCGCGCGGCGTATGCGACCGCTGCCATGATCGTGGTGCCACAGGAATTCGAGTTGCGTGTGGCCGGTTCGGGGCCGACTGATCGGCCCCGTCGCTGCACCGGCCTGGTGATCAACAACACCGCGCATCTGGCCAATTTCCGCGGCTTTCCGGACGCGAGCGTTCACGACGGGGTACTCGACGTGATGGAGCAGGGGTGTCGCTGGCCCCGACAGTTGCTTCACAACGTCGCAGTGCTCGCCGGCAGTCGCGCGTTCGGGCCGCTGCGGTTGCGGCAGGCGGCGTCCGCGCAGTTCGAACTGCGGGAGCCTCGCATGTTCATGGCCGACGGCGAGCTGCTGCAGGCGGTCATTTGCGTTGCGGTCGCGTGCCGTCCCGGCGCGGCCACGTGCATCGTGAGTTCCTCATGACCGGCGACATCATCATCGTCACGTTCGCTGGATTCGCGGTGGGTGCCGTATGCATGGCGCTGGCGAACCTCCAGGTAACGGCCGAGGCCGCCCGCGCGCGCTGGCGCAAGCTCGTCGTGTTCTTCCTGATCGTCCACGCGGTACTGGGGGTCGCGTTCGCCGGCCGGCCGTGGGTGACGGTGCTGCTGCTCGTCATTCTCGTGACAGGTGGCGTTGAATTGTGGCGCGCGTGGCTCAGGATTCCGACCCGTCGTCCGCTGCAGGTGTGGTTTGTGTACGTGGCCGTCGCGATAGCGTCGGTCTGCTCCACGTGGCTGCTGCCGTCGGCGACGTTTGCATTTCTGTTCCTGGTCACGGCGGCCTGCGACGGCTTCAGCCAGGTGGTCGGCCAGTTGATCGGACGACGAAAGCTGGCGCCGGCCATCAGTCCGGGCAAGACGGTCGGGGGGTTCGCCGGCGGCCTGGCGGCAGCGCTCGTAGTCGGGCTGCTGGCGCGGGACCTGCTCGGGGCTGCACCGGGCGCGACGGCCGGGATTGCGGCCGCGACAGGCGTTGCGGGTCTCGCCGGCGACCTCGCCGCGTCGTGGGTGAAGCGGCGTGCTGGAATCAAGGATTACTCGGCCGCTCTGCCCGGTCAGGGCGGTTTTCTCGATCGCTTCGACAGCCTGCTCGGCGCACTGGCACTGATCGGACCGGCGCTCGTGATCGGCGCCGGCTGAGAGATTCATGACAGCCGTCCAGTTCCGCAATCCCGAGGTCCGCCTGTCCGAAGCGCTGGCGACGACGCGGCGCGCCATCGAGGGGCACCAGGTCACACTGCGCGAATTGCTGGTGCTGGTCGGCGAACAGGGCCTGCTGGTCTTCTGCGCGATTCTCGCGATGCCTTTCCTGCTGCCGGTGTCGCTGCCGTTCATGAGCACTGCGCTCGGGGCACCGATGCTGCTGATCGGGTACGCCGTCACGATGAACCGCGTGCCCTGGTTGCCCGATCGTCTGCTCGACCACTCATTGCCGAGTGCGACGGTACAGCACGTGCTCGAACGAGCGGTGAAGGCATTCGATCGCTTCGAGCATCTCGTGCGACCGAGGCTGCTCGTGCTGACGGCAACGCCGCGCGTCAACACCGTGAACGGCATTGCACTCGTCATCGTCGTCATCGCGCTGATGGCGCCGCTGCCGTTGATTCCCCTCGTCAACACGCTGCCGGCCATCGGCATCATCCTGCTGTGCCTCGGCATGGCGGAACGCGATGGCGCGCTGTTGCTGCTCGGGCACCTGATGACACTGGTGTCGGTCCTGTACGTCGGCACCCTGCTGTACTTCGCCGCCAGGGCCGGCAGCGATCCCCAGGCGACGCTGGACATGGTCATCGCTCTGGTCGAGAAGCTGTTCGGCGGCTCAACCGGCTGACTGCGTTCCCCGCTGGTGGCGTTGGGGCGCGGGGCGAGGTCTAATCCATTCGGATCCCGCACACCGAGGGAGGACTCATGAAGCCGATGAACCTGGTCGCCACGCTGGCCAGCCTCGCGCTGCTGGCGGCGGCCCCGGAGCGCGCGCTGGCCCAGCACGAGCATCAGCAGCACGAAATGCACGGCTCCGGTGGCGCCGTGGCGCAACTGCAACTGCAAGATGACAGGAAATGGCAGACGGATGCGGCGCTGCGCCTGGGGATGGCCAACATCCGTGCGGCCTTCGACGCCGACCATCCCGCGATCCACGCGGGCAAGCAGACCGACGCGCAGTACGCCGCGCTCGCGACGCGCATCGATCAGCAGGTGAAGTCGATCGTCGCGAACTGCAGGTTGCCGGCCGATGCCGATGCGAACCTGCACCTCATCGTCGCCGACCTGCTGCAGGGCATTTCGCTCATGCGTGGCGAGGATCCTGCGCGCTTACGTCACGACGGCGCGGCGCTCATCCACGGCGCGCTGAACGCGTATGGCAAGTTCTTCGACGACCCGGCGTGGAAGCCGGACGCGCCGATGCGCGAGCAGTAAGTCGAGAGATTGCCTGGACTGGAGCGCTACCGCGCCCGGAAATCCGGGCGTGCTAGCCGAGAATGTCGTCGAGGCTCCATTCCTGCTGTCGCTCGTAGCGCTCGGCCAGGAACTCGACGAACGAGCGCACTTTGGCCGACAGATGCCGCCGGCTCGGGTAGACCGCGGCAATCGGTGATCGCGGCGGCCGGTAGTCCGGCAGCAAAGGCACGAGTCGTCCCGCGCGGACATCGTGCGCGACGATGAAGTCCGGTTCGTACACGACGCCCATTCCCTGCACGGCGAGCGATGCGAGCACCTGGCCGTTGTTGGCGCGGTGTCGCGGCGGCATACGCAACGACACGCGCGATTCGCGCCCTTTCCTGCCGTCGAATTGCCACGCGTTCGGCATGCCGACGTTGGTGTAGCTCAGGCACTCGTGATGCGCGAGGTCCGCCGGGGCGCGGATCGGCTCGCTGCGCCGCGCGAGGTACCCGGGCGACGCGCAGCAGACGATCTGC
>JAOUGW010000119.1 GCA_029865465.1 Gammaproteobacteria bacterium
TGACCCGGGTCCAGGTTGGTGTAGGTCACGCGCCGGCGATTGCCGAGCTTGATCCAGCCGGGGTCGAATCCTTCGAGACGGTAGGCGTACTGATTGTGCCGCGGGTCCGTGTAATCCAACGCAGCGAACTCGAGCGACAACCCGTTCTGGTCATGCCCGATCTCGAGCCTGTCGACCAGGGAGACGCCCACACCAGCCTGGAGCGGCCGGTTCTGGACCGTGATGTTCGTCAGCACGACCGGGGGCGATTGATGGCTCTCCTGCAGCTGTCTCGGATCGAAATCGTTGTAGCCCTCGGTGCCGCCGAACAGCAGCCGACCGCCGGCCGTCCGATGGAAGGCGCCGGAGCTGAACTCCTCGCCCTGCGCGCCATGACTCGCATGAAATGTCGTGATGGCCTGCGACAGGGGATCGAGCCGCATCAGGCCATTGTTGCTGGACAACCAGAGCATGCCGGCGCTGTCGCCCTCGATGCCATAGATCACGTCGTTCGCGAGGCCGTCGGCCCGCGACAGGTTCTCGAAGCGCGTCGACGCGGGATCGGCAGTCATGTCCCGTACCCGATCGAGGCCGCCGCCCCCGGTGCCGATCCAGAGGGTTCCGCGGGGATCGACGTGCAAGGAATAGACGGCATTCGACGCCAGGCTGCCGCCCTGGTGCGGGTCGTTGAGATACTGCCGCAGCAGACCTCGATGCGGATCGAGCAGCAGCAACCCGTCCCCGTCCGTGCCAACCCAGATGCGCCCGCGCTGGTCCTCGCGGATTGCGCTTGCGCGCACGCGGTCGAACCACGCGGCCTGGCCGGTCGCGTCCCGATAACGGCGTATGGCACCAGTCTCCGGGTCGTAGACGCTCACGCCGCCCTCGAACGTGCCGATCCAGATGCGGCCGGCCTGGTCTTCGTACAGGCTCATGATGCCGTCGGAACCGATGCCGCTCTTCGCGTCGGCGCCCGCGCGGAAGGTCACGACGCGGCCGTCGATGCCGAGGCGCGACAGGCCTCCGCTCATCGTGCCGATCCAGAGCTGCCCATAACGATCGTTCAGCAGGCACATCACGCGTGGATCCGCGAACGACTGCCGGCCGCCGCGGATGAACTTATCGACCGGGGTGGGCCGGCCGGTAGCGGCGTCGAGGTGCAGCAGACCCGCACCCATCGTGCCGACCCACAGTCCGCCGTCCGGAGCATCGGCGAAAGCGGCGACGATGGCTCCGCCCGTGAGCCAGGTCGGAACCTGGTGCCCCAGGGACCAGCTGCGCGGATTCCAGCGACTGGCCCCGCCGCTCTTCGTGCCGACCCACAGCAGCCCGCTGCGATCCTCGCTGATCGAGGTGACGAAATCATCCGCCAGACTGCGCGGGTTGGCGCGATCGTGGTGGTAGCGCTGAAAGCCGCCGGTGCGCCGGTCGAACAGGTTCAGACCCGTAGCCGTGCCGATCCAGAGCCGGTTGGATGAATCCTCGAAAATGGCGCGGACGTCATTGGCGCTCAGCGACGCCGGGTCATTGCCGGCGTGCTGGTAACTCGTGAATCGTCCGCTTGCGGGATCCAGTCGCTGCAGACCCGCATCGAAGCTGCCGAGCCAGATATCGCCGCGGCTGTCCTGCACCAGACTGATGATCTTGTGACTCGCATCGACCGCCACCGGCGGTCGGAAATGATCGAACCGGTCCTGCTCGCTGACGTAGCGGTCCAGCCCGGCACTGGTGCCGACCCAGATCGCGCCATCGCGATCTTCCAGGAGCGCGTAGAGGTTCCGGTTGCTGCCAAGGGACCCGGCCTGGGCAGGGTCATGCGTGAAGCGCGTGACCTTGCCGGTTGCCGGATCCAGGCGATTGAGCCCCTCGTCACGGGTCGCGATCCAGACCAGGCCGTTGCGATCGATCAGCAGGTTGCGGACCACATCGCTCGACAGCGACTGCGGGTCGCCGCTCGCATGGCGATAGCTGTGGAACGTTTCGGTGCGGCGGTTCCACACGGCCACACCGCCGCCCTCGGTGGCGAGCCACAGGTTGCCTGCACGATCCTCGTCAATGGCCCAGATGAAGTCGCTGGCGAGACCGTCGGCCTTGTTGCGCTCGCGATAGTACCGGCGCACCTCGCCGCCGTCGTAGCGATTGAGCCCGTTCTCGGTCGCGAGCCACATGAAGCCCTGGGAGTCCTGCAGCACGTCGTTCACGCTCGCCTGCGACAGCCCGTCTTCCATCGTCAGGTGACTGAACACCATTGGCGGCTGATCGGCCCGGCTGTCCGCAGTCTCCAGCATCGCGACGACGGCGAGGCCGGCAAGGATCGTGGCGCGTGCGCGCATCATGTGGGTGGTTTCGGCAGGTCGTCGATCGGTTGCGTTACTCGTGCTCGACCCAGTGAGCGATCGAGCGGATCTCGGTCTGGCCATTGGTGTAGGCCTGGCCTTCGACCCAGGAGACGGAGCGACTCCAGGCATAACCCCGGCTCCATATCTTGCCGCTGCTCCACAGGTCGGAACGGCTCCACAGCTTGCCGTCGCTCCACAGGTACGCGCCGTCCCAGGCGAAGCCGCCATCCCACAGCAGGCCCTCGCCCGACAACCGGTTGCCGCTGCTGTCAGTCACGTAGTAGTTCCCGTACTCGTCGGCATTGGCCGGACCGCCAAAGTGCGTCTTGCCTGCCAGGTCCGCCGCGATGTCGAGGCCCTGGTTGGCGCACTTCGTCGCCGTGCTGTTCGCGGCGGCCGGGGCGTTCACGAGGCCCGCGCCCTGCTGGAATACGCTGTAGGCAACCTGGCCCGCGGCATTCACGGCCGGCCGCGCCGAGGCCATGAGCTTGCACTTGACCTCGTCGGGCGTCAGTACCGGATTCTTCTGCAGCATCAGCGCGACGATGCCGCTCACGATCGCGGTCGCCTGCGAGGTGCCCGACATCTTGAACTGGCGCTCGCTGTCGAGCATCGAATCCGGATGCTGGATGGCGATCCAGCCGTCGAACGGGATGGAGCCGGTGACGTGGCCGCCGGGCGCGACCACCTCGGGCTTCACGAAACCCTCGTAGGTCGGGCCGGTCGACGAGAACGAGGCCAGCCGGTCGTCGCTGCCATCGGCCGGCGTGCCGCTGTCGGTCATAGCGCCCACGGTGATGATGTAGGGCACGTTGCCTGGCACACCGATCGTCATCGGATTCGGCCCGTCGTTGCCGGCGGCCGCCACCACCACGATGCCGGCCTTCCAGGCCTTCATCACCGCCTGGTTCAGCGGGTCATCCCAGTAGTACGACTGCGGTGGCGCGCTGAAGGACAGGTTCAGCACGCGGATGTTCTGGGCCTTCTGGTTCTTCACGACGTAGTCGATCGCCTTGATGGCGTCGACGTAGGTGCTGCTGCCGTCGTAGTGGAACGCCCGCACGGCACCGATGTCGGCCGCGGGGGCGATGCCCTCGTAGATCCCGTTGGACGCCAATCGGTTGCTGGCGATGACGCTCGAGACGTGGGTGCCGTGGCCGTTGGGGTCGTCGTTCTGCGGAGCGCTGGTGGTGTCGTAGCGGAACTTCGGCGCCTTGCTGAGCAGCGTATCGGATTCCCACCACAGGCCGGTGTCCACGACCGCCACGGTCACGCTCTTGCCGGTAACGCCGACCTTGTGCAGGTCCGGCGCACCGACCAGCAGCGGGTGCGTGTAGTCGGCGCGGTCCAGGAATGCTCGCTGCAGCTCGGTCAACTGCAGCGTGCCGTCCGACGAACTCGTGCGCGTGTAATCGGTCGTGGAACTCGTGGTCGTGGTCGTGCTGGTGGTCTTGGTGCCGTTGACGGTCAGGGCGACGTCGGCATACAGACGCACGTGGCCGTGGCTCCGCAGCTCTGCGGCCTGGGCCGGGGACAACTCTGCGCCCACCGCGTTGATGACGTCGAGCTCGGTGATGACCGTGCCACCCACCCGCTGGACGGCATCTGCCGCCCGGATCGTCTGCCCGGCCTGCACGACGAAGCGCTGCGCTTGCGCCTCGGTGCGTTCACCAGCCTGTGCCGGCCGTGACGCGAGGATCACCCCGGCGACCAGCAGACTGAGGCCCAGGGTGACAGTCGTCGCAGAGATCTCTTTCAGTACTCGTGTCGACATCTGGCTGCCCTCGTAATGCCCGGACCGTGGTGGTCCGTTTGATGGCTGCCACTTCATCAGAGACGCGTGCGTGCTACGTGGACCTGCGCGCAGCGGGCGGGGCGGAGAAACGTGAATCGGCGCACATAATCAAGGTGTCAAATGCCTGCGGCTGCGGCGGCACCGGCGCGCGCGAGGTAGCACTCGAACTCGGCGACCGGCAGCGGCTGACAGATGTGAAAGCCCTGGGCCTGGTCGCAACCCCGCGCGCGGGCCACCGCCAGTTCCTCGGCCGACTCAATGCCCTTGGCGATGACGCAACCCTGGCGCGCCCGGGCGATGGATGCCGTGAGCGCATAGATGCCGGACTCTTCGTTGAACAGCACGGTGGTTCGCAGCCGGGCACGGTCAATCTTGAAGCCGCCGATGCGCAGGCGCCGCAAGGTGCCAAGGCTCGCCCGTCCCGCGCTGAAGTCGTCCACGATCAGGCCGATGCCCGCGTGGCGCAGTTCGAAGAGCTGCGCGAGGACAGCATCGCTGATGTCGAGGAATTGCTCGTCGATCTCGATTTCGATCAGAGCGGGGTCCAAGGCGTGCGCGGCCACCTGCTCGACGAGCCGCCGAGCGAAGTCGGGCCGGGTCAATTGGCATTCGCTGGTATTGATGGAGACGCGCAGCCGGCAGGGCAACTCACGGGCCCAGGTGGCCGCCTGCCGGCAGGCTTCGCCCAGCGCCCAGTCCGTGAG
This sequence comes from Gammaproteobacteria bacterium, assembly GCA_029865465.1. Classification (GTDB taxonomy): domain Bacteria; phylum Pseudomonadota; class Gammaproteobacteria; order Steroidobacterales; family Steroidobacteraceae; genus RPQJ01. The sequence goes on from JAOUGW010000119.1 coordinate 4,818, forward strand.
GCGCCCAGCCTCGCCCGCCGCCTCGGCCATTGCGATCAGCGCACCGGCTGACAGCATGCCGCGCAGCGGATGCGCCCAGCGCAGGAGCGCCTCCGCACCTGCGACCTGGCCGGTCGCGAGTTCGATGCGCGGCTGGTAGTGGAGATGGATCTGTCCAGTCGCGAGCGCGTGGCGCAATTCGCCGGCCAGATCCGCCAGGAATTCCGGCGACGACGCCCGTGCCGGCGCCGGCGCGGCGTGCAGCTGCGTATCACGCTGTTGCCGCGCCTCACCCGCCGCCATGATGGCCCGCTCGATCAATGCCGGCAGCCCGTCCGCGTCCTGGGGAAAGCGTGCCACGCCAATCCGCGGCGCGAGCGACAGGTGGTTCAAGCTCCTCTCCGCCGCTGCTGCGCACGCTTCATGGATCCGCTCGACCACCGCCGGTACGGCACCCGGCGCATCGGCATTCGCCACCAGCACGAGAAAGAGCACGCCGTCTGCGCTCGCCACGGGACTGTCGCCGGCCTCGAGGCTGTCGTATCTCACGAGGTGGTCCGTGTCGCGCAGCCTCATCACCATCTCGTCGGCCAGCGCCCGCGCTGCCCGCCGCAGTTGTGGCTGATCGGGACGCAGCGCTGCAAACGCGTCGCAGGTCACGCACAGCAACATCACGCTCAGGCCCCGGAGCCGGGCCCGCGCGAGGGAGTCCTCGGCCGTGCGCTCGAAGAGGTGGCGGTTAGGCAGCCCGGTCACTGCGTCGAGATACGCGAGCCGGAACATCTCGGCGGCCGCTTCGTCCTCGGCCGCACTCGCCTCGCAAATGACGACGCGTGCCTTGTCGCGCCCCGCGACGCAGATGCGTGCCTCCCATTGGGCGTAGCGCACGTCCGCGGACTCACGGGTCTTCAGCACCTTGCGCACGCACGCCATGACCTGGGCGGCAAATGGGGCCGCCAGAACCTCGGCCAACTCCGGGGCACGGTCGCGCGAAGACGTCGGTGCCGAAGCAGTCGTCTCTGTCGGATCGCTGTCGGCAAGAATCACTCCGCGCCGGGACACCTGCAGCGTCCGTTCGCGGCGCGCAGGCAAAGCAGGGCTCGCTTCCTGGGCGGCCTGGTAAGCGGTGAGCCAGCCGCGCACCCGGTGCAGCAGCAGCGTCCAGTTGACGGGCTTGATGAGGTAGTCGGTCGCACCGGCCTCGACGCCTGCGGCAATGGCGTCATCCGCGTCCTGGCTGGTCACGACGATGATCGGCGGGCATCGCGTGCCAAGCGCGACGCGCATTTCGCGGCAGGCCTGCAGACCGGTCATGCGCGGCATGACAACGTCGAGAAAGACGATGTCTGGCGGATGCGCTACCGCGTATTCCAGGGCCGCCGCACCGTCAGCTACCGCAACGACCGTGAATCCCGCCTGGGACAGCGCCTGCTCCATCATCATGCGCTGCCCTGCGTCGTCTTCGGCGACGAGAGCCACGCCCGCGGTCTGCGTCGGGGCAGCCGATCTCATGCGGCCGCCCTTTCCGCGCCCAGCGCCTCGACGACGCGCCGGTGCTCGTGGAACAGTTGATCGGCAAGCAGGTGCGCGCGGCGCAGATCGGCCTCGCGGCCCGACGCCTCGAGCTGTCTCGCGATCTCGGCGAGCGCCGTCGCCCCTACGTTGGCGCTGCTCGACTTCAGTGCGTGCGCCGCCTCGTACAAGGCCCTCGCATCGCCCGCGGCGAGCCCGGCGCGGAGTTTCTCGAGCAGGCTCTGCGAGCTTTCCAGGTACAACGCGATCACCTTGTCGAGCAGGTCCGGGCCGCCGGGCTGTTGCAGGGCCCGGATCTGTGCGAGCGCGCTGTCATTCAGCACGGCAGCGCCATTGCCCGACGCTCCGTGCGGCGGTTGCGCCGGTTCCGCGCGCGCGGGCGTCGCGGCATGAACCGACTCGCGTTCCGGCCCCGGCATGAACGGGTCCAGCACCCGGCGCAGCTGGTCCGCGGTGAAGGGCTTCGACAGGTAGTCGTCCATCCCGGCCGCCAGGCATTTCTCGCGGTCGCCTTCCAGGGCGTTCGCCGTCAACGCCACCACCGGCGTGCGCGGCCGGCCGCTCGTGTTCTCCCAGGCGCGTATTCGCCGGGTAGCACCGTAGCCGTCCAGCTCGGGCATGTGGCAGTCCATCAGGACGACGTCGTACTGTCCGCTCTCGAAAGCGCTCGCACCCTCGATGCCGTCGCCTGCCAACGTCACCTCGCACCCGAGCAGATTGAGCATGCCGCGAGCCACTTCGCGGTTTACGGCGTTGTCTTCCACCAGCAGTACCTTGAGTCCCAGTCTCACGGCCGACGCGTCCTGCACGGCATTCGCGGTGCGCGTGATCTGCGAATCCGAGGGCGAGCCCGACAGCAGACGCTTGAGTGCCTCGTGAAGCTGAGACCTCCGCACGGGCTTCGTCAGGCAGGCGGCCACGCGCTGCGCACGCCAGTCCGTCTCCTCTGCGACCCGGGACACGGAACTCAGCAGCACGATGTTGAGATCGCGCAGGGCCGGCGTGCTCCGCACAGCTCGAATCACGTCCATGCCGCTCATGCCGGGCATCTGGTTGTCCAGGACGACGAGGTCGAACGAATCGCCGGCGTTGGCGGCTTCCTGCAGCCGCGCGAGTGCCTGGGGCCCTGTGGCGGCCTCCGTCACCTCGACGTGCCAGTTCTTGAGGTGCTGGCTGAGGATTTCCCGGTTGATTTCGTTGTCATCCACAACCAGGATACGACTGCCGATCAGCGCCTCGGGCCGGAGCTCGGAGTTCGCCGGGTGCTCCGGCACCATCGGCACCGTGAACCAGAACGTCGAACCCTCGTCCGGTGTGCTGGTCGCTCCGATCTTCCCGCCCATCAGCTCCACCAATTGCTTGCTGATTGCCAGCCCAAGCCCGGTGCCGCCGAATCTGCGCGTGGTCGAGCCGTCCTCCTGCGAGAAGAACTTGAAGATCAATCCCATGTTCTGCGGGCGGATCCCGATCCCGGTGTCCTTGACCTCGAAGCGCAGCAGCGCATGCGTGGCATCGCCGCCGGCCACCTCGTTCACCTGCACCATCACCTGCCCTTGCTCGGTGAACTTGACCGCGTTGCCGAGCAGGTTGATCAGCACCTGCCGCAGCCGCATGCCGTCGCCGCGATATGCCGTGTGCAATCCGGGCGCCAGCTTGCAGATCAGCTCCAGGCCCTTGGCGTGCGCGGGCCCGGCGAGGAGTTCCGCGGCCTCCTCGACCACGTGCTCCAGATCGAACGGCGCATCGTCGAGTTCCATCTTGCCAGCCTCCATCTTGGAGAAGTCCAGGACGTCGTTGATGATCGCGAGCAGCGCCTCCGCCGACTGTCGGATCGTCTCCGTGTACTGCCGCTGGCGAGGAACCAGCTTCGTGCCAGCCAGCAGCTCCGTCATGCCGAGCACGCCGTTCATCGGCGTGCGGATTTCGTGACTCATGCGCGCCAGGAACTCGCTCTTCGAGCGACTCGCGGCTTCCGCCCGGTCGCGCGCGCTCTGCAGCTGCGTGAGGGCATGTTCACGCTCGGCCTCACGCTGGGCGGTCCTCGCCCGGGACTCGGACAGGTTGTTGCCGAGATCCCGCAGCGCGCGTCCCAGGTCCCCCAGTTCGTCGGCGCCGTGCACGCCGACCGGCACCAGGAGATTCCCCGCGGCCATGTCCCGGGCGACGCCGATCAGGTGCTGCGTGGGCTTCAGCAGCACGCGCCTGACAGTGGTGTAGACGAGGCGGTGCATCGTGCCGACCGCGAGCAGTGTCAGGACGAGGAGCGCCATCGCGATCAGCCGGCTGGCCCTGTCGAATTCGCTGCTCTCGATGCTACCGATCACCAGCAGTTGCGGGTGCGGTCTATGGACGGAGACGTAGCGTTCCGTTCCGTCGACCGTAAGCGCAAAAGGACGCGCCGCGAGCCAGAGTCGCTGCGCGTCGGACAGCGACACCGCGGGATTCCACCCTGCCGTACGGGCACTGCCGGCCCAGGGTCGGCCCCGACCATCGGTCAGCTGCATGCCGCCGCTGTCGCCGAAACGCAGCGCGTCGGCGCGCGCAGTGGCCGCATGCAGGTCGAAGACCGCTATGAGGTAGCCGCGGGCATGCTGCGCGATCTCCGGCCGGCGCTGCACCACCGCATCGGTAATTGCTGCGCCCACCACCAGCAGCGCCGTGCCGTCGGTCGCCGCAGGCAGGATCTGCGTCACCGGCTTCCGTGCGCCGGTCTGCAATCGCTTGACGAAATCTTCGCGGACCTCCGGCGCGAGCGTCCGTGCCTGGTTGCGCGACCAGTCGATGTCCACCGATCCGTCAGGATTGCGCAGTTGCAGATCCAGGTTGGCCGGGTACGCGGCCTGGTAGTCCGTGAGCAGCGACAACACGTTGGGCTGGTAGAGACCGTAGCGTGAGTCCTCGTCGGGTGCAGTGACGTAGGTGGTAAGCGGCGAGGCGATGGCCAGGAAGCCGACGCTGGTGGCAGCGGCGGCGATATCGGCCTCGATCGCCTTGGACAGCTGGTCCCCCGCGGTCTGCATTGCCGCGAGCGTCTCGTCTCGCCGGGTGACACTGATCTGGTGATAGGACACGCCGCCGATCAGCAGCAGCGGCACGAGGATGGTTGGCAGG
>JAOUGW010000120.1 GCA_029865465.1 Gammaproteobacteria bacterium
CGACGCCACGAAATCCACGCGCGTCGTGCCGGCCCGGCGGGCCGCCGCTTCGAGCGCAAGCCGGCTTTCGCCGCCGGCGACCGTCGCCGCCAGCACGCGCTCGCAGGGCGGTCCGTCGAACAACTCCCGCTGCCAGTCGGCTGCGGACCACTGCCCGTACTCTGCTGCACGTTGCGGCGACAGCCGGCCTTCGACCTGCGTCGCCCACTTCACGCGCGTGTTGCCGATGTCGACGAACAGTATCACTCGGCTACTGCCTTGGGCTGCAGCGACCGCCGCAGGCTGACGTCGCCCGCATGCACTCGCTCGACGACGCCGCCCGGAATTTCGACCCGCAAGGCACCTTCGGCATCCGCTCCACGTGCGACGCCTTCCATCGGGCCGTCGTGGCGCAGCACGGTGACCGGCGCATCACGCAGCGAGTCGAAGGCCGCCCAGTCGCCGGCGAACGACGCGAAGCCCGAGCGCGAGAATTCGGCGAGGCCCGCGAGCATGCGGCCGGAGACGCGCGCCGCCGTGTCGAGGCGAGGCGGCGGGTTGCCGCCACCGGCAGTCGCGAGGTCGGTGACTGGCATGGCGAGCGGACCCTGGATTGCAGCGCGAGCGGACTCAGGCAGCGCCAGGTTCAATCCCAGTCCGGCGACCACGTACGCCGGCCCGCCGGCCTCCGAGCGCATCTGCAGCAACAGGCCGCCGAGCTTGGCGTGGCGATGCACGATGTCGTTGGGCCACTTGAGCTGCGCATCCGCCGCGCCGAGCTCGCGCAACTCGCGCACGACACAGACACCCAGTGCAAGACTGAGCGCCGACAGGTCCGCCGGCATCTCGGCAAACGTCCATCCGATCGAAAACGTGAGCCCGGATCCGAACGGCGCGAGCCACTCGCGGCCGCGTCGCCCGCGTCCCGCCGTCTGGAGCTCCGCGAACACCAGGCGCGGCGCGGCGGGCGGCGGCGCAGCGGCCGCATGCAGGTATTCGTTGGTCGAGCCGAGCTCGAAGAACACGGCGGTGGCCTCCGGCAGCGCGACGCCCGCTGCCGCGGCGCTCCGTCGCAGCGACTGCAGGTCGAGCAATTCGACGGGCCGCTCGAGCCGATAACCACGGCGCTCGTGGCTCGCGACGGCGATGCCGCGTTCGCGCAGTTCGGCCACTGTCTTCCAGACTGCCGCGCGGGTGACGCCAAGGTCGGCCGCGAGTCGCTCGCCAGAGTGCATCGCGCCATCCGCGAGCAGGCGCACGAGCCGCTCCGCGCGTGCGCTCATCGCGGCCGCAGGAGCCAGAGACGGCGCGCGCGGTTCTCGACGCCGTCGCGCATGCGCCGCACGTTCGAGCGATGGGTGAAGACGATGAAGGCTGCCATGAGCAAGCCGAAGACCACCAGCGGCATGCTGCGCGGCGCGGTGAATGCAAAGTACAACGGCAACGTCGCCGTGCCGAGCATCGTGCCGAGCCCCACGTAGCCCGTGAGCATCACGGTGGCGAGCCACACCAGCAGCACTGGCGCGAGTGCCAGCGGCGCCAGCACGGCCACGGCGCCGATCAGCGTTGCGGCGCCCTTGCCGCCGCGAAACTCGTACCACACCGGATACACGTGTCCGAACACCACGGCCGCCGCGCACACGACCGCCAGCCATTCGCGGTCGACGCCCGGATCGACGCCGATGCCGGGGAGTACGAGACCGGGCAACCAGCCGACCGCGGCCAGCGCCTTGCCCACGTCGACCACGACCACGCCGAGTGCGAAAGCCCAGCCCTGCGTACGCAGCGCATTGGTGCCGCCGGCGTTGCCGCTGCCCTGCGTGCGGATATCGACGCCGCGCAGGCGGCCTAACAGCAGGCTGCCGATGACCGACCCCAGCAGGTAAGCGGCCAGGGCTTTGATACCGAGTTCGAGCACGTTGCGTCCTCTGCGCGACGCGGCGATTCTAGCACCCGATAACGCGCGGTCGCGGAGTCAGCGCGGGAGGAACACTTCGGCGAGCATGCAGCGGACGGACCCGCCCCCGAGCGTCTCGATCGTCGGGATCGGTGCCGCCACGATGCGATTCACGGTCGACGCCAGGCGCTCGATCGCCGCGGGCCCGAACGACGCCTGCGCTGTCACAGACATCGCCAGCACGCTGCCCGCATCCGCCGCGCGCAGCTCGAGCACGTTGCCCGCGAAACCGGCCATCTGCGTGGCATCGATGATTTCCACGTGACGGCCCGACGCGGCGAGGCTCGACAGCACCCGCTCGCGGTCAGACGGGTCGATGGCGCTTGCGGCGACCACGCAGCAGCGCGAGCCTAGGGCCAGCATCACGTTGGTGTGATAGATCGGGACGCCCGCGGCGTCGGTGGCGTTGAACGTGCACGTCTCGTAACCGAGTTCGTCGCAGAGTTCGGCCAGGGGCTCTGGATGAGTGCGCGGCGACAGGCAGGCGTACGCGATGCGCCGGGCGTGATCGAAGACGATGCTGCCCGTGCCTTCGAGGAACCGGCCGTGCGACTCGTGCTGCGTGAGGTCGAGCAGGCGCACAACCCTGCGGCCGCTCGCGGCGGCGAGCGACGCGATCAGTTCCAGACGACGTTCCAGCCGCCGGTTGCGCGCGAGCATCGGGTACAGCACGACGGTACCGTCGGCATGCATGCTCACCCAGTTGTTCGGGAAGACGGCGTCCGGGCACACCGGCGTTGCGGCGTTGGCGGCGACCGTCACTTCGACACCCGCCCCGCGCAACTGCAACACGAGGGCATCGAACTCTGTGCGAGCGCGCTCGTTCGCGCCGCTGGCGAGGCCGGGCTCGGCACGCTGGAAGCGATTGCTCGCCTGCGTCTGCGGATTCCAGCCGAAGCTGGCGGGCCGCACCATCAGCACGGCGTCGGCTGTCTGTGGATCCGCGGCCGCATGGCCGGCAGTCGCGTGCAGCAGCGGGTCTGGAGGCATCGGCGCGCCCCGTCTCAGTTGCCGCCCGCGCGCGCGAGCGCCATGAGGTGGCTGCGGTCGGAGACGACGACGCCACCCACCGGCTCGAGCGTGACGGCGAACGCGACCGGCTGCGACACGCGCAGCGCCGGGCGGATCGGCACGGTCATCGACTGGCTGTGCGCCGGCACGTCGAACACCCCCCCGTCCACGGGATACCGATCGTCGCGCGCGGCGTCGAAGATCCACAACTGGTATTGGCGGCCCGCCGGCGCATTGGGCTCGAGGCCCGAGAGCGTCAGGTATCCTTCCTGCCGTTCGCCGTCCCAGACGACTTCGCCGCGAACGTCGGCGGCCAGGCCCGATTCGTGCGCCCACGACCAACGTCCCACGTGCGCGCCGCCGGACTTGAGCAGGTACTGCCGTCCGCGCTCGGCGTCGGCCTGCAGGGGGGAGATGCCGTGAGCTGCGTCGCTGGCAAGATGTGCCAGTCGCGGCCACCAACCGGCGATCGCCAACAAGAGGCAAGCCGCTGCCGCGTACCAACCGCGACGCTGCGCGCGGCGGTCGACGACGAGTCGCTCATGCACGACCGGACCTTCGGGCGGCTCGCCCTGGCCCGATCTGCACCAGGCTTCCGCGCTGGCATCGAGACGGCGGCGCAAACGGCGAGGCAGGCGCTGCGGCGAGGGATCGTCGGCATCGCGCGCAGGCGACGCCGACGGCGACTCCTTCAGGGCGTCGCCTGCTCCACCTGCATCGGGCTTTCTATCTTCATCCACTGCCGCACCTGGATCAGCCCACGCCGCATCTGCGTCTTGACCGTGCCGAGCGGCATGCCGGTCGCCGTCGCGATTTCGGAATGCGTCAGCCCCTCGAGCAGCCCCATGCTCAACACCCTGCGCTGCTCTGGCCGCAGCCGGGCGACGACCGCCGCCGCACGCTCGGCCTCCACGCGGATTTCGCCCTGGTTGCCGTGCTCGGCAAAACGCGAGTCCTCGAGCGCTTCCTCGCCGTCCATCATCGCATTCATGCGGCCGCGACGGATGCGGTCGATGAGGCGACGACGCGCGATCGTCGAAATGAACACCTTTTCCGAACCCTGCGCCGGGTCGAAGCGCGCGGCGCTGCGCCACACGTCGATGAAAATCTCCTGCACCGCATCTTCCGCGTCGGCGCGCGAGCGCGTCATGCGCCGCGCAATGGCCCATACCAGGCCGCCGAACTCGTCGATGCACTCACGGACCGCGCGTTGATCGCCGCGACCTACGCGCTCGAGGATGGACTCCGACATCGCTGGCTTCCTTCTATTCGGTCGGGACGGAACCCGGTTTCAAGACTCGACACGGTTGGTTCGGCGGGGAGTATAAGCATGATCGTACACTGTTTGTCTATCCTTCTGTCTATGTTCTGGATAGGTTCTTTCGATCGTGCGGCGCACTGGTTCACGGCGGACCAGCGGCGGGTGGCGAACGTCGCATAGCGGCTTTCCCTTGTTGCGAACGAATCTCATTAAGGAGAGACTGCGTACCTTCGATCCAGGTACCCCATCCCGCAATGCCTCCCGTCAGTCTGGCCACGTTGCGCAAAGGCGCCCGGGGCGTGGTCGTCGACGTGCTTGACGACGCACAGAGCCTCGGGGACGAGGCGCAGTCCACCGTCAGCCGGCGCTTGCTCGAACTCGGGTTCGTGCCGGGGGAATCGCTAGAGGTGATCGAGGAGATCTGGCCCGGCGGCGATCCGCTGGCCGTGCGGCTCGGCAACACGACGTTTGCGTTGCGTCGGCGTGAAGCGAGCGCCGTGATGGTCGAGCCCGAGGTCGCCGGGGTCACCCCATGAACGGCCAGGCAGCGACGCTCGATGCCATGCGGCTTGCACTTGTCGGCGTGCCGAACTGCGGCAAGACGGCGTTGTTCAACCGGCTGACCGGCAGCCGGCAACGGGTCGCGAATTACGCGGGCGTCACGGTCGAGCGCAAGGAAGGCTCGTTCACCGGCCCGGCCCGGCAGCGCCTGTACAAGGTGCTCGACCTGCCGGGCGCGTACAGCCTCACGCCGACGACGCTCGACGAAGCGATCACGCGCGATTTCCTGCTGGGGCGACTCGCGGACGAGCCGCCGCCGGAATTCGTGGTCTGCGTAGTGGACGCGACCAACCTGCGGCTCAACCTGCGCCTCGTGCTCGAACTGCGCGACCTCGGCGTGCCGATGGTTGTTGCCCTCAACATGAGCGACCTCGCGGCGGGTCGCGGTTACCAGCTCGATCGCGCGCGGCTCGAGCAGGAACTCGGCGTGCCGGTCGTCGAGACCGTTGCGGTGGACCACGACGGCGTGCGCCTGCTCGTCGACAAGCTCGAGACGCTGCCGCATCCGGGTGCACGCGGGCCCGTCGCCTGGCGCGAATCGACCTTCGACGAGATCCAGGGCACACAACGCGACGTGCGCCGCATCCTGCAGGCGATCGGTTACACCGAACCCGTGCGCAAACGGGCGCTCGCACGCCTGGACGCGCTGGTGATGCACCCGCTCGCCGGCCCCGCGATCCTTGCGGCGATCCTCTTCTTCGTGTTCCAGGCGGTCTTCAGCTGGGCGACCGTGCCGATGGATTTCATCAACGGCGGCATCGGTGCACTGGGCACCTGGGTACAGCACTCGCTGCCCGATGGGGCCCTGCGCAGCCTGCTCGTGGACGGCGTCATCGCGGGCGTCGGCAGCGTGCTCGTGTTCCTGCCGCAGATCCTGATCCTGTTCTGCTTCATCCTCGCGCTCGAGGACAGCGGGTACCTGCCGCGGGCCGCCTACCTGCTCGACCGGCTGATGGGGTCGGTCGGCCTGTCGGGGCGCGCGTTCATTCCGCTGCTGTCGAGCTTTGCCTGCGCGGTGCCGGGCATCATGGCGACGCGCACGATCCCGAACCTGCGCGACCGCATGGCGACGATCATGATCGCGCCGCTGATGACGTGCTCGGCGCGGCTCCCGGTCTACGCCCTGGTGATCGCGGCGTTCATACCGGCGCGACCCGTGGGCCCGTTCAACCTGCAGGGCCTCGTGCTGTTCACGCTGTACTTCGCGGGCATCATCGCCGCCATGGCGGTGGCGTTCCTGCTCAAGCGCACGGCGCTCAAGACCGCGTATCACCCGCTCCTGCTCGAACTGCCCGAGTACCACTGGCCGCACCTCAACAACCTCGCGATCGGGCTGTGGGAGCGCACCAAGGTGTTCCTGCAGCGCGTGGGCACCATCATCCTCGCACTGATGATCGTGCTCTGGTTCCTGAGCACGTACCCGGCTCCACCGCCAGGCGCCGAAGGGCCGGCGATCGTGCACAGCTTTGCCGGCATGATCGGTCGCGCGCTCGAGGTGGTGTTCGCGCCGATCGGTTTCAACTGGCAGATTTCGCTCGCGCTGGTGCCCGGTCTCGCCGCACGCGAAGTCGCCGTGGGCGCGCTCGGCACCGTGTACTCGCTGTCGAACGATGGCGACGTCTCCGGCACGCTGGTGCCGATGATCGCGCAGACCTGGAGCCTGGCAACGGCGCTGTCGCTGCTTGCGTGGTACGTCTTCGCGCCGCAGTGCCTGTCGACGCTGGTCGTGGTCAAGCGCGAAACGAACTCGTGGCGGTATCCGATCGCGATGGCCGCTTACCTGTTCGCGCTGGCCTATCTCGCCTCGTTCGTGACGTACCGCGTCGCGAGCGCGCTGCTGGGTTGAACGGGAGGAAGTCCCGATGCTCGAATCGATGTTCGTGGGCTTGATCGTGGTGGCTGCCACCGGGTATGCGGCGTGGGCATTGACGCCTGCGGGGTCGCGCAACCGCTGCGCTTTGCGGCTCGCTCACGGCCTCGGCGGCACCGATGCCCCCGGCCTGCGCGGACGAGCAGCAACCTGGTTGCAGAAACTCGCGAAGGCCCCCGCGGGCGGCTGCAGCGACTGCCCTGCGAACACACTGACGCCCGCCGAGCGGGCACAACAGAACAAGCAGCGGGAATAGGGACCGGGCACCGGTTACGGGCTGGAAACCGGTGAATCCTCCCCGTTTCCCTCCGGATTCAAGCTGTAATCCTCCGCTCACGCGGACGGGGCCCTCCCAAGGGCACATGTCTTGCTGCAAACGGCCCGCGCCTGCGGCACGGTCAATGCAATTTCGGTAAATGCGTGCAGCCCCTTCGGCCACTTATGCGGTGAAATTCGCGCGTGCCCCGCAGCTTGCGGTGCGCGACGCACGAGCGAGCGAAAAAAGCCCCATGCGCCGTCCCTGAATGGGAGCTTCAGCATGTTCCGCAACGGCCGCCTCCTCTCCTCCCTCACCTTGTCCATGTTCCTGTTCGCACTGGCGGACCCGCTGCCCGCCGGCGCGCAGGATGCGGAGGCGACACCGCCGTCCACCGCAGCCGGCGCGGTAGAAGCCGGGCCCGCCATCCCCAACGAAAAATGTTTCGGCTGCCACGACGACGCCGAGATGAAGAATGAGGCCGGCAGTTCGGTCGCGGTGCAGGAGGCGCTGTTCGCCGTCTCGGCCCACAAGAGAGTCAATTGCGTCGAGTGCCACACGGCCGCCCTGGGCGTGAAGCACAAGGGCAAGCGCCAACCGCTCGGGCCGGTGTCCTTCGATGTGTGCATGGAATGCCACGAAGATGAGATCGCGCCATTCCAGGGCAGCGTCCACGGCAGGGTAAAGGGTGGCAAGCCCGCGTCTTGCCAGGGCTGCCACGGCAGCGTCCACACCGTCGTGCGCAGCAACAACCCGAATGCGGCCATGGCGCCGCTCAACCAGGTTCGCAATTGCGGCGTCTGCCACGAAAGCATGATGGAAGGCTACCTCTCCAGCGTGCACGCCAGGTCGTTGTTCGTGTCGGGCCTCACGCAGGCCGCGCCTTCGTGCAGTGACTGTCACGGCAGTCACGACATCCAGCGGCACGACGCCGCCGGCGCACGCACCTCGCACGCGAAGAGCCCCGAGACCTGCGGCGGATGCCACCAGGGCATACTCAAGGAGTGGGACGAAAGCGCGCACGGCGCGTTGTGGCAGGAAGGCAAGAGCGGCCCGGTATGCAGTACCTGCCACCAGGCGCACGCCATCCAGGACCCGACGACGGTCGCCATGCGGGCGCAGATGCCGAGCGACTGCGGCAACTGCCACGCGGACCTCTACAAGACGTTCCACGACAGTTTCCACGGCAAATCGACCGAGGTCGGCCGGCGCCAGGCCGCGATGTGCTCGGACTGCCACACGCCGCACCACAACCTGCCGGCGAGCGATCCGCGCTCGTCGATCCACCCGGACAACCTGGCCAGGACCTGCGGCGCGAGCAATTGCCACGTCGGCCACGAGGTCAACGCTTCGTTCCTGACCTTCATGCCGCACAGCGACCCGATGGATGTCGAGCAGAACCGGTGGGTTCACTACATCTACCTGTTCATGACCCTGCTGCTGCTCGGCGTGTTCGGCTTCTTCGGTCTGCACGCGTTGCTGTGGCTGCAGCGCACGCTGATTGGTCGCCTGCGCGGTGAGTTCAAGGTGGAACACTTCGGGCCCGGGCCCTACGTGCGCCGGTTCACGACCACCCAGATGTGGCTGCACGTGTCGATCATCCTGAGCTTCCTGCTGCTCGCGGTGACCGGCCTGCCGCTCAAGTTCGCGGCCGCCCCGTGGGCGCCGGGCCTGATGAAGGCGCTTGGCGGACCGGAGATCGCGAGCTTCCTGCACCGCTTTGCGGCAATCGTCACGTTCGGCTATTTCGCCGTGCACCTGTCGATGCTGTTCCGCGACGTCGCGTTCAGGCGGCAGCGGGGCTACTTCTGGGGCTGGCGTTCGATGACGCCACAACTGAAGGACGTCCAGGACCTGTGGGCGAACGTGAAGTATTTCCTCTACCTCGGTCCGCGCCCCGAGCTCGACCGCTGGGCGTACTGGGAGAAATTCGATTACCTGGCGGTCTTCTGGGGCGTCGGCATGATCGGCGTCTCGGGCCTGATGTTGTGGTTCCCGGACTTCTTTACCCGGTTCCTGCCGGGCTGGGCGCTCAACGCGGCCTACATCATCCACAGCGACGAGGCCCTGCTGGCCACAGGCTTCATCTTCCTGTTCCACTTCTTCCATACGCACCTGCGGCCGGAGAGCTTCCCGATGGATCCGGTGATCTTCACGGGCAGCATGCCGCTGCACCGCTTCAAGGAAGACCGGCCGCTCGAGTACCAGCGCATGGTGGACAGCAATACGCTCGACCAGCACCTTGTGCCGCCGCCCTCCGAGGCGCAGATCCAGGTCGCGCATGTGTTCGGCTTCGCCGCCGTCGCGGCCGGCGTGTGGCTCGCGATCCTGATCTTCAGGGCGCTGGCGAGCGGTGCGATGCACCTGTTCTAGGTGCGCGAGTCAGAGAGCGCGGCCGGTCCGGGACAGTTGCCGGGGCCGGCCGCGACCGTTATCAGATGGAGCGTG
>JAOUGW010000334.1 GCA_029865465.1 Gammaproteobacteria bacterium
ATGGCGCTGCTCGACAAGCAGCCGCGGTATCGCGCCGTGCTGGAGCGCGCAACCCGGGAGGCAGCCTATGGCAAGGCACAGGCGGGCCGCTTTCAGGGCGTCGCATTGATGGAGGGCTACGGCACGTACATGGCGCAAGTGGCCGAGATTTCGCTCGAGAAAGGGAAGCTGCGCCTGCACCGCATCGTCTGCGCGCTCGACTGCGGGCAGCTGATCAATCCGTCGATCGTCACGGCGCAGGTCGAAAGCTCGATCGCGTTCGGGCTGACCGCGGCGCTGTGGGGCGAGATCAACCTGAAGGACGGGCGGGTCCAGCAGTCGAACTTCGACGGCTATCGCCTGCTGCGCATCAACGAAGCGCCGCAGATCGACACGCACATCATCGCGAGCGGCGAGGCGCCGGGCGGCATCGGCGAGCCGGCTACGGCGCTGGTGGCGCCTGCGATCTGCAACGCACTGTTTGCAGCGACAGGCAGGCGGGTGCGTTCATTGCCGCTCAGCCGGCACAAGTTCGCCTGAGAACCGGCGCGCCGCGGCGAGCGGCTCAGCCCGTCGTCGCCATTACGGCGTGCGCTGCAGTGCCAGCGCGTACGGGTGCAGCGTGGCTGACATGACCCCGGCAACGACGGCGGGGTCTGATTCCATGAACTGCCGCGCCGCCTCGTCGCTCGCGGCCTCGAACACGACCAGGCCGAAGGTCGTATCCAGCGGTTCGGTGGTTCGCCCCGCGAAGATCACCTGTCCGGCCTTTGCGGCGGCGGCGAGGCGGGCGAAGTGCCGGCTGACCGCATCGTTGTCGGCCTGGGTCCATTTGGCCTGATCGTGGAACGCCGGGGCGACCCGCAACACGTAGACGTACTGCTGCACTTTCGGCGCTTCCTGCGCCTGCGTTGGCGATGGTGTTCCGGCGAGGGCGATCGCGAAGAACATTGCCGCGAGGATGCTCTGCAATGGGGACATCGATGTCTCCTTGGATACCGTACCGCTGGTGGACGCGTCGCTCCTAGCCCGGAATGTCCGGCTCGACGAGCGTGGCTAACTGCGCGAGCGACTCCTGCCAACCCAGGTAGCACATCTCGAGCGGGATGGCGTCTGGAATGCCACTTTGGGTGATGCTCAGCTCGGTTCCGCACAGCACCGGCTGCAGCGCCACCGTCACCTCGAGCACTCCCGGCAGGTTCGGGTCTTCGAACTTGTCCGTGTATCGAATCCGTTCGTGAGGCACCAATTCGAGGTACTCGCCGCCGAATGAGTGACCGCTACCACTTGAGAAATTGTGGAACGACATCCGGAAGGTACCTCCGACGCGAGCCTCCATGTGATGCACGGTGCAGGTGAACCCATACGGTGGAATCCACTTTGCCATTGCACCGGCTTCAAGGAACGCGCGATAGACCTTCTCGGGTCTGGTTCTCAGTACTCGATGAAGTCGGACTGTGCGCTCGGACATGGGGTTGCTCCTTCGCGGTTGGTGCTCCGCTTGAGCGAGGGGTTAGGCGGCACTGTGCTCAGGCCAGATGAAATGCGCTCAACCTCTCTGGGCAGGCAGTGGTGGACGATTCTTGCGGTAAGAGTTCTTTACCGCGATCTCGCCATCGCGAAAGGTGAACAGATCACAACCGTTGACCTCTACGCGGCTACCGTCCGTTCGTGTTCCCGTGAACGTCCACTCTGAGACCCCGCGTTCGCCGTGTACGAAGTGCTGCGCGTTGCCCCAGTTGGCATCGGGGAAGACGGACCAGACTTCGGCACAGCCTGCTCGTACGGCCTCGCGACCAACGTAGCGGGTTCCGCACACTTCGGGGCCGGCAGATGCATCGAACACACAGTCGTCAGTCATGAACGACATAAGAGCGCTCGCGTCATGTCGATTCCATGCATCGGCAAAGGCTTGCAGGAACTCCGGGGTTACAGCAGCAGTCAGTTCGGGCACTTCAAACTCCATATCAGGCGGCGAAAGGCGCCGACCTTGCCGGTGTGCCGCTTGACGTCCGGGTTCAGCGGCGGGCCGAGCGCGTAGCGCGAGGACCGTCCGCTGGAACCCGTTGTTGGGCCCCAACTCTCCACGGCGTAATCTTGGCTAATGTCTTGGATAGAACGTCCTTTGCAGCTGCCGCTTCGTAGTCCATTTGCAGGCCGATCCAAAAGCCCTCGGACATTCCAAAAAAGCGGGCAAGCCGCAGGCTGGTATCGACCGTAACTCCGCGAGTGCCAGCAACAATCTCGCCGATACGACGCTGCGGTACTCCGATTTCCTTGGCCAGCCGGTACTGCGTAATGCCCATGGGCTTCAGAAACTCCTCGAGGAGGATCTCGCCAGGGTGGGGGTAGGGTACTTTGCGCATGACAGTGCTCGGTTAGTGGTAATCAACGATCTCGACGTCTGCCGGGCCTTCAGGTGTCCACCGAAAGCACACGCGGTATTGGTCGTTGACGCGAATGCTGTGCAGACCGGATAGATTGCCTTTCAGTGCTTCCAATCGGTTGCCTGGGGGTACCCTGAGGTCGTCAAGTCGGCCGGCACGGTTCAGCATGGCCAGTTTGCGCATTGCCACGGATTCGATGTTCACGAACCGTTTGACTCGCGCGCCCTTGAACAAGCTCTCCGTGTTGGCACACTTGAAGGACTTGATCGCCATGACGAATACTAACGGAACACGTTAGTACCGTCAACGGTTACTAAGCCGTAACTCTGTGTCTGGGCCCCAACAACAATT
>JAOUGW010000335.1 GCA_029865465.1 Gammaproteobacteria bacterium
CGGCTTCGGGGTCAGGGCAGGGGCTATCAGCGGCCGGCTGGACGACCCGCCGGTGTCCTGGCCGTCGGGGTTTGCCGGGCAAGGGCTGTCGACGGTAGGCTTCGGCTCACCCTAAGGCCGGTTACGCGAATCGGTTCGGTCGCAGCAGGTGCTTTGAAATTCCTATCCCCCGACGCATCGCCGCGCGATGGCAGTGATTCGCGGAGCCAGTCCATTGGCAGTAGCAATTACTCCGAATGGTTGGCACCCGGGATTGAGCGTAAAAGTCAAACATAGCCGGCGCTCTGCCGGTTGCCCTCCGCGAAAGACCACGAAGGACGCCGTCGGTCGCCGGATTACAGACGCAGCCAGGATGGCTGCGAGGAGGGAGAGATGAAGAAACTCATTGGTTCTTTGTTCGCGGTTGCGGTGCTGGCGGTAATCGCCGGTGGAGCATTCGCGAAGGATCCGGTTGGCAACGAAGTTCTGCCGTTCGAGTTCGACAATCCGCCGTGGTACAACGACTGTGTCGGAGAGATGGTGACCCGGCATCTCGTCGGCGAGACCCGGTATCACGAATTCACGACGCCGTCCGGCACGTTCCACCTCATCGATAACTGGCGATTCAAGGTCTATCAGACCGGCACGATCAGCGGGCGAGTGTGGGTTGGCCAGGCGGTGTCCCCGTTCCAGATGAACACGAAGCTGGAGAAGGGGCAGGTCGTGCAGTGGGTCAGCAACATCCGATTCGTTCCCCTCGACGAGCACGCGCCGGCGTTCTTTTACATGGACGATTTCAAAATCACGGTGAATGCCAACGGCGAGCTGGTGGTACTGCACGAGGAGGACTTTACGGGCGAAGGATTTCGGTGCCTCGGTCCGAAGGAGTAGGACCGAACTGATCGTGACAACGTAAAGAACTGCGGGCTCGGATTCGAGCTCTGACGTCACATTCGAGCCCGGCGATGAGCCGGGCTCTTCCGTTTGGGTCGGGAGGCGGGTCGGGGAGTCAACGGGTTCGAGCCATGCGGCAGAGGCAAGCGGCGCATGATTGCTCGCACGATATCCATGTCTCTTGCGACCGTAGCACGGAAGTGCTACGTTCGAATCCGAGGTAAGCTGGAGACCCACGATGCCCGCGACCACCACCATCCGACTGGACGATGAACTCCGGGCGCGTGTGGCCGCCGTGGCCGAGCGCGAGGGCAAATCGTCGCACGCATTCATCGTCGAGGCCATTGCGCAGACGGTCGAGCAAGCGGAACTCAAGAGCGAGTTTCACTGCGAGGCCGATGAGCGCTGGTCGAAGATTCTCGACCAGGGGAAGACGGTGCCGTGGGACGAGATGCGGACGTACCTCACTGCGCGGGCGGAAGGCCGGCCGTCGGTGCGCCGGCCCCGTGCCCGGAAACTGGTGCGCTAGAGCAGAGCATGGCGCGCATCGAGGCGGCGCCCGAGGTGCTCGACGACTTCGACCGGTTCTTCGCGCATCTCACCGAGTTCGAGGTGGCGGACGTCACGAGTCGCCTCGCGGAAATCGTGCAGGCGGTGGACGTGCTTGCGACGAGCCCGCTGATCGGACGGCCCGTGGAGGGAGGCAAACGCGAGCTCGTGATCGGACGCGATTCACACGGTTACGTCGCCCTGTATCGTTACTTGCCCGAGGTGGACACGGTCTTCCTGCTCGCGGTGCGCAACCAGCGCGAGGCGGGGTACGGCCGGGAGCCGTGAGGGGCGACGCGGCCGTTTCACAACAGCGTGGTTGAACGGCGACTGGAGAAGTTCGTGTCGCCGGATGCTCAGTCGTGCGGAGCAGTCGACTGCTCGCTGATCGAGGAACGGGCGGCGAGTGCGTGCGGTTGCTGGACGCGTGACAGCCAGACGTCGTACGCGTTCCAGCTATACGACGCGTGAGCGGACACCCTCTGCGTCGAGGGTGGCTTGGGGGAGGGTGATGAGGTTGTGGGGCATGGCCGTCTCCTTTGCGGGAGACGGTAGCGAAGGTGGGCAGCGCGCAGCGTCAGGACTTGTTGCGTCTCAGCACCAGCACACGAACGACCTCTTCGAAGTCCGCACGTGAGATGCCGTAGTCATTGAGCAGCGCGTGTGCGCGGCCAATGGCGTCCTTGAAGCGTTGATCGGCACCGGCGAGGTCGGCTGCGAGGCCGGATGCAATCGCTACCGCTGCCGGATACTGATCTCCCTGGCCCGCGGCGCCGGGGATCTCGAGCATCAGGTCGCCGTCGCTGAACCGCAGCAGCAGCTCGCTGCTCATGAGCTTGCGGTCCGTGGTCGCCCTGCGCAGTCGTTTGGCGGCAGCGACCAGAGGGGCGCGACCGACGGTCAGGTGAGGTATCAGGGATACAGCGTCTGGCATACGTAAGTTGATTCTCAGGCGCGTGCGGCGTCAGTTCGTCCGTCGTACTGCAATTTGACCGAGCGGGTCGGGTCAAAGCGCGCGTTTTCGCCGCAGCGCAGGTAGCCGCGCGGGTTGCAGGCGATGGCGGTGCGGCCGATCCGGTAATCGAACGACTCGTGCACGTGGCCATGGATCCACAGCGCGGGGCCGCAATCTTCGATCAGTGCGTCGTAGTCGGAGCCAAGCGATCCGGATGCGCTGACGTTGGTGCTCGGCGTCGTGTATCGAGCGATCGCGCGACACCTCGTCAACCAAGCCGGCCTCACGCGCGCCACCGGTGCGGCGGGAGCGGTTACGCTGGTGCAGCG
>JAOUGW010000121.1 GCA_029865465.1 Gammaproteobacteria bacterium
GGAACCTGGTCGAAAAATACAGCGTCGACCTGGTCATCACGGCCTGCGAGGTGTCGGCCGATGGTTCCCACGTGACCCGGGCCACCTTCAACTCGCACGAACGCTTTCAGCGCCGCGAACATGATGCAGCCGAAGTGCATGACGGACTGCTGCTCGACGAACCGGCCCTCCAGGTACGCTGTGCCGTGCTCGACCATGGCATCCCGTGCCTGGGATTCGCGCTGCAGGAATCGATGCACGTCAACGTCTGGCCGAATCGTCTCACGGAACTTGGGCTGATGCCGGGCCCATGGCTGAGGGACGCCAAGCGCACGATCATCGCCGGCGCGCCGGATGACACTCCGCTCACGGCACGATGGCGCGAAGACGACGAGTTGCGGGAGAAATGCCTGTCGCTTGGAGTGTTGCGGCAGGCTGCCGTGCAATGCGTGCCGGGCCAGAAGGTCGCCTACGTCTCCGACGTCGCGTGCCACGCCGACAACCTGCAGCGCATCTCCCGCCTCGTTGCCGACGCGGACCTGCTCTACATCGAGGCGACATTCCGCGAATGCGACGTGGATGAGGCGCGACGCAAGTATCACCTGACGACGCGACAAGCCGGCTCGATTGCCCGCAACTCCGGCGTCCGCGCGATCGTTCCGTTCCATTTCTCTCCGCGCTACACGGACTGCGGGGCAGCCCTGGTGAGCGAAGCCCGCGCGGCATTCCTGGGAGTCACTCAATGAGAGAAGCGAAACCCCAGTCATTTCCAGCGACCATCGATGCCGGCGACGCGGTGCTGCAGGGCGACGTGGTATTGCCCCACGCTGCGCGAGGCGTCGTGCTGTTTGCGCACGGCAGCGGCAGCAGCCGCTTCAGCACGCGCAATCGTTACGTCGCCAACCACCTCGTGGCAGGCGGGCTCGGCACCCTCCTCTTCGACCTGCTCACGGCCGAAGAGGAGGAGCGCGACCTGCGGGATGCGAGCTTGCGATTCGACATCGATCTGCTGACGCGCCGCCTGGCGGGCGTGACCCGCTGGCTCGGATCCCAGGACTGGGCCACGAACCTGCGGCCAGGCTACTTTGGCGCGAGCACAGGCGCGGCTGCGGCGCTTGCGGCGAGCGTCGAATGCGAAGTGCACGCGATCGTGTCGAGGGGCGGACGCCCCGACCTGGCCGGCGCTGCGCTGCCATGCGTGACTGCGCCCACGCTGCTCATCGTCGGCTCGCAGGATCCCATCGTCATCGAACTGAACGAGCAGGCATTGCGACTCCTGCAATGCGAAGCGCGGCTCGAGATCGTTCCGGGCGCAACCCACCTGTTCGAGGAGCCGGGCACGCTGGAACAGGTGGCGGACCTTGCGTTGCAGTGGTTCCGGCGCTGGCTGGGTTGAACTGGAGCGCAGTTATCGTGTCTTGGAGGACGAGACGAAACGGGGGGCGCGAGTCAGCGCAGATGCGTGCCCACACGCCCCATCTCGTACAATCCGCCAGTCACGAAAGGTAGGGATCCCTTTCCGTCGCCGCGTACTTGCGGGTCACTGCCGGCATTTCGATTGACCTATGAGCCTGCCAGGCGGGAACCCTGGTTGCGCCCCCTCTGTCCCGCCAACCTTGAATAACGGAAACCGCCGATGCGCACTGAAAATGAGCTCGATTTGCGCCCTCACCGCAACCGTAGCACCAGCACGTGGTTGGTCCTGGCCGCTGCACTGCTTTGCGTCGGTCCGACCGGATGCCAGTCATACCGTGCGCTGCCGGACACTGCGCTTGCAGACGCGAATGGCGCCAGGCTCGCACAGCGTGACGTCGAGGCCATCGCCGACGAGTACCTGTCGGCTCTGCTGCAGTACCAGCCTGAGCTGGGCACCCGGTATTCCCTGCCCGGCGCCCGTCACGACCGGCTTACCGACAATTCGCCGGAAGCCCGGGTTGCCTGGCAGGCACGGGAAGACGCCTGGCTCGCAGAACTCAGCGTCAGGGGCATGCCCGCGGAGGTGGGAAGCCGCGACTGGGTGACCTACGGCATCCTGCACGAGACCCTGGCCAGCTCGGCCGCTATCCGCGTCTGCCGCAACGAACTGTGGGCGGCCAGCAGCATGACCGCCTGGCACGCCTCGGTGCCTAGCCTGTTCGAGATACAGCCCGTCGATACGCCTGAACTGCAGCGACAGGCGTTGCAGCGGTTGGCGGCGTTGCCGAAGTACATCGACATCGAGATCGCCAACTTGCGCCGCGGCCTGGAATCCGGCTACAGCGCCCCGCGCCTGACGGTGGCTCCTGCCGTCAGCGAAGTGCGGGCACTGGCAGGCGCCGACAGCCCGTTGCTGAGCCCGGGCATGCGCGCGGGCGACCCGAAGTTCGCTGCCGAGGTACAAGCGCTGTTCAAATCCGACATCGCTCCGGCAGTGGAACGCTTCGCCCGCTTCCTGGAGGCTGAGTACCTGCCGCGCGCGCGGGAAGGCATCGGGCTGGGCTTCAACCCTGACGGCGCTGCGTGCTACCCGGCCCTGGTGCGCTACTACGCCACCATCCAACCCGCCGCCAGCGAGATTCACCGGCTGGGGCTGGAGCAAATCGCCGGAATTCGCGCTGAGATGCAGGCCATCATCGATGAACACTTCGCCGGGGCGACCATCGAGGCATTCCTGCGGGGCCTCAACGACGACCCCAGGTACACCTTCGGGACCGAAGACGAAGTGCTGCAGTATTCGGTGGCCGCACTGGCCCGCGCCAAGGCGAGGATGCCGGATGCGTTCGGCCGGCTGCCCAAAGCCGACGTCGAGATCAAGGCGTATCCGGCCTATCGCGCAAGCGGCACCGGTGAATACCAGTCGTCGTCGGAGGACGGCACGCGCCCGGGCATCTATTACATTGCGGTCGTCAATCCGACCCACCGCTCACGCGCGATCCAGGAGTCGGTACTGCACCATGAAACCTACCCGGGCCACCATCTGCAGGGTGCGATCGCGCTGGAGTTGGGCGACCGCGTGCACCCCATCGCACGGTACCTCTGGAACTCCGGTTTCGGCGAGGGTTGGGCGCTCTACTCGGAGCGCCTGGCAGACGAGCTCGGGCTGTACAGCGGTCCGCTCGATCGCATGGGCCTGCTGTCGGACCAGGCGGCGCGCGCCGCGCGACTGGTCGTGGACAGCGGCATTCACACGCAGGGTTGGACGCGGCAACAGGCGGTGGACTACATGCTGAACAATACCGCCTGGCCGGCGGTGGATATCGAGTCGGAGGTCAACCGCTACATCGCCTGGCCCGGGCAGGCCAACTCCTACATGCTGGGCATGCTGGAAATCCGCCGGCTGCGCAATCTCGCGGAGGCAGAACTCGGGACCGGCTTCGACCTGCGGGCCTTTCACGACCAAGTGCTTGGCCACGGCAGCGTGACGCTGCCGATGCTCGACGCCTCGGTGCGAGCGTGGATCGATGAGCAGAGATAATTCCTGGTAATCCCTCAGCAAATGAAAACGGGAGTTCCCCTGGGAACTCCCGTTCTCATTTCATCACTGGCGCGCCCGGAGAGAGGGCGGCCCCGC
Organism: Gammaproteobacteria bacterium; assembly: GCA_029865465.1. Classification (GTDB taxonomy): domain Bacteria; phylum Pseudomonadota; class Gammaproteobacteria; order Steroidobacterales; family Steroidobacteraceae; genus RPQJ01. The sequence goes on from JAOUGW010000121.1 coordinate 3,530, forward strand.
TTCGCTGCTGGCCGTCCCGCGATCGGCTCCCGCACGAACTTGGCTGACGGCGCGGCGCGAAGCCGACCCCGACGGTGTGCCGATCCGCATGCCGAGTCTCGATCCGATCCGCAACGGCTGGACTGCGCAGATTGACGAGCGCGGTCCCCTGCCTCATCGTCGCGCTCGTTTCCGCCAGATTCACAACGCGCACGACGAGAATCCGGTCACATGGCGACAGTCGATGACCTCCGGCAGTGGATTTCCGCGAACGAGTCGTTCCTGAGCGGCACGACCGCGCTGGTTGCACTGGCGGGGTTGGTTCTCTCGCCGATCGGGAAGGCCGTGCGGCGCATGATCGTGCCGAGGAGAACCGATGCACCCGTGGGCGCCGGGCTGGCGCTGCGCCCGGACAAGTCTGGGCAAGTCGCCGCGCTTGCCGTCGGTGCGACTGGTCTTGCCGCATCCAATGAACCGATTCTCGCCGTCCTGCCTTTCGACAACCTGTCGAGCGATCCGGAGATGCAGTTCTTCTCCGACGGTGTCAGCGAGGAGATCATCCAACGCCTCTCGCGCGGTGCCGGACTCGCGGTGATCGGCCGCGCATCCAGTTTCCAGTTCCGAGGCGAACGCAAGGCCGAAGCAGCCCGAACGCTCGGCTGCACTCACGTCCTGGACGGCTCGATCCGCCGCACCGGGGGTCGCGTGCGCATCAGCGCGCACCTCGTCGATGCGCCATCCAGCAGGACGCTCTGGTCGGACCGCTACGACCGGGGCACGGAAGACATCTTTGAGGTCCAGGACGACATCTCGGAGAGCATCGCCGGTGCGCTCCATCGGGCGTTTTCACGCCCCACGACGCAGGCCATCGATCCCGCCGTCTACGACCTCTATCTGCGCGCCTGCCCACACTCCTACGCGCCGGACGAACTGCGCACCAGCCTCGGCCTGCTGGAGGTCGTCACCCAGCGTGCACTGCAGTTTGCCGACGCGTGGGGCCGGCTGGCTTACGTCAGGGCGTGGCGGTCGTTCTATCAGCCGTTCGCCGACCGGCCGGCGAGTGCCAGCCAGGTCGCGACAGAAGCAGCCCGGGCCCTCGCGCTCGACCCCGGGAATGCCGATGCCCTGGCGGCGCAACTCTTTATCCTTCCGGCCTTCGGCAGATTCCTCGAGGGCGAAGCAGCGCTGGAACGCCTGCGACGCGCCCCGGGGTCGGCGCACGGACGCGCATACGTCGGCTGGTACCTTCGAACCACTGGCAGGATTCGCGAGAGCCTCGAGGAGACGGAGCGCGCTTACCGGCTGAACACATTGGATCCGATGACCGCCAACACGCTCGCGCTCGCGAGAATGGCTGCCGGTCGCGTGGCGGACGCGATACCTGTCTACGAAGAACTGTTGGTGCGGGTGCCCGGCATGAGCTTTCCGGTATCGAGCCTGTTGCGCGCCCATGCATTGCAGCAGGATTGGGCAGCGGTCGACCGCATGCTCGAACTCGCTGCGAGACGCGAGCTTCGTGAGTTCCAGGATGGGTTGCCGTTCATCCGCGCCAAGCGCGACCCGACGCCGGAGAACATCGGAGCATGGCGCAGTGCGCTCGAAGCCAACGTGCGCGGGACCGGTGGCGTCGACGTCGCGCAGCTGGTGTACGCTGCGCATCTGGGCCTCGTCGACCTCGCTTACCAGTTAGCCGAGACCGCGTGCCTGGGACCGACCGGGACCAGCGACGACATCATGGGGCCCGATGCCTACCGGACGTCGCTGATGTTCATGTCCGGGATGCCGGAGATGCGCAACGACCCGCGCTTCGCACAGCTTTGCGCGCGGCTGGGGCTGGTCGAGTTCTGGATGACGACGGGCCAGTGGCCCGATTGCGCCGACGAAGTCCCCTACGATTTCAGGGCTGAGTGCGCCAGGGTCCAGCACATCCCGAAGGACGAGTTCTGGCCACGGACTGTGCGCGGGCCGAAGTCATGAGCGCGAAGGAAAAATGGCGCGCCCAGAGAGATGGCGGCCCCGCTGTGCTCCCGGCCGTCCCGCTGGGGCCGTCGCCGATGCGCTCCGTTGCCGCGAATCGTCAACGTCCAACCACGCTGCGCGTGGTTGTCGACCTCCCGACGACGTCGGGAGTCCCGGACGTCTCCCCGGCTTCGCCGGGTGAAATGAAAAAGGGCCACCTTTGCAGGTGACCCCTTTTCATTTCACTGGCGCGCCCGGAGAGATTCGAACTCCCGACCTTCTGGTTCGTAGCCAGACGCTCTATCCAACTGAGCTACGGGCGCGTAATTCAGCAAATGCTGGCGGAGAGAGAGGGATTCGAACCCTCGAAGGGCTTTTGACCCTTACGCCCTTAGCAGGGGCGCGCCTTCGACCACTCGGCCATCTCTCCGTTCTTGGGAGAGCCGCGAAGGATAGACGTCCAGAGCCGCCCCGTAAAGCTTGGGGCTGGAAATCGCCTGTTGCCCGGATTGAGGGGCTTGCGGGTCAGGGGTACGGTTCGACGTCCATGCCATCGGTGGCATGGCCGTTGCCGTTCGTGAGTGCAGGACCCGGGCGCGCCGTCGCCGTCCCATTCCCGCCCTGCTCTTCGCGCTTGATGCGCTCGAAAATCTCTTCGCGGTGGACAGCCACGTCGCGCGGCGCGTTGACGCCGATGCGGACCTGGTTGCCTTTGACGCCGAGCACGGTGACCGTCACGTCGTTGCCGATCATCACGGTTTCACCTACGCGTCGCGTGAGAATCAACATGCTGAACCCCCCAGCCAGCTTGGCTTCGTACTGCGTCGGACTCGAGTCCCTTCAATCCTTCGGCGCGCATCCCGCCAGGAACGGCTTCCGACACGCGATGCCGCCCACACCTTGCAGACGACAGAACTAAGATTCTGGACCAGGTCTGCGAAAGTCATGCGCATAAATATGCGCACTATTTCCGCCCACGAACAATACGCTCCGTGCCGACAAAAGTCAGCATGCTGCTGGCTGCCGGAGTGCCGAACTTGAAGACAGTAGACTTTTTCCTCGAAGAACGATCGACCTCTGTAATCGAACCGTCCACGCGGCGATGCGGCAACCGGTCACGACACCTGTGGCGTGAGCCATGCAGCGAGACTGCCAAGCGCGGCAGCGAGGTTGGCTGGTTGCGTGCCGCCGGCCTGCGCGAGATCCGCACGTCCGCCGCCTTTGCCCCCGACCTGCTTCGCCACGTGATTGACGATGTCGCCCGCCTTCACGCGCGACGTGAGGTCGTCGGTGACGCCGGCGATGAGCGTCACCTTGTCGGTGCCTGCCGGCGAACCGAGCACGATGATCGCGCTGCCGAGCTTGTTTTTGAGCTGATCCACCGTCGTGCGCAGCGCCGCAGCGTCTGCGCCATCAACGGTCGCGGCGACCAGCTTCACGCCCAAACCGATCGTGAGCGCCTCGGCCGCCATGTCGCGACCGCTGCCACTGGCAAGCTTTTCCTTCAGCTGCGCGATCTCCTTTTCCATGCGGCGCGCGCGGTCAAGCAACTGCTTGACCTTGTCTTCGACGTCGTCGCGCGAGCCGCGGACGAGCCCGGCCACTTCGCGCAGCTTGTGGTCCGTCGTGACCACGTAATCGTAGGCGCCCTGGCCGGTGACCGCTTCGATGCGCCGTACGCCCGCAGCCACGCCGCCTTCGCTCACGATCTTGAACAGCCCGATGTCGCCCGCCCGGCGCACGTGGGTGCCGCCGCAAAGCTCGGTCGAGAAGTCCCCGAGGCGCAGCACGCGCACCTGGTGCTCGTACTTCTCCCCGAACAGCGCCATCGCTCCCGCGGCCACCGCGGCGTCGAAATCCATGATTTTCGTTTCGGCGTCGGCGTTCTTGCGCACCTCCGCATTCACGATCGCCTCGACCCGCTGCAGTTCCTCGGGCGTGACGCCTGAATAGTGCGAGAAATCGAAACGCAGGCGGTCGGGCGCGACCAGCGAACCCTTCTGGGTGACGTGCGCCCCGAGGACCTCGCGCAGCGCCGCGTGCAGCAGGTGCGTGGCGGAATGATTCGCGCGGGTAGCGTCGCGGCGTACGCCATCCACCGTCGCAGCCACCGTCTCGCCGACCATCAGCGTCCCGGCTGCGAGTTTGCCGACGTGCACGTGCGCCTTGCCCAGCTTCTGCGTGTCGGTGACCGTGAAGCGGGCAGTGGACGTCGCGAGCTCGCCGGCATCGCCGACCTGGCCGCCGCTTTCGGCGTAGAACGGCGTGACGTCGAGGACCACCCGGCCCTCCTCGCCCACCTTGAGTTCGGTGACCGCGTCCTTGCCACGGTACATCGCGACGACGCGGCCCTGGCCGGTCTCGCCGTCGTAGCCGATGAACGACGTCTCGCTGTCGAGGCTCAGGTCGCCACGCAGGTCGACGCTGAACTTGCTGGCAGCACGCGACATCACGCGCTGCGCATTCATCGCGGCCTCGAACCCCGGCTCGTCGATCGAGAGCCCGCGTTCGCGCGCAATGTCGCTGGTGAGGTCGACCGGGAAGCCGTACGTGTCGTAGAGACGAAACACCGTCTCGCCGGGAATCTCTTTCCTGCTGCCGAGCGTGCCGATCGCGGTGTCGAGCAAGGCCATGCCCTGCGCCAGCGTTTCGGCGAAGCGCTCTTCTTCCTGCAGGATGACTTTCTCGATGTGCGCGCGCTGCGCCGCGAGCTCGGGATAGGCGGCACCCATCTCCTGCTCGAGCGTCCGCACCAGCGTGTGGAAGAACGGCTGGCGCTGGCCGAGCATGAAACCGTGACGGATTGCGCGGCGCATGATCCGGCGCAGCACGTAGCCGCGGCCCTCGTTCGACGGCAGCACGCCGTCCGCGATCAGGAACGACGTGGCGCGCACGTGGTCGGCAATCACGCGCAGCGAGTTCGACGCGAGATCGCCGCTGGCCGTGGCCCTGGCGGCGGCTGCAATCAGGCTGCGGAACAGGTCGATCTCGTAATTGCTGTGCACGCCCTGCATCACGGCAGAGATGCGCTCGAGACCCATGCCCGTGTCCACCGACGGCTTCGGCAGCGGCGTCATCGTGCCGTCGGCCGCGCGGTCGAACTGCATGAACACCAGGTTCCAGATCTCGACGTAGCGATCGCCGTCTTCGTCGGGCGAGCCCGGCGGACCGCCGGCCACGTCGGGACCGTGGTCGTAGAAGATCTCGGTGCACGGGCCACACGGGCCCGTGTCGCCCATCGCCCAGAAATTCGACTTCGCGCCCATGCGCGTGAGGCGCGAAGGATCGACGCCGATTTCCTTCAGCCAGATCTCGGCGGCGCCGTCATCTTCTTCGAACACGGTGACCCAGAGCTTCGACGGCGGAATGCCGAGCGTGCCGGTGATGAAGTCCCAGGCGAAGCGGATCGCGTCCTGCTTGAAGTAGTCGCCGAAGCTGAAGTTGCCCAGCATCTCGAAGAACGTGTGGTGGCGCGACGTGTAACCGACGTTCTCGAGGTCGTTGTGCTTGCCGCCGGCGCGCACGCAACGCTGCGACGTGGCCGCACGCACGTAGCTGCGCTTTTCCTTGCCGAGGAACAGGTCCTTGAACTGGACCATGCCCGAGTTGGTGAAGAGCAGCGTCGGGTCGTTGACCGGAACGAGCGAGCTCGACGGCACGACGGCGTGGCCGCGCTCCTTGAAGAAATCCAGGAACGCCGCGCGCAGCTGCGCGCTGGTCATGAACTTGGCCGAAGCCCGGGGCTTGCTTGTCATTGGTCTGGGTCGTCGTCGCCAGGGCCGAGG
>JAOUGW010000336.1 GCA_029865465.1 Gammaproteobacteria bacterium
CCGTGGGCCGCATCAGCGGAGAGGTTTCCCCGTACACGCTCGAGCCGCTGGGCATCGACTACCCGCGCGCCGACATCGACGGACTGTTTTCATCCGCGCGTTCGGCGATGCCGGCCTGGGCGGCCGCGACGCCACAGGCGCGGCTCGGCGTCTGCATGGAAATCGTCGAGCGGCTGTACGAGAACGTGTTCGTTACGGCGCAAGCCGTGATGCACACGGCGGGCCAGAGCGGCCCGATGAGCTACGCCGGGAGCGGCACGAATGCGCTCGACCGCGGCGTCGAGGCACTCGCGTATGCGCAGGCTGCGATGTCGGACGTGCCCACCGAGGCGTTGTGGGAACGACGGTTCGGATCGACGACGATCCGGCTGCGCAAGCGTTATCAGCTGGTCCCGCGCGGTGTCGCGGTGTGCTTTGCCTGCGCCACGTTTCCGACCTGGAATGCTTACCCGGCCATGCTCGCGAGCCTCGCGACAGGCAACCCCGTGATCGTGAAGCCGCACCCGACAGCGATCCTGCCGATGGCGCTGGCAGTGCGCACGTTCCGCGAAGTGATTGCCAGCGCCGGATTCCAGCCCGACCTCGTCACGCTCTGTCTCGACACGGTCGAGGCGCCGGTCGGCAAGGTGCTGGTCAAGCATCCGCAGACCGCGATCATCGATTTCACGGGCAGTGCGCGCTTTGGTTCCTGGGTCGAGGCGAATGCCCACCCTGCACTCTGCTATTCGGAAACGTCGGGCGTGAACACAGTCGTCGTGGAATCGGTGGACCAGCTCGAACCCGTGCTCAAGAGTCTCGCCACGACGATGAGCCTGTTCTCGGCGCAGATGTGCACCTCGCCGCAGAATATCTACGTGCCCCGCGACGGCATTCGTCACGCTGGCGGCCGCATCGGTGCGGATGAGTTCGGTTCGCTGCTCGCGCAGGCGATCGCGTCGATCGCAGCCGATCCGAAGCGCGCGGCGCCGATCATGGCGGCGATCCAGTCTGCATCCACGCCCGCGCTCATTGACCAGGTGGCCGAGGAGGGCTCGCGTCGCGGTCGGGTTCTGCTCGGTTCGTCCCCTTACGCGCACCCGGAATTTGCCCGCGCCCGCACGCGCACACCCCTGCTGGTCGGACTCGATGCGGGCGCCAGGGACCTGTACGGGGAAGAGCGCTTCGGGCCGATCGGCTTCGTGATCGCCACCGACGACCGCGACGCCGCGCTCGCGGAGGCAGCCGCGGACGCACGCGCCGGAGGGGGAATCACGGCGTTCCTGTATTCCACGGACGAGGAGTACATCGAGCGAGCCATCGCGGCGTACTCGGCGGCGGGCGCGCAGCTCACCTGCAACCTCACCGGGCCGATGCCGCTCAATTTCGCTGCCGCGTACAGCGATTACCACGTGACGGGACTCAACCCGGCGGGTAACGCCACGCTGACGGACCTTGCGTTCGTGGCGGCGCGGTTCCGCATCACGCAATCGCGGGCGCCGGCGACCTGACGAAACCGGCGCGGCGAAGAGGTCCGCGGTAGTGCTGGATCGCGCACCGATCGACTGAGTCTCAGTACGTCGCGTTCTCGTCCCAGATCCTGTTCCACAACCAGGGGAGTGCGGCGAGCGGCGGGGGCTCGCTCGGGACCTGCAGGTTCGGCACGGCACTGATGCCCTTCGCGCCCTGTTCGGCGACGACGAACGAGAACACGAACCACGGCGTCTGGCCCATGCGCAGGTCGGTCATGACGATGGGTTGAGCCGCGTCGTCGTTGCCGACAGGTGCCGCCTGCGCCGTCGTCACCGCTCCAAGCAACTGGCTGACCGTGCCCGGCGCGCCGGCCGCGACGCGAACATCACCCGTCGCCAGGTGCACCGAGTAGAAACCTTTGGAAAACCAGGCGAGCCGCCGTACGGTCCAATCGTCGCGCAGTGGATCGAGCAGCCTCGGGTCACTCGCGTGCCGCGCCAGCGGGATGCGCGTGCCTTGGTCGAAGAGCGACCGGAAACCCTCGTGATAGCCATCCTCATCCATCACGACGACCCGCCACAGCAGGCTGTTGAGCGGGGCAGGGGTGACCAGCACACGCCTGCTTTCGAGTGGCGTCGCCGCGATCGAGCGCCGCACTTCGCCTGCGATGTGCGACTGCGCCGCGACCGTCCAACCCAGGTAGAGCGTGCTCGCAACGAGTCCCATGCGATTCCATGCCATCCCGCGACCAGGCGCGTGCTGGCGCCACCGCAGCCACGCGAGCAGGCCGACGATCATGGGCACCGTGACCAGCGGGTCGATGATGAAGACGCTGCCGACCCCGACCGGGTAATCCGAAAACGGCAGCAGCAGCTGCGTGCCATACACCGTGAAGGCATCGAGCAGCGGGTGCGTGATCAGCGCCAGCCAGACGAGCAGCAACCACTCGCGGTATGACGCGTTGACTCCGCGATTGACCCGCGCGACCAGCCACGCGATGGCGGGTGCTGCCAGCGTGAGCCAGAAGAGCGCGTGGGTCTCGGCACGGTGAAAGGTGAAGTCCCGGACCGGGTCCCCGTGGGCAAGGAACACGTCCAGGTCCGGCAGGGTGTTACAGACCGCCCCGACCGCGGCGGCGCGCAGCCCGGCCTTGCGGCCGAGGACGGCAGTGCCGACGGCGGCGCCGAGGACGATGTGGGTGAGGGAGTCCAAGAGAGGGGTTAGGGGTTAGGGGGTAGGGGTTAGTCGG
>JAOUGW010000005.1 GCA_029865465.1 Gammaproteobacteria bacterium
GGAGAGCCGGCGGGCACTCAGGTTCCAGGTCGATGAGTCGAGCGGACGCACGATCATCACCGTTCTCAACCCGGAAACGGGTGAAATCGTGCGCCAGATCCCGTCGCCTGAAATGCTGGCGCTGGCCCGCGCACTGGACGGGAGCGGCACAGGTGCAATGCTGCAGGAGCGCGCCTGACCGAGGCATGGATCTTGCTTGATCTTCGTACGGCGGCGACTTCCGCCGCGGCAGGACACCCAGCGGCAGGCAGCAGAAGAACCCATGGCCAGCATCACCACCACCGGCATCGGCTCAGGCCTCGACATCGCGGGACTGGTCCAGAGTCTCGTGCGCGCGGAGGGCCAGGCGCAGGCTGGCCGGCTCGAGCGACGCGAGGCAGGATTCCAGGCGCGCCTGTCGGCTTACGGCAGCTTTCGCAGCGCCGTGGAGGAATTGCGTTCTGCGCTCGAACCGCTCAAGACGCTGACGCGGTTCCAGGGCCGCGTCGTGACTTCCGGCAACAAGGACATCGTCACCGGGACCGCGGGCACCACGGCAGCCCCGGGCAGCTTTGCCATCGAAGTCGTCCGGCTCGCCGCGGCGCAGAAGCTGCGCTCCGGGGTGTTCGCCGCCGAGACCACGGCGGTCGGCACGGGGACGCTGGTCGTCACCACCGGCGGCAAGTCGATGACACTGACGATCGACTCGACGCAGGGCACGCTGGCTGGAATCCGCGACGCGCTGAACGGCGCGAGTGACAACCCTGGCGTCACGGCCTCCATCGTGACCGGCACGGCTGGCGCACAACTGGTCCTGACTTCGCGCAGCACCGGCGCGGGCAATGCCATCACCGTCACGCAGAGCGGCGGGGACGGTGGCCTTGCGAGCCTGGTGTACGACCCGGCGAACTCGATCCTGAACCTGACCGAGGTCAGCGCTGCCCAGGACGCTTCGATCCTCGTCGACGGCGTCGAAGTGACGAGCGCCACGAATTCTTTCACGTCGGCCATCAGCGGCGTGACGATCGACGCGGCCGGCGTGTCGGCCGTTGGCGAGCCGACCACTCTCACGATCGCGTACGACACGACCGGGGCCCGCAGCAAGATCGACGAGTTCGTCGGCGCCTACAACTCGCTGGTCGACAACCTGCGGGCTCTCGCGAGCTACGATCCGGAAACGAAAGTGGCCGGGCCGCTGCTGGGCGACGCCACCTATCGGGATTTCTCCGAGTCCGTGCGCCGGCTGATGTCGACGGCAAGCAGTGGCCTCGGCGTGTCGTTCGCCACGCTCGCGGAACTCGGCATCAGTCGCAAGCTCGACGGCACCCTCGAAGTGAACGATGCAAAGCTCACGGCCGCGCTGACCAGCGACTTCGACGGCGTTGGCCGGTTCTTCTCTGCTGCCGGGGAAGGCGTCGCCACGCGCATGGATACGCTGCTGGAGCGTTACGTTACCGCCGGCGGTGCGCTCGATACGCGGATCAAGGGGCTGCAGCAGAGCATCGACGGCATCGGGGACGAGCGCGAGGCGCTGCAGGCGCGCCTGACCGCCTACGAGGCCCGCCTGCGCACGCAGTTCAACGCCCTCGACAGCCTGGTCGCCAGGTTGCGCAGCACCGGCGATTACCTCACCCAGCAGCTCGGCAACCTGCCCGGAGCCGCGCGGTGAGCCCAATGACGAAGCGCAGCATCGCGGAGTGAGCGCAGATGTACACGGGGCCACAGTCTGGAGTCTCAGCGTATCGCGACGTCCGCGCCGGTGGGGCGCATGGCGCCAGTCCGCACGGGGTCGTGCTCATGATGCTCGACGGCGCACTCATGCGGGTGGCGACGGCCAGGGGCCACATCGAGCGCGGCGAGGTGTCCGCGAAGGCGGAATCCCTGAGTCGCGCGCTCGCGATCGTCGAGGCGCTGCGGCTGGCGCTCGACCACGAGCGGGGCGGCGAAATTGCGCACAACCTGGAGAACCTGTACGACTACGTGTCGCTGCGGATCACGCAGGCGAACCTGCGCAGTTCGGTCCAACCGCTCGAGGAGGCTGCATCGCTGCTGAGTGAAGTGCGCCTCGCCTGGGCCGCGATCGCGCCGGAAGCGGCACGTCCCTGATCGCTGCATGCCGGACCACGACAAACTGCAGTCGCTGCTCGCGATCACGCGCGTACTCGAGGAGGCGGTGACGAACTGCGAGTTCGAACTGGCGCTGCGCCTGCAGGACGAGTTGCGCCTGCGTCTCGAAGCGCTGCCGCCTGCGGGCCAGTGCGAGCCGGAGACCGGGCTGGTTCTCGTCGAGCTGCAGGCGGCGAACGCGCGCCTGCTGACGCATGCGGAGGAAGCGCGCGGCACGGTGCTGTCTGCCCTGCTGCAACTGGCGCAGCGCCGCCGCGCGATCGAGGGCTACACTGCCATTGCCCCCGGCCGTTGAATCGCCATCCGGCGATGCCCGGCGGGTGAGTGCCAAGCCATGAACGCTCCGCCGTCCCACCCGGGTTCGCAGACGACGCAACTCGTGCGGGCCGATCGGCTGCCGCTCGTCGTCGCCGCGATCGAGCCACCCTCGCTCGAGTTGCTGCACCGCTGGAACAGCGACAACCTGGACCTGCTGCACGCGCTGGCCGCGTTCGAGGATGCGCCGCGCGAGGGCAGGGACGACCACGGGCCGCTAGGCGCTGAAATCGGCAAGCTCGACGCGAAACTGCGCCTGATCCTGCGCCTGCTGGGCCGCCTGACCGCGGCAGGCGCGCCCCTGCCCGCGGAATGCGAGCTGCGCTTCGGTGCGGGCCAGCTCGAATGGGTCGGGCAAGCCGCCGGGCCGGCTGGCGCGCACGCCGTCGCACAGCTCTACCTCTCGCCGCTGATCAGCGAGCCGCTGCGGTTGCCCGGCCTGCTGGTCATGGCGCCGACGGGTGCCGCAGGTCAGGAATGGCAGCACCTGCGCTACGAGGGACTCTCCCCGCTGACGGTCGACGCGATCGAAAAGCACATCTTCCTGTATCACCGCCGTGCCGTGGCGAGGGCCCGCCAGCAACAGGCCCCTTGAATTCCCCGGGCACTACCTGTAGTAGAAATATTTCTCAAACAATCTATAGATTGTGTTTCGTAATCGCATTAAGTTAAGTAAGCTCCATTTTTGGATCGCCGAGTGGTCCAATCGGACCAAGAGGTGACGGGGTGGTCGAAGGCGAACGAGCTTCGCTTTCGGGTGGGCGGGCCAAGAAGCAAGAACAAAGCCGGGGGGCTTTTGGATGACAAAACCCAAGGTACTCATCGTCGAGGGCAACGTGGAACGCCTGCACCACTGGAGTGCCGTGCTCGAGTTCCTCGGCTACGAGCCGGTGGTGCTGCCGCCGGACGCGGGGGTCGGATGGACGGCGCCGGCACAGCACGGGTGGGTCGCGGCGCTCGTGGGCTGCGTCCGCGACGGCGACCCCCTCGCTGACTCCCTGCGCAGCCTGCGCCAACAGTGCGGCGACCTGCCGTTGGCGATCCTGGGCGAATCCGGCGCCCTCAACAAGCCGGTGGCCGAGGCGCTGCAGGCCGGCCATACGCACTGGCTGATCGAATACCCCCTCAGTTACAAACGCCTCGCCGAGGTGCTGCGCCGCGCTCAGTTGCACGTGGCCCAGGCGCGCATCGCGCTGTCCCCCGGGCTTTCCTATGGTCCCGGAGGACGCTCGCCCGCCATCGCCCGCGTGCGTCGCATGATCGATCGGGTGGCCCCGTTCGACACCACTGTCCTGGTACTGGGCGAATCGGGCACCGGCAAGGAGCGCGTTGCACGCCACGTGCACGAGCTTTCGGCGCGCGCTGACAAGCCGTTCGTCCCGGTCAACTGCGGGGCAATCCCGGTGGATCTGCTCGAGAGCGAACTGTTCGGCCACGACAAGGGCGCCTTCACCGGCGCGGTCACCGCGCGCATCGGCCGCTTCGAGCACGCCGAGGGCGGCACCCTGTTCCTCGACGAGATCGGGGACATGAGCCTGACGATGCAGGTGAAATTGCTGCGGGTGCTGCAGGAACGGACTTATGAGCGCGTCGGCAGCAATGCGACGCGCGAATGCAACGTGCGCATCGTCGCCGCTACGCACCGCAATCTCGAGCAAATGATCGAGCAGGGACTCTTTCGCGAAGATCTCTTCTATCGCCTCAACGTCTTCCCGATCGAAGTGCCCCCGCTGCGCGAACGCGCGGAGGACATCCCCGAACTCGTGGGCGCGCTGGCCCGGGACGTGGCGCGCACGCATGGCGCCCAGGTGAACCTGTCGTCCGCGACGGTGGCTGCGCTTGCGGCACTCCCCTGGCCCGGCAACGTCAGGGAACTCGCGAACCTGATCGAGCGGCTCGCGATTCTCTGCCAGGACCGGACTGTCGAGTGCGAAGATCTTCCCGCCCGGTACTCGGCGGTCCCTGCGGTCCGCAATCAGCATGTCGAGTTCCCGCCTGAAGGGATCGATCTCAAGGACCATCTCGCCGGCATCGAGGTCAGGATGATCCGCAGCGCGATGGACGAGACGAACGGCACGATTGCCAAGGCCGCCCGCCTGTTGCGGCTCCAGCGCACCACGCTCGTCGAGAAGCTTCGCAAGTACCACATTGCCAGCGACATGGTTGCATGCGACGTCGCCGGACGGACCGCGTCGGAAATTTGACGGATCCTTGGTCCCCTTGCGCAACGCTGCGCACGAATTCCGTGGCAGCAGCCGCGTGGGCCGGCGTAATCCGGCGGCTTCCAGGTGCGGCACGCTATTTGCTTGGTCATTGCTCGCATGCATTCGGCAACGCGCAAGCCCGGGCTCGAATCGCACCAGACGCTGGTGCTCGAAGAGGCGTTCTCGAGTTTCACCCGGGCGTCGCAGTCGCTCGAGCAGACCTACCGCTCGCTCGAGGACCGCATCGCGCGCCTGACGGCGGAGCTTGCCGCGGCCAACGACCAGCGGGCGCAACAGGCGGCTGAGAACGCGCGGCTCTGCGAACGGCTGACGCTGCTGCTCGAAGCGCTGCCCGGGGGCGTGCTGGTCATCGATGCAGGCGGGACGATCGTCCAGGCGAATGGGATCGCCGTGGCGCTGGTCGGCGAAGCAGTCGTGGGACTGTCCTGGGACGTCGTGGCGACGCGCGCATTCGCCCACCAGGACGGCGTCGACATCGTGCTGCGCGATGGCCGGCGACTGACCCAGTCGCAGCGTGACCTGCCCGATCGCTCCGGCCGCATCGTGCTGCTCACCGACGATACCGAGGCCCGCGCGATACGCGAACTGCTCGATCGCCACCGCCGCCTGTCGGCGATGGGCGAAATGGCCGCGAAGCTCGCGCACCAGATCCGCACCCCGCTGTCCGCAGCGTTGCTCTACGCATCGCAACTGGCGGCCCCAGCCATCTCTGCCGCCGAACGGCAGCGGTTCGCGGAACGCGCGGTCGCCCGCCTCAAGGACCTCGATCGCACGGTCCAGGAAATGCTGACCTTCGCCCGCGGCGGGCCGCAGCCCGCGGAGCACGTGCGGGTCGGCTCCGTGCTGGCGGAAGTGCTGCAGGTTCTCGAGCCCGAGCTCGGCGCCGGAGGCATGGTCCTGCAGGTGGTCTGCGATGCGGATGCCGCCGAACTCACCGGCAGCCGGACGGCGCTGGCGGGCGCACTCGCGAATCTCGTGACCAACGCCAGGCAGGCGATGAACGGTCAGGGCGTGGTGTTGCTCGAGGCCCATCCGGACGGCGACGGATGGGTTGACATCCGCGTGAGCGACAGCGGCCCAGGCATTTCCCCGCAGCATCGCGAGCGGCTGTTCGAGCCTTTCTTCACGACGCGGCGGGGAGGCACCGGCCTCGGCCTGGCCATCGTGAAGTCCGTCGTCGATGCGCACCACGGCACGATCGCTGCAGTGGATTCGCCGCTCGGCGGGGCCTGTTTTTCGATCCGGTTGCCGCTGTCGGTCCGCGGCACAACCGGGCAACCGTCAGGGAGGGTCGATGCCTGAGCATGCGGTGCTGGTGGTCGAGGACGACTGTGCGTTGCGCGAGGCGCTGTGCGACACGCTCATGGTCGCGGGCTACGACGTCCGGCCCGCCGCGGACGGAGCGACGGCCCTCGACGTTCTCGAGCGCGAGGCCGTCGACCTCGTGGTCAGCGACGTGCAGATGCAGCCGATGGACGGCCACGCGCTGCTCGGCCTGATCCGCGCTCGCCAGCCGAACCTGCCGGTGATCCTGATGACCGCCTACGGCAGCATCCGGCAGGCGGTCGACGTGATGCGCGCTGGCGCCACCGAGTACCTGGTCAAGCCGTTCGAAGCGCACGCCCTGGTCGAGCTGATCGAGCGTTACTCGCATTGCAGCAGTGCCGGGGACTCGCTGATCGCCGTCGACCCGCGCAGCCGCGAGCTGAAGCAGCTCGCGCAGCGCCTGGCGCAGACCGAGACCAGCGTGCTGCTGACAGGGGAGAGCGGAACCGGCAAGGAAGTGTATGCGCGCTTCCTGCACCAGCAGTCGCGCCGCGCCTCCGGCCCCTTCGTGCCGATCAACTGCGCCGCGATCCCGGAGACGATGCTCGAGGCGCTGCTGTTCGGGTTCGAGAAGGGCGCCTTCACTGGCGCCCAGGTCGCGCATGCGGGCAAGTTCGAGCAGGCGCAGGGCGGGACCCTGCTGCTCGATGAAATCTCGGAGATGCCGCAGAGCCTGCAGTCGAAGCTGCTGCGGGTGCTGCAGGAGCGCGAAGTCGAGCGGCTGGGTTCCACGCGCACGATCGCGCTGGACGTCCGGGTGATCGCCGCGACCAATCGCACGCTCAGGACGCTGGTGAGCGAAGGGCGGTTTCGCGAGGATCTGTATTACCGGCTGAGCGTCTTCCCGCTGGAGATTCCGCCGCTGCGCGACCGGACCGGCGACATCTGGCCGTTGTTCGAGCACTCGTTGCGCCGGCACTGCGCCGGCACCAGGGCGTTGCCTGCCGTCACCGATGCCGCACGGCTTGCGCTGTGCGCGCATCACTGGCCCGGCAACGTGCGCGAGCTGGACAACCTTGCGCAGCGAGCCCTCGTGCTGCTGCAGGGGGACGTGATCGGGCCCGGGCAGCTGCACTTCGGAACCGGCGGCAACGCGACGCTGGCCACTGCACCGGCGGCTGCCGACGAGTCGCGCCTCGGCGACGCGCTGCGCTCGCGGGAGTCGCGCCTGATCCTGCAGGCGCTGGCGAAGGGTCGCGGCAGCCGCAAGAGCGCCGCGGAACTGCTCGGAATCAGCCCGCGCACGTTGCGCTACAAGCTGTCCCAGATGCGCGCCGCTGGCATCGCCATCCCCGAGGACTGACCCATGTCGAGCCAGCCGGAGCCGCGAATCCAATGAGTGAAATGGCCATTCAGCAGATTCTCACGCAGATGCGCACGCTCGCTGCGGAACTCGACGCGCCGGTGCGCGCGGC
Source organism: Gammaproteobacteria bacterium (assembly GCA_029865465.1). GTDB lineage: Bacteria > Pseudomonadota > Gammaproteobacteria > Steroidobacterales > Steroidobacteraceae > RPQJ01. The sequence continues at coordinate 7,388 of JAOUGW010000005.1, forward strand.
GGGCGGCGAGCCGGCGCCGTCCGGCTTCGGCACGTTGCTCGAGCACGCCATCGAGTCGGTCAACTCGCAGCAGCTCGAGGCGCGCCAGCTCGCGGCCAAGCTGGAGACCGGCGCGCCAGGCGTGGACATCGCGCAGGTGATGATCGAGGTGCAGAAGGCCAGCCTGGCCTTCAAGGCGATGACCGAGGTGCGCAATCGGCTGGTCAACGCCTACCAGGACATCATGAACATGCCCGTCTGAGGCCTGACCATCCAACGAGGAGCGGGACGCACAAATGGCAGATGGACAGGTGGTTGCGGCGACTCAGCCGCGCTTCGATCCGCGGCGCATGCCGGGGCTGCGCGGCCTGGCGCTGCTCGCCGGGGTTGCGGCAAGCGTGGCGGTCGGTGTCGGCGTCATCCTGTGGATGCAGAAGCCCGACTACCAGCTGCTCTACGGCAATCTCACCGATCGCGACGCGGGGTCGGTGGTCCAGGGGCTCGAAGGTGCCGGGATTCCCTACCGCATCTCCGGCGGCACGGTGCTGGTGCCGGCTGACAAGATCCACGACGCGAGGCTCAAGCTAGCTGCGCAGGGATTGCCGCAGGGCACCTCCGCGGGAATCGAGATCATCGCGGACCAGAAGGGCTTCGGCAGCAGCCAGTTCATGGAGACCGCGCGCTACCACCACGCGCTCGAGATCGAGCTGGCACGCACGATCGCGACCGTGCAGTCGGTGCAGAGCGCCCGTGTCCACCTCGCGATGTCCCGCCAGTCTGCGCTGCTGCGCAATCGCAGCACCGCGAGCGCTTCGGTGCTCGTCAACCTGTTTCCCGGCCGGCAACTCGAGTCGCAGCAGGTCTCCGCGATCACGCACCTGGTCGCTTCGAGTGTTCCGGACCTGGAGGCTGCACGCGTCACGCTCGTCGACCAGACCGGCCGGTTGCTGAGTTCCCCGAGTGACAACGACGAAGTCGGCCGCAGCGGCGCCCAGTTCGAGTACGTCAACCGGATGGAAGAGACCTATGCGCGCCGCATCGTCGCGTTGCTCGAGCCGCTCGTAGGCCAGGGCAAGGTCCGTGCCGAGGTCAACGCGGCGGTCGACTTCACCGAGGCCGAGGAAGTCAGCGAGTCGTACGGCACGGAGCGGTCCGCGCTGCGCAGCGAACAGACCGCGGAGGACATCAAGCGGGGCGGCATGGAGGCGCAGGGAATCCCCGGGGCACTGACCAACCAGCCGCCCGAGGATGTTCCGCAGACGCCGCCGGGTGCGCAGACACGGCCTGCAGCGCAGGCTGCAGCCGCGAGCGACCAGGCTCCGGCAGCTGCGGAGCCGATCAGCACATCGCGACGCGCGACGCGCAACTACGAGATCGATCGCATGCTGAGCCGCAAGCGGCCCGCGCCCGGCAACCTGCGCAAGCTGTCGGTGGCGGTGCTCGTTGACGCCGGCCCGGCTGCCGCGCCGGCGGATGCCGGCAGCACGGGTGCCACCGCCGTACCTGCGGCGGCCGACATCGAGCGCATGACAGGACTGGTCAAGCAGGCGATCGGCTTCGACGAGCAGCGTGGCGACACCGTCAGCGTGATCAGCGCGGCATTCCAGGTCGAGGAGCAAGGGGAGGAGGTGTCGGGCACGCCGGTCTGGCAGAGCCCCGTGCTGCTGACCCTGCTCAAGCAGGCGTTCGGCGTGCTGCTCGTGGCCCTGGTGGTCTTCACGGTGCTGCGACCGGTGGCGCGACGTCTGTCCGAGCCAGGCGCTTTCGCCGCGGGTCCGGCGGTTGCCGACCTGTTGGGGCGACAGGGCGTGGCAGGCGTCCCGGGCGGCGGCACGACGATGCTGCAAGGCATGAACCACGAGCAGCAGATTGCCGCGGCACGCAACCTGGTGGGCCAGGATCCACGCCGGGTGGCGCAGACGATGAAGCGCTGGCTGGACCACGATGGCTGAGGCAAGGCAACTCGGCGGCGTCGAACGCGCGGCGGTTTTCCTGATGTCGCTCGGTGAGCAGAGCGCGGCGGCGGTCCTGCGTCACCTCGGACCCGGCGAAATCCAGCGGCTCGGCTCCGCGATGGCCGAGCTGAAGAGCGTGTCGCGGCGCCAGGTGGAGGACGCCCTGGGGCTGTTCCTCGGCAGCGTGAACGAGGACACCGCGCTTGGCATCGAAAACGACGACTACGTGCGCCGGGTGCTGACCAGCGCCGTCGGGGCGGAACGCGCCACCACGCTGGCGGAGCAGATCTTCACGTCCAATGGCAGCAGGGGCATCGAGACGCTGCGCTTCATGTCGTCGCGCGCCGTCGCCGACATCGTGCGCAACGAGCATCCCCAGCTGATTGCGGTCGTGCTGGCACACCTCGACAGCAAGCAGGGCGGGGAAATCCTGGGCCTGCTGCCACCGCCGACGCACGCGGAGGTCGTCCGCCGCGTCGCCAACCTGTCCGACCTGCAACAGTCGGCGCTGGCGGAACTCGACGAGCTGGTGGAGAAGCGGTCGGGCGACAAGCCGGAGAGCAGGCCGGCGCGGTTGAGCGGCCTGAAGAAAGCTGCCGAGATGCTCAACCAGATGGGCGCGGGACGGGACACCGAGATCCTCGAGCAGCTCACCACACAGGACCAGGAACTCGGGACCAGGATCCGCGAGCTGATGTTCGTCTTCGAGAACCTGCTGGAGCTCGATGACCGCAGCGTCCAGGCGCTGATGCGCGAAATCACCAGTGACGTGCTGGTCGTCGCACTGAAGGGCGCGGATGCCAACGTGCGGGAGAAACTGATGCGCAACATGTCGCAGCGCGCGGCCGAGATTCTCAAGGACGACATCGAGGCGCGCGGCCCGGTACGCCTGACCGAGGTGGAGAGTGCGCAGAAGGAAATCCTCGCCACGGTGCAGCGGCTGGCCCAGGAGGGCAAGGTCATGCTGAGCCGCGGCGGCGAGCAGTTCGTCTGATCCGGGCTGCCTGATGACAGCGCGCATCGTGAACGGCGGCCAGCCCGAGGATTGCACGGCGTGGGTGCCGCCGACCATGGAGCCGGGCGTTTCCAGGACGGCGGCCCTGACGGCAACGGAAGCGGATGCGATCCACCGCCGGGCCCAGGCAGAGGGCTTCGCTGCCGGCCGACTCGAGGGCCTCGCGTCGGGGCGGCAGGAGGCACAGGAGACGGCCGGACGGCTCGACCTGGTGCTGGAGTCGCTGAGCAGGCCATTCACCGTCCTGGACGCGGCAGTCGAGCAGGAGCTGGTCGCGCTCGCGTTTGCGCTCGCGCGCCAGCTCGTCAGGCGCGAACTCAAGGCGGACCCTGGCCAGATCGTCGGCATCGTGCGCGACGCGCTGCAGTCGCTGCCCGTGGCGACGCGGGACATCAAGGTCCATCTCAACCCCGAAGATGCCAAGCTGGTGCGCGAGCACCTGCCGGCCGTCGACCAGGATCGCGCCTGGACCATCGTCGAAGACCCGATGCTCACGCGCGGCGGCGCGCGCGTGGCGACAGCAACCTCGCAGGTCGACGCGCGGCTGGAGAGCCGGCTCGGCGCACTGGTCGCCGAGCTCCTCGGCAGCGATCGTGAGGGTGATCGCGCAACGGACACGGAGCAGGGCCCGGCATGACGGCCGTAGAACTCGCTGCCGGTCGTGCGACGCGCTGGGCGGAACGCCTGCGCGCGGCGCGCGAGCGCATCGGCGCGCAGCGTGGTTTCGTGGTCGAGGGCGTGCTGTCGCGCATGGTGGGCCTCGCCATGGAAGCGAGCGGTGTCGAGGCGCCAGTCGGAACGTTGTTCCTGGTCGAGACGGCGGACGGGCGCCGCGCCGAGGCCGAGGTAGTCGGTTTCGCCGGCGACAGGTTGTTCCTGATGCCGACCGGCGAGACGCGCGGGCTGCGGCCCGGAGCGCGGGTCGTGCCAGCTCGGCACGGACTCGAGGTCGCGGTCGGCCGCGGCTTGCTCGGTCGCGTCGTCGACGGCGCCGGCCGGCCGCTGGACGGCCTGGGTCGCATCGAGTACGAGGCACGCGTGCCGCTCGGCGGAACGCCGATCAACCCGCTCGCGCGCCGTCTGATCCGCGAGCCGCTCGACGTCGGCGTGCGCTCGATCAACGGCCTCTTCACCGTGGGCCGCGGGCAGCGCATCGGCCTGTTCGCCGGCAGCGGCGTCGGCAAGAGCGTCCTGCTCGGCATGATGACGCGGTTCACGACGGCGGACGTCGTCGTTGTCGGCCTGATCGGTGAACGCGGCCGCGAAGTCGGCGAATTCGTGACGGAGATCCTCGGGCCTGACGGGCTGCGCCGTGCCGTGGTCGTGGCTGCGCCCGCAGACCACCCGCCCCTCATGCGGCTGCACGCGGCGTGGCTCGCGACAGCGGTCGCGGAGCATTTTCGCGACCAGGGCTGCGACGTGCTGCTGCTCATGGATTCGCTGACGCGCTTCGCGCAGGCCCAGCGCGAGATCGCGCTGGCGGTCGGCGAGCCGCCGGTCACCAAGGGCTACCCGCCGTCGGTGTTCGCCCGCCTGCCCCACCTGGTCGAGCGCGCCGGCAACGGTGCGATGGGCCGCGGCGCGATCACCGCGTTCTATACGGTGCTGGTCGAGGGTGACGATCAGGCCGACCCGATCGCCGACGCCAGCCGTGCAATCCTGGATGGTCACATCGTGCTCTCGCGCACACTGGCGGAAGCGGGGACCTATCCTGCGATCGACGTCGAGGCCTCCATCAGCCGCGTGATGCAGCAGATCACGACCGTGGAACACCTGCGCCTCGCGCAGCGGCTGCGCCAGCTCTACTCCCAGTACCAGCACAACCGTGACCTGATTGCAGTCGGAGCCTACAAGAAAGGGACGGACTCGCGCATCGACACGGCCATCGACGCCTGGCCTGGTGTCCTGCGTTACCTGGAGCAGCACATGCAGGCCAAGGTCGGCCTCGAGCAGAGCCTGTCGGACCTCGCGCAGTTGCTGGCCACGGTGCCCGAGACCGCCCATGCGTGATGTCACGAATGGCAACGTCCCGCGCACACGAGCGATGATCGATCCATGACGCGATCGAACCGCCTGCTGCCGCTGGTGGCGAGTGCCAACGAGCGGATCGAGGAGTCCGCAAGGAAAGTCGCTGCCGCACGCGAAGTGTTCGCCCGGCAGGAAGCCCGCCTGGCGGAGCTGATGCAGTATCGGCAGCAGTACGAGCACGGCGCGGCCGAGTTGCAGCCGATGAGGTCCTTCAGCGTGGCGAACTCCCGCGCGTTCCAGGCCCAGCTCGACGAGGCAGTCAGGCAGCAGGAGTCGCGGGTCACCGCTGCACGCGAGGACGTCGAGCGCATGCTCGATGCCTGGTCGAAGCTGCGCAAGGAAGCCCGTGCGATGGAGCAACTGGTGGAGCGGTTCGTCAGCGACGAACGCCGGCAGGTCGAGCGAGTCGAGCAGCGGCACGCCGACGACTCGAGCGTTACGCGCAAGACGGGGCGGGGCCCCGTCGAGTGACGCGACTGGCACGCCGCTTGCTCTGTTTCAGGCGGGCAGGTCGCCCACGCGATTCCCCGATGGTGCAGAGACTTGGATTCCACAGCCGCACTCGCCCTTCCGCCCGCAAGTCTCGACGTGTCGCCAGGCAAGGCACAGGGCCCGCTGCTGCCGCGCCGGCCCGTGTCGCTGGATTTCGATGTGCTGCTGGCTGGATCGCTCGGGACCGGCTTGCCGTTCGCGGATCCCGCGGCGCTGCGGTTGAGCGGCGTTCCCTTGCCGGTCTCCGGCCAGGTCTTGCCGCCCGCGCCGGTGCTGGCGCCACCGGCAATTCCCGCCAGTACTCTGCAGCCGCAATTCGAGAGCGCGGTGCAGCTGCCGGAAGGTCGTGAGCCGCCAGCGGCGACCCTGCCGGGAGTTACACCGGATGCTGTCATCGCCGACGCGGGCGCGGGACCTCGCGCTGCAGGCGCGCTGACAACCAGCCAGCCGGCGCCGGCCCCGGCAGAGCCACGGTCGTCGCCAGCGTTCGGGCCGGCTCCGGTTCCCGGCACGCAACCGATCCACCCGCTTCCACCCCCGGCTGATCCAGTCGTTGCGGCCAGCGTTGCAGCCGCCGGCCCGCTGCCGCTGACAGTCGCGGTGCCGACTAAGGGTGGCAGCACAGCAGCGGTCGGAGTCGGCGAGCGACGTACGGACGCCTCGGCCCCGGGGAGCAGCCCGTCGCCGGCAGCAGGCATTGCGCAACCAGCAAGCGATGAGGTTGCCGCTCCTGCGGCCGCGGATCGCAAGAATTCTGAACCGCGACCCGACCTGGAACGGCAGGCGACGGACACGGGCCTGGCTGCGGGGCAGTCTGCGCTGCGACCGGAGCGCACGCTGGCGCACGCCACGCCCGACGCGACGCCGGAACCTGCGCGGGACGGCCTCAGGGAGCAGGTCGGGACGCCACGCTGGCAGCACGAACTCGGCCAACGGCTGGTGACCCTGGCCGGGCAAGGTGTCCGCGAAGTGCGGCTGCAGTTGCATCCGGAACACCTCGGGCCGCTCGAAGTACGCATCACGCTGCACGATTCGCAGGTGGGCCTGTGGTTCGGCGCACAGCATGCCGAGACGCGCGATGCTCTCGAGCACTCCCTGCCGCGGCTGCGCGAGATGTTTACCCAGGGCGGCTTGACGATGACCGATGCATCGGTTGCGCAGCACCATCAGGAGCGTGGCAGCCAGACGGCGGCCCCGCACGAAACGACCTCGAGCGCGCCCGCTCAATCCGGCCCGGCACAGTCCGTGGAAGCCGTGCGCAGCACGGCTGACGGCCAGTCCGCCCGGATGGTCGACGAGTACGCCTGACGCCTGGTGACACACCGGGGCGCGTCCTCGCGAGCAGTCCCGGCGACGAGAAACTGACGCTCTGGCGTCGGACTTCCATCGCGTCCGCGGCCTGCTGCGTGCGCAACCGCAGCCGCGCCCGTTCAACTCGTTGATTACATGAGCCATTCGACGCGCCGCGAGGACTGGCACGTTGTTTGCTCATGGTTGACTCAAGGACACGTGCGCGGAGTTCAACAATGTCGGTTCCCGAACCCAGGATCGAAGGCGCGGCTGAGCAGACGGCAGTGCCGCGCGGTGGTCGCGCGAGCGGCATCGTGTCCGTACTGCTCAAGGGGCTCGGTCTCACGGTGGTCGTCGCCATCGGCACCGTCGCAGGCCAGTTCCTCTACGGGCTGCTCGGACACCATGAGCGCGAGCCGGCCGCGCAGGAAGCCGCGGCCGCCGTCAAGGCGCCGGCGAAGGCCGAGGTGAAGAAGAAGGCGCCTGAAGGGCCGCCCGTGTATCACGCATTCGAGCCGCTGGTCGTGAACTTCGAGGAGTCCGGCGAGTCGCGCTACCTGCAAGTCACGGTGGAAGTCATGGCACGCGATCCCAAGGCCATTGCCGCGGTGCAGGCGAACACGCCCTTGCTGCGCAACAACCTCCTGCTGCTGATCGGCAGCAGGGACATGAAGCAGCTGCTGACGCGGGAGGGCAAGGAGCAGCTGCGCGCGCTTGCGCTGAGCGAAGTCCGCGCCGCCCTCAAGAAGGTGGACCCCGGCAGCGAGAGCGAGATCGAGGAGGTCTACTTCTCCGGTTTCGTCATCCAGTGACGGCGCTGCATCGCGCGCTGCAGAGATTCATGCCCAAAGGACCACCGGCCGATGTCTGAGGAACCGCAGCAGGCGCCTGCGCAGGGCGACCCGCACCGCCGTGCCGCTGACGTGATCTCCCCTGACGAGGTCGCGGCACTGCTCGACGGCGTCAAGTCCGGCGCCGTCGCCACCGACGCCGGGCACGCCGTCGACGGGCTCGTGCGGCCGTACGATTTCGCCGCAGGCGAGCACATCGTCCGCGGCCGGCTCGTGACGCTCGACCTGATCAACGAGCGCTTCGCGCGCGGCTTGCGCGCGAACCTCGAACGCCTGGTCCACCGTCCGATCGAGGTCACGGACCAGGGTGCGCAGCACCAGCGCTTCGCCGACGCGATCGGCACCACCAAGGCACCGAGCGCGCTCTACGTCGTGAGTTACAAGCCGCTGGCCTGCCAGGGCCTGCTCGTGCTGGACGCTGCGCTCGTGGGTGCCCTGACGGACGCGTTCTTCGGCGGCACTGGCCGCGACGTGCGCCACGCAGCAGGCGCCGAGTTCACGCCTGGCGAATGGCGACTCGCCCGCAAGTGCTTCGAGTCGTGCGTGGCCGAGTTGCGCACCGCCTGGTCCAGCGTCGTGCCGCTGGAAGTCGAACTCGTGCGGCTCGAGAGCAACCCGCAGTTCGCCGCGATCGTGCCGGCCAGCGAACCGATGCTGGTGCGGCGGTTCCGCATCAGTCTCGAGGCGGCCGGCGAACTCACGCTCATGCTGCCGCTGGCCGGACTCGAGGGAGTGCGCGACCAGCTGCAGACGGTCACACCGGCCAAGCCCGGCCGCCAGTGCCGGCAGGACCTCGAGGCAGCCCTCAAGGACAGCGTGCTGCAGCTCGAGACCGTCTTCTCGCGCATCGAGATCACGCTGGGGACACTGGTCAGCCTGCGGCCGGGGGACGTGATCGAGATGGAGCGCCCCGACAACGTCGTGGTGCTCGCAGAAGGACAGCCCGTCTTCAACGCGCGTTACGGCATTTCGTCCGGCCGCAATGCCGTGCAGGTGCTTGGGCCGGCCATGCGGCAGCCGGCGGGACGCACCGATCCTGAAAGGAGGACTGCATGACCGAACCGGCAGCAGAAAGGGGTTCCACGCGGGCGGAGTTCGCCCACCTGCAGAGCCAGCCGGCCGCCGCAGGAGGCGATGCCGAGATCAACATCGACTCGATACTCGACGTCAAGCTGGTGCTGACGCTCGAAGTGGGCCGCACCAGGATCAGCGTGCGCGAGCTGTTGTCGCTGACCCCCGGCTCCGTCGTCGAACTCGATCGGCAGGCGGGCGAGCCGCTCGACCTGTACGTCAACGGCGTCCTCGTCGCACGCGGCGAGGTCGTCGTCGTGAACGACCGCTTCGGCCTGCGGCTGACCGAGGTCGTGAGTGCCAGCGATCGTGTGCGCAACCTGAGGTAGGCGGGCATGAACAGCGTCGCCATTTCGCAAGCGCTGCTAAGCCTGCTGTGCGTGGTCGGGCTCATCCTCGTGCTCGGGTGGCTGCTGCGCGGCCGCCTGCGCCCGTTGCAGGCCGGCGGCCGGCATTCGCTGCGAGTCCTCGCGCAACTGGCGCTCGGTGCCCGCGAACGCCTCGTCGTCGTCCAGGTGGGCGAGGAGCAGCTGCTGGTCGGCGTCAGCCCCGGCGGCCTGCGCACGCTGCTGGTGCTGTCGCGGCCGCTGCTGGCCGAGGCCGGTGTCGCGGTGCCATCGGGCAGCTTCGCGCAGCGGGTCAGGGACGCACTGCATGGGGGCGCGGGAACAGCATGAGAAACTTCGGGCGCATCGTTCTCGCGCTTGCGGCAGTCGTGGCGGTCCCCGCGGCGTACGCGGCCGACGTGCCGATCCTGACGATCGAGTCGCCGGCCGGACCGGAAACCTGGAGCCTGTCGCTGCAGGTGCTGGTCCTGATGACCCTGCTGACGGTGCTGCCGGCCATCGTGCTGTCGATGACCGCGTTTCCGCGCATCGTCATCGTGCTCGCGATCCTGCGGCAGGCGCTCGGCATGCCGCAGACGCCGCCGAACCAGGTCCTGATCGGGCTCGCGCTGTTCCTGAGCTTCTTCGTGATGTCGCCGGTGCTCGATCGCATCTACGCCGAGGGCGTCAAGCCGTACTCGGACAAGCAGATCACGCTCGAGCAGGGGCTGGCTGCCGGCGTCGCGCCATTGCGTCAGTTCATGCTCGGCCAGGTGCGCGAATCCGACCTCGAGCGCTTCAACGAGATCGCCGGCGATCCCGCTCACGACAGCGTCGACACGATACCCCTGACCACGATCGTGCCGGCATTCATGATCAGCGAGCTCAAGACGGCGTTCCAGATCGGCTTCGTCATCTTCATCCCGTTCGTCATCATCGACCTGGTCGTTGCCAGCGTGCTGATGTCGATGGGCATGGTGATGCTCTCGCCGATGCTGGTGTCCCTGCCATTCAAGCTGATGCTGTTCGTGCTGGTCGACGGCTGGTCGCTGCTGGTCGGCACGCTCGCGGCGAGCTTCCAGACAACCTGAGGCGCTCCCATGACACCGGAATCCGTCATGAGCCTCGGCCAGCGCGCACTGGAACTCACGATCCTGATCTCGGCGCCGCTGCTGCTGTCGGCGCTGGTCACCGGCGTCGTCATCGGCATGCTGCAGGCGGCAACCCAGATCCACGAGATGACGTTGTCGTTCATCCCGAAGCTGCTCGTCCTGTCGGCGGCGCTGTTCGTGGCAGGGCCATGGATGCTGGGGATGCTCGTCGACTTCACGCGGGAGCTGTACACCAGCATCCCGGCGATGATCCAGGAATGAGCGCGCGACGCCCATGCTGACGAGCGCCATCGAGCTCCAGGAATGGCTGTTGCGCTTCGTCGGCGCCTTCGCGCGCGTCGGCGCCGCGATGATGGTCGCGCCGATCTTCGGCGCCGGCCTGGTGCCGATGCGCATCCGCCTGGTGGCGGCCGCGCTCATGACCGCGCTGATCATGACGGCGCTGCCCGCGGCCACCGGGCCGATCCTGCCGCTCGGGCCGCTGCAGCTCTTCAAGGAAGTGATGCTGGGCGCGGCGATCGGCTTCGTCGTCCAGACGGCATTCGACGTGCTGGTGATGGCCGGACAGGTCATCGGGCTGAGCATGGGTCTCGGCTTCGCCAACCTGATCGATCCGCAGCACGGAGTGACGGTGCCCGTGCTCGGCCAGTTGTACCTGCTGCTGGCGCTGCTGATCTTCGTCACGATCAACGGGCACATCGCATTCCTCGAACTGCTGGCTGGCAGTTTCAAGGCCATGCCGGTCGGTTCGGCCATGCTGGACGCCGGTGACCTCGGCACGCTGGTTGCCTGGGGCGGGCGCATCTTCTCCGGCGCGCTGCAGGTGGCGCTGCCTGCGGTCGTCGCCATGACAGTGGTCAACGTCGCCTTCGGCGTGATGAGCAGGGCGGCGCCCCAGCTCAACCTGTTCGGAGTCGGATTTCCGATCACCATCATTCTCGGCTTCGTGACGCTCTGGATGGCGCTCGAGTCACTGGCCCCGACCTTCGGCGCAATCCTGGATGAGGCGCTGGACGTTGCCGGGGCCCTGGCGCAGGGAGCCGGCTGATGGCAGAGCGGCCAGCGGGCGAGCGCACCGAACAGCCGACCGAGCGCCGCTTGCGGGAGGCCCGCGAGCGCGGCCAGGTCGCTCGCTCGCGCGAGCTGGAGACGACGGCCGTGCTGCTGGCGGCGTCGCTCACCCTGCTGGCGGCAGCGCCGGCGATCGTTGTGGCGGCAAGCGACCTGTTGCAGCAGGCCCTGGTCATCAGCGCCGAACAGGTCCGCGACGAGGGCATCGTCGGGGCAGCGCTGCGTCACGATGCATTCGCAGGCCTCATGCTCGTGGTGGCCCTGAGCCTGCCGATCATGATCGTCGCGATGCTGGTTCCGATGATGGTCGGAGGTCTCGTGTTCTCCGGCAAGGCGCTGGGGCCGGACTTCTCCCGGCTCAATCCGATCGCCGGCCTGCAGCGTGTCTTCGCCCTGCACGGCCTGCTCGAAGTGGCGAAGGCGCTGGCCAAGTTTGCCGCGGTCGGCACCGTGGCCATCATCCTGCTCATGCGCATGACGCCGGAGATCGTGCAGCTCGGGACGCAGGACGTGGTCCGCGGCATGTCGCACGGAGCCTGGCTGATGCTGGTCTGCCTGCTGGTGCTCTCGGCTTCGCTGCTGCTGATCGCAGCGATCGATGTGCCATTCCAGATCTGGGACCACGGTCGCAACCTGCGCATGACGCGCGAGGAAGTGCGCGAGGAACTCAGGGACGCGGAAGGCCGTCCCGAGGTTCGCAACCGGATCCGGCAGCTGGCGCAGGAGCGGGCCCGGCGCCGGATGATGCAGGAGGTGCCGCGGGCCGACGTGGTCATCGTGAACCCGACGCACTTCGCCGTGGCCCTACGCTATGCGGGAGGCGGCATGCGCGCGCCGCGCGTGGTGGCGAAGGGCAAGGAGCTGGTCGCTGCGCGCATCAGGGAGATCGCGCAAGCGAACGGTGTGCCCATCTACGAGTCGCCGCCGCTGGCACGCTCGCTCTACTTCACCACGGACCTCGGCGACGAGATCCCGGCCGGACTCTACAGCGCCGTCGCCAAGGTGCTCGCCTGGGTCTACCGCGTGCGCGCGGCGGCCAGCGAGGGCGCGGCCAGCCCACCGGCACCGTCGCTTGCGCCGGAGGAGATTCCGCATGAGGTCTGACGCATGAACGCGACCGTCATGGTGCCGCTGCGCTGGACCATGAGCCTCGGGCTGGGCGCACCGGTCGTCGTCGCCCTGATGCTCGCCCTGATGGTCGTGCCGCTGCCGCCCGTCCTGCTCGACGTGCTGTTCACGTTCAACATCATGCTGTCGGTGCTCGTGCTGCTGGCCTCGGTCCGCGCAATGCGGCCGCTCGACCTCGACTCGTTCCCCACGGTGCTGCTCGGGGCGACGCTGCTGCGCCTCGGCCTCAACATCGCTTCCACACGCGTCGTGCTGCTGCACGGCCACAACGGGCCCGCCGCCGCGGGCAATGTCATCGAGGCCTTCGGCAGCTTCGTCGTCGGTGGCAACTACGCTGTCGGCATGGTCGTGTTCGCGATCCTCGTGATCATCAACTTCGTCGTGGTCACCAAGGGGGCCGGGCGCATCTCGGAGGTGAGCGCCCGGTTCACCCTCGACGCGATGCCAGGCAAGCAGATGGCCATCGATGCCGACCTGAACGCGGGGCTCATCACGCAGGAGCAGGCAATCCTGCGGCGCCAGGAGGTGCGCGAGGAAGCGGACTTCTACGGCGCAATGGACGGCGCCAGCAAGTTCGTGCGCGGCGACGCCGTGGCCGGGCTGCTGATCGTGTTCATCAACATCATCGGCGGCATCCTGATCGGGGTAATCCAGCACGGCCTCGACTTCTCGGCGGCGCTGCAGACGTACACGCTGCTCACGATCGGCGACGGACTGGCAGCGCAGATCCCCGGGCTGCTGCTGTCGGTGGCTGCCGCAGTGCTCGTCACGCGCGCGTCCCGCCCGCAGGACGTGGCCAAGCAGGTCGCCCGTCAGCTGGCCGCCGAGCCCAGGACGCTGGGTGTGACCGCCGGGATCCTCGGTGTGCTCGGCGTGATTCCCGGCATGCCGAACGTGGTGTTCCTCTCGCTCGCCTGCCTGCTCGGCGCAGCGGCGCGGCACATTGCGCGGCGTGACGCGAAGGCTGCCGAGCCGCCCCCTCCGGCACCACCCGCGCCATCCGAGACGAGCGAACTCGGCTGGGACGACGTGCAGGCGATCGAGCCGCTGACGCTCGAGGTCGGTTATCGGCTGATTCCGCTGGTCGACCGCAAGCAAGGCGGCGAGCTGATGGGGCGCATCAGGGGCGTTCGCAAGAAGCTCACCGAGGAACTCGGTTTCCTCGTGCCGAGCGTGCACATCCGCGACGACCTCAGCCTGCCGCCTGGCAGCTACCGCCTGAGCGTGCAGGGCATTCCCGTCGGACAAGGCGAGGTGCTGCCTGACCGGGAACTCGCCATCAATCCCGGGCAGGTCGCCTCGCACGTCGAGGGGCTGCAGACGCGCGACCCGGCATTCGGGCTTGAAGCGGTCTGGATCGAGCCTGGTCGCAAGGAGCACGCGCAGGCGCTCGGCTACACGGTGGTGGATGCCGGCACGGTCATCGCCACGCACCTGAGCCAGATCGTCCGCGACCATTCGCACGATCTGCTCGGGCACCAGGACGTCCAGCAACTGCTGGAGCAGTTGAAGAAGAGCGCGCCGCGCCTGGTCGAGGAGTTGACGCCCAAGACACTGCCGATGGCCGTCGTGGTACGCGTGATGCAGGAGCTGCTGCGGGAGCGCGTGCCGCTCAGGAACCTGCGCAGCATCGCCGAGACGCTGACCGAGCGCGGCGCCAAGACGCAGGAACCGGCGGCGCTCGTGGCCGCGGTGCGCGTCGCCCTCGGCCGCGCCCTGGTCCACAGCATCGCGGGCTACGCGGGTGAACTGCCGGCGATGACGCTCGATCCGGAACTCGAGCGGCTGCTGAGCCAGGCCATCCAGAGTGGTGGCGCTACGCAGGCCGCCGTCGAGCCCGGCCTCGCGGAGCGCGTGCATCACGCGTTGGTCGATGGCACGGCGCGGGCAGAGGGATCGGGGCAACCCGCGGTACTGCTGACGTCGCCAGCCTTGCGGCCGTGGCTCGCGCGGCTGGTACGCCAGAGCGCCCCGCGCCTTGCGGTCCTCTCCTACGAGGAGGTTCCTGATGACCAGAAGGTCCGCATGGTCATGCGCGTGGGGCGCTGACGGGTCGATGGAGTACGCACAATGAAGATCAAGCGTTTTGTTGCCCCCGACATCCGCCAGGCCCTGCGCCTCGTGCGCGAGGAGCTCGGGCCCGATGCGGTGATACTCTCCAATCGCAGCGCGGACGGCGGGACGGCAGTGGTGGCGGCAATTGATTACGACGCCGAATCGTTCGCGGCAGCCGGCGAGGTCGACGTGCGGCCGCTGGCGGGGCCCGGCGCTGGTGCGCTGAGTTTCTACGATGCCGAGCTCGCCACGGCGGACGACAGTGCGCCGTCCGCTTCGCGCCCGGCAAGTCCTGCGGCCGTCGGACCGATGGAAGGCATGCGGCGCGAGGTCCAGGGCCTGCGGGAACTCCTCGAGTGCCAGCTCGCGAGCCTGGCCTGGAACGAGTTGAGCCGCAGCAATCCGATGCAGGTCACGGTGCTGCAGCAGCTGAATGCGATGGGCATCGCCCCGGACCTCGCGCGCGAGGTCGCGGAGAGCCTGCCGCGCGTCACGACGCTCGACGAAGCGGATCGGCAGTCGTTGAAGGCTCTCGTCAAGAGGCTGCCGGTCCACAAGGACGACCTGCTCGACCAGGGCGGTATCGTCGCGGTCGTCGGTGCGACCGGCGTCGGCAAGACCACCTCGGTGGCGAAGCTCGCCGCCCGCTATGTCATGCGGCACGGCCCGAACGACGTCTGCCTGTTGAGCACCGACACCTACCGCATCGGCGCGCGCGAGCAGCTGCTCAGCTACGCGCGGATCCTCGGCGTGCCGCTGTTCGTGGCCCGGGATCGCGAGGAGCTCGCGGCGATCCTTGGCGCCCAGGCCTGGCGCAAGTTCGTCCTGATCGACACCGCGGGCATGTCGCAGCGCGACGCGCGCCTGGCAGAACAGTTCGCGCTGCTGCGTTCGCAGGGCGCACGCACCCGGATACTCCTGGCCTTGTCGGCTGCCAGCGACCTGCAGACGCTCGACGAACTCATCACGACGTACGCGGACGTCCAGCCTGCGGCCTGCGTGCTGACCAAGCTCGACGAGGCGGCGAGCCTGGGAGCCGCGATCTCGGTCCTGATCCGCCACGGCCTGCCGCTGGCGTGGTGCAGTAACGGCCAGCGGGTGCCGGAAGACATCCACGCAGCGCACAACAAACGCCTGTGGCTGGTGACGACCGCTGCGAAGCTCGCCGCAAAGCGGCCCTGCGCGCAGGACGAGAGGGTGCTTGCGTTGCGCCACGCGGAGGTCCGGGCCCATGCATGAAGTCAGCGACGCCCGCGACCAGGCGGCAGGACTCCGGCGGTCCCTGGCACGCCGTCCCGTGAAGGTGATTGCCGTCACCGGCGGCAAGGGCGGCATCGGCAAGACCAATGTGAGCGCCAACCTCGGAATCGCCCTGGCCCGGCGCGGCCAGCGGGTATTGCTGCTCGACGCCGATCTCGGCCTCGCGAACCTGGACGTGTTGCTGGGCCTGCGCGCGACGGACAACCTCTCGCACGTCCTCGACGGCACGCGAACCCTGGATGAAATCGTCGTCACGGGGCCAGCGGATGTCGCGATCATCCCCGGCGCCTCCGGCCTGCGCCGGCTGTTGACGCTGGAGCCGCGGCAACACGCGGGGCTCGTCAATGCCTTCAGCGAACTGGCGCGGGACGTGGACGTGCTGCTCATCGACACCGCGGCCGGTCTAGGTGACGCCGTTCTCGGTTTCTGCCACGCCGCGCAGCGCGTCATGGTCGTGGTCTGCGACGAGCCTCCCGCGATCACGGATGCCTATGCACTGGTGAAGGTGCTCAGCCGTGAGTTCGGCGTCCGCAATTTCGACCTGCTGGCGAACATGACACGCACGGCGGGCGAGGGCCTGCGGCTGCATCAGAAGCTCGTGCGGGTCGCAGATCGCTTCCTCGACGTGCAGCTCAACTACGCCGGGGCGATTCCATTCGACGAACAGCTGCGCGAGGCCGTGCGCCGCCAGATGGCCGTCAGCACGGCCTTTCCGCACAGCACCGCTGCACTGGCGTTCGCGAGCCTCGCCGAGCGCGTGGCTGCGTGGAACCCGCCGGAGCACCCGCGCGGCCACATCGAGTTCTTCATGGAGCGACTGCTCGGCGCAAGCACGTCGGGCCGAAAACTGCAGTGAACATCCGGGAATACGCCAAGGCAGCGGACCAGGACGCCGAAGCACTGGTGGTGCAGCATGCGCCGCTCGTCAAGCGCATCGCCTGCCACCTGGCCGCGCGACTGCCGCCGAGCGTCGAGCTGGACGACCTGATCCAGGCCGGCATGCTGGGCCTGCTCGACGCCGCGCGGAAGTACTCGGCGGCCCGCGGTGCCAGCTTCGAGACCTATGCGGGCATACGCATCCGCGGCGCGATGCTCGACGAGCTGCGCTGCAACGACTGGCTGCCGCGCTCGGTCCATCGCCGGACCCGCGACGTGGCGCGCGCCGTGCACAAGATCGAGGCCCGCGACGGCAGGGAGGCGCGCCCGGAGCAGGTCGCCGTCGAACTCGGGCTGAGCATGGAGCAGTACGGCGAACTGCTGGGCGAGCTCTTCACGGGCAAGATGTTCAGCCTCGAGGAGTTGCGGGGCGAGCGTGGCGAGTTGCCCGACGAAGCGAGCGACATGGCTTCGCCGCCCGCAGAGTTCGAGCGCGAGCGTTTCCAGGAAGCCCTGGCCAGGGAGATCGAGGGGCTGCCCGAGCGCGAGAAGCTCGTCCTGTCGCTCTACTACGAGCAGGAACTGAACCTGCGCGAGATCGGTGACGTGCTCGAGGTCACGGAGTCGCGGGTCTGCCAGATCCACGGGCAGGCGCTGGTCAGGTTGCGCGCCCGCATGAGCGCATGGCTGGAGAACTGAGTGTTGCAGCCAATCCAGGTGACGCATGGACATCCTTAGCCTGGTAGGCGTGTTCCTGGCGCTGGTCGCCCTGATCGGCGGCAGCATCCTGAAGGGCGCGGGCGTGTCCTCGCTGCTCAATCCGGCGGCCTTTCTCATCGTCGTCGTCGGCACCATCGCGTCGATCCTGCTGCAGACGCCACTCAAGGTCTTCATGCGCGCGATGAAGATCCTGCCGTGGGTGTTCAAGCCGCCGCTCATCGACTTCAACGGCACGATCGAGAAGATCACGGAGTGGAGCAACATCGCGCGCAAGCAGGGACTGCTGGGACTGGAGCCGGCAATCCAGGGCGAGACGGACGAGTTCACCAGGCGCGGCCTGCAGTTCCTGGTCGATGGCGTCGAACCGGAGTCCCTGCGCGAAACCCTCGAGATGGAGATGGAGGCGCGCGACGAACGCGAGACAGCGGCCGCCAAGGTCTACGAGGGCATGGGCATCTACGCGCCGACGCTCGGTATCATCGGCGCGGTGCTCGGCCTGATCGCCGTCATGAAGAATCTCGCCGACCCGAGCAAGCTCGGTCACGGCATCGCGGCCGCCTTCACCGCCACCATCTACGGCATCGGCCTCGCCAACCTGTTCCTGCTGCCGCTGGCTTCCAAGCTGAAGGGAATCATCAAGGCGCAGGGGACGCTGCGGATGATGTTGCTCGAGGGGTTCATAGCGATCGCCCAGGGCGAAAACCCGCGCAACATCGAGGCCCGGCTGCGCGGCTTCACCGAGTGATCCGGGCCGCACATGGGACGCAGGCACAAGCGGCACGAGGAGCATCAGAACCACGAGGCATGGGCGATTCCCTATGGCGACCTCGTCACGCTGCTGCTGGCGTTCTTCGTGGTGATGTACGCCGTTTCGTCGCTGAACGAGGGCAAGTACCGCGTGCTGTCGGACGCGCTCACGGCCGCATTTCGCGGCGCGCCCCGCACGCCGGACCCGGTGCCGGTCGGCAACAAGCCGTCCGGGCGCGGTGGTCCGGCGCGCACGCCCGGGGCCATGCCCCGTTCGTTCAAGCATGCGACAGGACAGGAAGAACCGCCGCCGGATGCGGCGGCGAAGCTGCCAGGCAGCGGCGACCTCGAGCTGAACCGGATCGCCCGCGAGGTCGAGGAGGCGCTGACGGACCTCGTGGCAAAGGATCTCGTGACCGTGCGGCGGCAGCGCCAGTGGGTGGAGGTCGAGATCCGCACCGACATTCTCTTTGCCAGCGGTGATGCGCATGTCGCGCCCAAGGCGCGGCCGATCCTGACGCAGGTCGCAACCATCATGCGCGGGCTGGCGAACCCGCTGCGCGTCGAGGGCCATACGGACAACGTGCCGATAAGGACCGCGGCGTACCCATCCAACTGGGAACTTTCAGCAGCGCGGGCCGCCAGCGTCGTCCATCTCTTCATGAACCTCGGGGTCGAGCCGCAACGCATGGAGATCAGCGGCTTCGGCGAGTACCGGCCCCGCGCCGAGAACACGACTGCCGCGGGTCGCGACCAGAACCGCCGGGTACTGATCATCGTTCTCGATCCTTCGCTGCGCGAGCCAGGCACGACGCAGGCCACCGGCGCCGCAGGATCGGCCGCAGCGGGCGACGGGCGGCGCTGAGCGGAGGCCGGCATGCAGTCAACCGACATCATGGTCATTGCGGGCGGCGCCGTACTGCTGGCGGCCATTGTTGCGCTCGCGGCGTGGATAGCGGTGCTCGCGCGACGCACGCGCCGCCTGGACGTGCTGGTGCGAACGGAACTGGCGCGCGCCCGGGAAGAACTGGCGCAGGTCTCGGCGCAGGGGTTGCGCATCGGGAACCAGCAGCATGCGATCGAGGGGCGGCTCAGGCAGATGGCGGAACGGCAGGGACGGCTGGAGCTGCGCGGTGAGGGGCGGCCCTTCGAGCAGGCGATCGAGATGCTGCGCGGCGGGGCAACGCGCATGGACCTGGTCACGCGGTTTGGCCTGAGTGACAGTGAGGTCGCGCTGCTCGTCCGGCTGCACGGCGACCGGGTCTAGCCGCTGCGCCGCGCCTCGCCGACGACGACCCGCACGGCCTGTCGACGGATCGAGAACCGCGCCGGAGTCATCCCCAGCAGCTGTCCGTCGGCCTGGACCATGACGGGCGGGCTGGCGTCTACGCACACTGCCGCGGCCCTCCAGTGGCGCACGACCGGATCCCCGAGGATCGTTCCGCGATAGAGCTTGGCCAGTTTCATCAGCACCGCGCCCAGGGCGACTTCGCGGATCGCGATCACGTCGAACAACCCATCGTCCGGTTGCGCAGTCGGTGCCACGTGCATCCGGTTGCCGCAGTATTGCGCATTCGCCACGAAGGCCAGCAGCAGGCGATCTTCGACGACGGCCTGGTCCGTGGTGATGCGGAACGCGGGCGATCGATACGTCGCCAGGCCCCGCAGCGCGCCCCCCAGGTAGGCAAGCGCAGACGGAACCGGGCGCGGCAACCGTCCGATCACGTGAGCGTCGAAGCCTGCACCTGCGACGTTGATGAACCAGTGCCGACGGCGACTCGCGTCCGGCGCGGCTGGAAAGTCGATGACGCCGACGTCGTGCAGGATCGTGCGACTGCTGGCAATCGCCGCGGCAATGCGGCGTGGATCGCGCCGGATACCCAGCGACCGTGCCCAGTCATTGCCCGTGCCCAGGGGCACCGGGGCCAGGGTGACCACATCGTCCGGGGCGAGGCCCGCATCCATGATCCCGTTGAGCACGTCATTGACGGAGCCGTCGCCGCCGGCGGCCAGCAACCGGCGCCGGCCCTCATGCGCCGCACGGCGGGCAATGTACT
Source organism: Gammaproteobacteria bacterium (assembly GCA_029865465.1). GTDB lineage: Bacteria > Pseudomonadota > Gammaproteobacteria > Steroidobacterales > Steroidobacteraceae > RPQJ01. The sequence continues at coordinate 27,421 of JAOUGW010000005.1, forward strand.
TGCCGTCCTGCTCACCCGACGTCTGCACGACGTCGAGCGCGACGCCGGCCGCGCGCAGGGCCCGCTCGATCGCCGGCCAGCCCGTCCGCGCCCGCGACCCGCCGGATGCAGGGTTGACGATGGCGAGCCAGGTGTCGGTGCGGTCGGCAGGCATTGCTGACCGGTGTCCCTGTCCGCCTAGCGGACCGGCGCCATGCAGTGAGACTCGATGAATTCCTGCTGCGTCTTGAGCTGGTCGCGCGTCGGCCGGCGGCCTGGCTCGAGCATGTCGGCGAGCTTGTTGCGCGCGTCGATGCAGGTGTCGCCCTTCGAGACGCGTAACCTGGCCGCCATGTCCTCCTGCTGGCGTCGCACGGCCGGATCCTTGCTGCAGTTCTGGTCTGCGGTCTGCTGCAACCGGTTGAACTCGGCAGGTTCGACGGCCTGGCCGTCTTTGGCCAGGCGATCGATCGACTCGAGCGCGACGACGCATTCGCGGTTGCGCAGCGACATCACCACATCGTTGCGACGCGCAACCTGCTCGGCACTGGCCGTCGTGACGCGGGTGCCGGCGGGTGCGTTGGCGGCGCCGTAGCCGGTACGCGCCGACGACGAGGGCGCAGCCTTGCCGGTGCTCGCCAGCACGACGCGCTCGTACTTGGTGCCAGCAGGTGGCTTGGCGGACGAGAGGTGCGTGATGCCGGACGCGTCGACCCACCGGTACACGGCCGACGAGGCTGCTGCGCCCGCCGCGAAACCCAGCAGCAGCACCACCGCCACCGTGGCGCGGGCGGTGGTCAGCAGGGCGTCGGCAGCGAGGCGGTTCGGCATGGGCGCGATTCTACGGCCGCGTCCGGTCCAGTCGAGTGACGTGCGTCATGATCCGGTGTCCTTTCCCTTGCGGGCCGATGGGTCAGGGAGCGGGCGGTCAGGCGTAGCGCCTGAGGATGCTCGCGAGTCCCGCCGCGCCCGGGTGCAGCTCCTCGTAGGGCACCTGGTTCAGCGGCACGTCGGTGGTCTGCAGCATCTCGTGCATGTCCGGATCGTGGCCCGGCGACAGGAAGATCAGCCCGGTGACGTGCTCGCCCTGGCGCAGCTTGGTGCGCAGGTATTCGAAGGCCTTGCCGCGGTGGTTCGGGTCGTAGTCCTTGTCGAGCTTGCGCAGGCGCAGCTGGCTGCCGTCGTGCATCTGCACCGGCAGCACCTCGCCTTCGCCATAGGACGCGGTGATTTCCTGGCGCGGCGGGATGTAATCCGTGTGCACGGCCTCGTGGTAATGCTCGCGCGTGAACTCGTAGCTCTTGGTCGAGCCGACGTGATCGTTGAACGTGACGCACGGCGAGATCACGTCGATCATCGCGAAACCCCTGTGCATCAGGCCCGCCTTGATCAGCGGCACCAGCTGCTCGCGATCGCCCGAGAAACTGCGCGCGATGAAGGTGCCGCCGAGGCTGAGCGCCGCCAGGCACGGATCGACGGGCGCCTGCTGGTTTTCCTCGCCCTTCTTCGACCTGGTGCCGATGTCGGCGGACGCCGAGAACTGCCCCTTGGTGAGGCCGTAGACGCCGTTGTTCTCGCAGATGTACAGCATGTTGACGTTGCGGCGGATCGCGTGCGCGAACTGCCCGAAGCCGATCGACAGCGAGTCGCCGTCGCCGGAAACGCCGATGTAGTGCAGGTTCCTGTTGGCGGCGTTCGCGCCCGCCGCGATCGACGGCATGCGGCCGTGCACGCCGTTGAAGCCGTGCGCGCCGCTGGCGAAATAGGCCGTGGTCTTCGACGAACAGCCGATGCCTGAGAGCTTCGCGAGCTGCTCGGGGCGCAAGCTCAGCTCCCAGATCGCCTGGGTGATCGAGGACGTGACCGAGTCGTGGCCGCAGCCCGCGCACAGCGTCGACATCGCGCCTTCGTAGTCGCGGCGCGTCAGGCCGAGCTCGTTCTTCGGCAGGTCCGGGTGGCGGACTTTCGGTTTGTTGATGAAGGACATTGTCGGGGGATAGGGGTTGGGGGTTAGGGGTTAGTCGCAGTAGCAGCGCTAAGGTCGATTTCGGTGGTCACTAGTCACTGGGCACTAGTCACTGGGCGCTACTTCGCGGCAGCGAGGCTCGCGCGCCGCGCGTCGCCCAGCTCGGCGATCACGGCTTCGACGATTTCCTTCGAGGTCATTGGCAGGCCGCTGTAGTGCAGGATGGAGTGCAGCTTCGACTTCGGCACGTCCGTTTCGAGCGTCAGCAACGAGCGCAGCTGCGCGTCGCGGTTCTGTTCGACCACGAAGATCTTCTGGTGCGACGCCATGAAGGCCTCGACTTCCTTCGTGAACGGGAATGCCTTGATGCGCATGTAGTCGATCGGGATGCCGCGTTTCGCGAGGATATCGCGCGCCTCGTTCACGGCGCCACGGCTGCTGCCGACGGCGACGAGGCCGATGTCGCTGGTGCCGGTCGCTTCGATGACCGGCGGGGGCACGAGCGTCTTCGCCTGCTTGAACTTGCGCAGCAGGCGCTCCATGACCACCTGGTATTCGGCCGAATCCTCGGTGTAACCGCCGTACTGGTTGTGACCCGAGCCGCGCGTGAAATAGGCGCCTTTGGGCGAAACGCCCGGCAGCGTCCGGGCCGGGATGCCGTCGTCGTCCTTGTCCAGGTAGCGGTGGAACTTGGGCAGCGCCTCGATCTCTTCCTGCGTCAGCACCTTGCCGCGGTCCGGACGGTACGCGTCGTCCCACTTGAGTTCGGGGCACATCCAGTCGTTCATGCCGATGTCGAGGTCCGACAGCACGAAGACCGGGGTCTGCAGCCGCTCAGCGAGGTCGAATGCCTGCACCATCATGTAGAAGCATTCTTCCGGATTCGACGGGAACAGCAGCACGTGCTTGGTGTCGCCGTGCGACGCGTACGCGCACAGCAGGATGTCGCACTGCTGCGTGCGCGTCGGCATGCCCGTGGACGGGCCGACGCGCTGCACGTCGACGATGACGGCTGGAACCTCGGCGTAATAGGCGAGTCCGATGAACTCGCTCATCAGCGAGATGCCGGGTCCGCTCGTCGCGGTGAACGCCCGCGCGCCGTTCCAGTTGGCGCCGAGCACCATGCCGATCGCAGCGAGCTCGTCCTCGGCCTGGATCACGGCGTAGCGGCCCTTGCCGGTCGCGGGATCGACGCGCAGCTTCGAGCAGAACGACTTGAATGCGTCCATCAGCGACGTCGACGGCGTGATCGGGTACCACGGCCCGACCGTGGCGCCGGCATACACCGCGCCGAGGCCGGCGGCCGTGTTGCCGTCGATCATGACGTGGCCCCTGGTCTTGTCCATGCGCTGGATGCGCAGGGGCAGCGGGCAGGGCAGGTGCTGCTTCGCGTAGTCGTAACCGAGCTGCACGGCCTTCATGTTGGCCTCGACCAGCGCCGGCTTCTTCGCGTAGCTCTCGTTCAGCAGCTGGCGGATGACTTCGACGTCGATCTCGAGCAGGGCGGCGAGCAGGCCGAGGTACACGACGTTCTTCATCAGGATGCGGTTGCGCACGCCGACGAAATTCTCGTTGCACATCTTCGCGAGCGGCGCGCCCAGGATCGTGATGTCGTCGCGCGCGAGCACGGCGGAGCGGGGCCACGTCGAGTCGTAGATCAGGAAGCCGCCGGGGCTGACTTCGCGCACGTCCTTCTGGTACGTCTCGGCATTCATCGCGATCATGAGGTCGACGCGGCCGGAGCGGGCGACGTACGCGTCCCTGGTGACGCGGATTTCATACCAGGTGGGCAGGCCCTGGATGTTGGACGGGAAGTAGTTCTTGCCCATGACGGGGACGCCCATCCGGAAGATGGACTTCATCAGCATCGTGTTGGCACTGGCCGAGCCAGTGCCGTTCACGTTGCCGAGCTTGATGACGAAGTCGTTTACGCGGTCTTGCGTTGCTGGGGACTGGGCCATTGGTGGTCGTTCGCGTGGGGCAGGTTGATCTTCGACTTCTGCATGTCCCAGGCCGCCGTCGGGCAGCGCTCGGCGCAGAGTCCGCAGTGCACGCAGAGGTCCTCGTCCTTGACCATGACGCGGGCCGTGTGCTTCAGCGGCACGGAGACGAAGAGCGGCTGGTGCGGGTGCTTGCGCGGCGCCTTGAGGCGCTGTGCCAGCTCGGCTTCCTCGCCGTTGCGGGTGATCGTGAGGCAGTCGGTCGGGCAGATGTCGATGCAGGCGTCGCACTCGATGCAGGCCTTGGCCTCGAACACCGTCTGGATGTCGCAGTTGAGGCAGCGCTCGACTTCCTTCGCCGTCTGTTCGGCGTCGAAGCCCAGCTCGACCTCGATGCTGATCTTCTTGAAGCGCTCGACCAGGCTCACGTGCGGCACGAGCCGGCGCTCGACCGGGTTGTAGTCGTTCTTGTACGACCACTCGTGCAGGCCCATCTTGCGCGAGGACAGGTTCAGCGTGGGCGGCAGGCGGTTGGTCACGGCCTGGCCCATGCAGTGATTGTGGATCGAGATGGCGGCCTGGTGCCCGTGCTCGACGGCCCAGATGATGTTCTTGGGGCCGAACGCCGCGTCGCCGCCGAAGAACACCCCGGGGCGCGTCGACTGGTGAGTCTGCACGTCGACGACCGGCACGTGCCACTTGTCGAACTCGATGCCGAGGTCGCTCTCGATCCAGGGGAACGCGTTCTCCTGGCCGATCGCGAGGATCACGTCGTCGGCGGCGATGAACGTCTCGCCCGTGACGCGCTCGGCCGTGATGCGGCCGCTGGCGTCGAAGTCGTATTCCATCTGCTCGAACAGCAGCCCCGAGAGCCTGCCGTGCTCGACCACGAACGCCTTCGGCGAATGGTTGACGACGATCTCGACGTTTTCGCTCTCGGCGTCCTCGAGTTCCCACTCCGAGGCCTTGAAGAACTGGCGCGGCTTGCGCGCCATGACTTTCACGTTCTTCGCGCCGAGACGCAGCGACGAGCGGCAGCAGTCCATCGCCGTGTTGCCGACACCGATGATCAGCACTTTCTCGCCGATCTTGTCGAGGTGCTTGAACGCCACCGACTCGAGCCAGTTGATGCCGATGTGGATGTTGGCACCGCCCTCGCTGCGGCCGGGCAGTTTCAGCTCCTTGCCCTTGGGCGCGCCGCTGCCGACGAACACCGCGTCGAAACCGCCGGTCTCGAGCAGCTTGCGCATGCTGTCGATGCGCGAGTTGTAGCGGATCTGCGCGCCCATCTGCTCGATGTAGCCGATTTCCTCGGCCAGCACCGTTTCCGGCAGGCGGAACGCGGGGATGTTCGTGCGCATCAGGCCGCCCGGCTTGTCCCACTGCTCGAAGACCACGACTTCGTAGCCGAGCGGCAGCAGGTCGTTGGCGACCGTGAGCGACGCGGGACCCGCGCCGATGCAGGCGACCTTCCTGCCGTTCTTCTGCGCGGGAATCACCGGCAACCGGGACGAGATGTCGTCCTTGTGGTCGGCGGCGACGCGCTTGAGGCGGCAGATCGCGACCGGCTTGTCCTCGACCCGCCCGCGCCGGCAGGCCGGCTCGCAGGGGCGGTCGCACACGCGGCCCAGGATGCCCGGGAACACGTTCGATTCGCGGTTGACGACGTAGGCGTCGGAGAACTGCCCGAGCGCGATCAGGCGGATGTACTCGGGGACGTCGGTGTGGGCCGGGCAGGCCCACTGGCAATCCACCACCCGGTGAAAGTAGTCCGGATTGGAGGTATCGGTCGGCGGGACGGTCACGGAGAACCCTGGATTCCTGAGACGGAACGCGACTTTAGCGGTTCTGCGGGGGGGCGCAACACGCATTTCCGCGAGTTCGGCGTGCCGCAATGCAGCACCAGCCTGGACCGACCCATACCTTTGGCCGATTGCGCAAGCTGGCTGTCCATGTTTAGTTTCAAACCGTGACCCAGATCACCCGAAGTAGCGATTGACGCGTATGGCGACGGAACCCGCTGTGCGGCTTCATGACGTTCATACAACGGGCCGTGCCGCGCGAGCGGTCTCCCAGCCCGGGGCGACGGTGATCATGCGGTCCTTGTGGCTGTCACTTGGTCTCCTCGCGGCACTCCACCTTGGAACCGTACGGGCAGAAGTGGCCTCGGCGAACCTGCAGGTTTCCGTCCGCGTCCTCCCGCATGCGCGGTTGCAAGCCGACGCATCTCCTGTCTCGATCACGGCGGCCGACGTCCAGCGCGGCTACCTCGACGTGTCACGCCGTTACCAGCTTCACTCCAACGCGCCCGACCGCGTCGTGTTGCAGCTGAACCCCCGGGTCGGCCTGACCGACTCCATTGATATCGATGGGTTCCAGGCCCCGTTGCGCATGCGCGACGCGAGCCTCGAGATCACCCAGCCATTCGCTCGTGAATTCACGGTCAACTACCGGCTCTGGCTCAGTGCCAGCGCGGTGCCTGGCGAATACGCGCTGCCGGTGCAGGTCGCCGCGCTCATCCGCTGACTCAATACGTCAGCGTCACCAGCAGGGTGTCGTTGTACGCGCCGGGCACGGCGTCCTGCAGCTGCGGGATGCGGCCATAGACCGTGTGAGTAATCGTGCGCGTGCCGTTGCCGTTACCGGGGCCGATGGTCATCGAGCCCGACGCAATCACTGTGCCGCCCGTTCCGGTTCCCCAGACCTGCGACCGTGCCGGGTCCGCAAACACGTTGTAACCCAGGCGTGCGGAGCCTGCGGCCAGCTGGCGCGTCGCCGGACTGGTGCCGTTCGTGCCATTCGAGATCGTGACGCGGTAACTCACGACAGTGGCTCCCTTCGGGACGTACCGGCAGGTCACGGTAACGGTGCCGACGGAATCGTCCGGCCCGGTGACCAACGGGTCGTAGGTGCCGAAGTTGAGGCTGACAGCCGTGATGGAACAGTCGGCCGCGTGGACCTTGCCTGCACCACAGAGCGCGATGGCGAGCGCTGCCATGAGCCATGCCCGCCCTCGACGCCGCCGGTGCCCGGCCTGGCGAAGTCCCGGCGCTGCGCGCGCTATTCGCATCGCACGTCACCGAGATCGGGCACGGGGTCGTTGCCCTCGGGTCGACGGACAGCGGAGCTGCAGGTTCCGCCGATCCAGGTCACGCGCATGCTGGCGGAGTCGCTCAGGCCTTCGACGTAGAGCAGGCCGTCGAGCGCAATCGGGAAGCGCGCAGTCCCGAACATCGCCTCGGCGCCGGCAGGAACCGGCGAACCGTCGGCCTGCACGAGCCGCATCGTCGCGGCCATCGCGCGCTCGATCGGGAAGCGCACCAGCGCGCCGCTGCGATAAGCCGGCGTCACGCCGATCGCACGTTGCGACAGGCTGCCGTCCATCGGCACCTGCTTGGGATCCACGCTGATTTCGTTGCGTTCATACGGCCGCAGCGCGTCGATGAGGACGCGTCCCTGCTCATCCGTCGTGCCGATCGGCTGGTTGTCGAGGTAGACCGTGAGCCCTTCGTAGTCGGCGACCTGCACGATGGCGAAGCTCTGCTGCAGCGGCCGCGCTGGCATGACGCCCGCAGCGGTGACGGCGAGCCCGCCGCTTGCGCCGATGCGAACGCCGGATTCGCCGTCGCGACGGGCGTAGTCGATCTCGGCCGTGCCCGCGCTACCCTGGTAGGCGAGATAGGCATCCTGCTCGTCGGTCGACGCTAGCGACATCCGGTAGCCGATTCCCGAGCCCGCCGGCAGATCGCGCTGCAGGCTCGTCCGGGCTTCGAAACCCCCGTTCGCACCGGAGGACTGCTGCAGCGAGGCGCTCAGGGTGCGCCGGTCGCCCAGCGCCAGCGTCCAGCTGAGCAGGAGCGAGGAGTCCTGGTCGCCGGCGATCGCATGGGACGCGAACAACCCGAGGTAACCCAGCGCGCCGATGCTCAGCGAATAGCTGAGGCCGAACGTCTGCACGGTCTCGCTGTCGTAGTAGCTCTGCAGCCCGTACGCGACCTGCATGTTGCCGTGCCGGCCGAAGTCGAATCCCAGTCCCGCGAACGTCCGCTGCCGCGGCCTGTAGGTCAGGTCGGCCATGCCGCTCTGCACGAAGGCGCGGCTCGCGTACTGCGTCTGGGCGTATGCGCTCAAGCGATCGCTGTTGTGCTCGATGCCAAGGCCCGCGAGGAAGCCCGTGCCACCCGCATCCCCGCCCGCGGCGATCTGCGCGTTGACGATGCCCGCCAGGCCGGCCTGCCAGGCCGCATCGGCACCCAGTGCATAGACGCCATTGGACTGCGCTTCCGCGCGGGCGCCTGCGGTAAGCGTGTCGGTGATGCCGCGCCGGTACATGGCAACACCCAGCGTGTCGCCGTAGTCAAGACTGCGCTCGCCATAGTCCTGGCGGATACTGCCGAGTTCGAAGGAGTATTCGGCAAGGTCTGGCCGCAGCAGGGCAGTACCCGAGTAATACGGCTGGGACAGGACCTGCTGTCGCCCGAGGGCGTCGGTGACGACGATCTGCAACTGTCCGGCGCCGGTCAGGACCGGCAGGTGGTCGATCGAGAACGGGCCGGGAGGCACCGCTTCGCTGGCGACAGGACGTCCATTGACGAAGACGTCGACCGTGGACGGCACGACGGCTTCGCCATGGGCAGCCAGCAGCGGCGTCGTGACGAGCATCGGCTGGGTGCTGAAGTTGGTACCGAACTGCACGCCGCCGAAACGCACCGCGCGACCCCAGCCGCCGGGCGAGGAAATCGAGTCGCCGACCCGCAGTGTCGCCGTCATGTCGGGAAAGTCACGGTTCCACGTGGTATCCAGCCGGGCAATCCGCCGTTGCAGCGGCGCCGCGTTCGCGACCATCGTGCTGGTCAAGACGCCCTGGTTGCCGAAGAGGCCCAGCTCGACGAAGGCACCGCTTTGGCGACGGTCGCCGGACTGCTCGGCAGAGACGTCGTAGTTGACGAACGCGCCCGGCGTGGAGCGCGTGACGCGCGGCGTATCCGCCTGAGTGCTCGCGCGCCGTGTCGGCAGGAAAGCCTGCGCCGGTACCGTCACCCGGGCCTGCATCGTCGCATCGTCCAGCGCAACGACCGCGCCCATTTCTGGACCAAGCCGGTAGTAGCGCTCGCCGTTGACCTGCACGGCGCCGCGCAGTGGCGTCTTCAAGCGCAGGTTCTCGAGGTCGGCGGCGCGGATCAGCAGCGTGCCGTCGACATCACGGCGCACGACCAGCGCGACCGGTGCCGGTTGGTCGTTGATGTGCAGCTCGACGACGGCTTCCGCGAACGGCTCGGACGCCATCTCCGCGGAGCGCTGTACTGCCGACGCAGGGGCGGCTGCGGCCAGCAGCAGCGTCGCGGTGATACAGCTACGCAGGCGCACGGAGTTCAGTCCGCCAGCGTCAACTCCGTCACGAATGAGCCTACATCGGTGGTTCCCTCCAACCGATACGGACCAGCCATCCCGGGGCCGGTCGTCGACTGCGCATTCGGACGGGTGTTGTTGTTGTCGTCCAATGTCCAATGGCGACTGGCGCCCGGCAGCACGTAAGCAAGTTCCGGCTGGTCGAGTACCGTCGTGGCGCCATCGGCTGTCTTCACTGAAAAGCGATGAATCCGGGCATGCGCCGAGCCATCGTTGCGCGCGCTCAGCGACAGCTTGCCGTCGTCGCCGCGGGCCGCGACCCAGGCGACCTGCGGCGAGGCCGGCGCCAGTGGTTCGACGAAGACCGGCACGCTCAGGCGCAGCACGATCTGCAGTCCGCTGAAATCCGGACTCGCGGCCTGCGGCACCTCCTGCAGCAGCAGGCGGTAGGTCAGTTCGCGCGCGGGATCGACGCTGCGTCGAAGCGCAACCCGCACCAGCTGCGAGCCGCCGCCCGGCAGGGTGAATACTGCCGGTGAAACCAGGAGGTCGCGGGAGGGCGTCAAGGCATCCTGCCCCCCCTCCTGCGACCAGGCCAATCCCTGGGTCTGCACCACGACCGGCCTGGCGTCCTCGTTCCTGACGGTGAGGACGGCCGTACCCGTGGCGTCTGCGAAATCCACCCGCAGCGGCGAGATCGTGAACGTCCCTGCCGAGACCGGCGACAGCGCCAGGAGCGCTGCCAGGCCGACCCATGCGGAGATGTTCTTTCGCAGTTTCACGACGAACTCAGTACGCGACCGTGACGGCAACCGTGTCGGTGTACAAACCGACCGGAGCGTCCTGGTTTGCGGCGCTGTTCGCGATGGTGCCATACACGGTGTGCGTGTTGGCCTTCGTGCTCGACATGCCCTGGCCGGTACCGCCGACCGTGTCGGTGCCGACCGTTTGGCCCCAGATCGTGGTGCGCGCGGCCGCGGTGTACAGGTTGTATTCCAACTGGTCCGTGCCGGACATCAACAGGCGCTGTGCGATCGTGCCGTTGGCGCCGTCGCCGAGGCTGATCGTGTAGGGAGTGCCGTTCGAGCAGCGCACGGACAGGTTGGCCTGGCCATCAACCGTGGCCGAGCCGTCGTAGTCGCTGAAATTGAGGGGAGCGGCCGTCACGAGGCAATTGGATGCCACGTTGGCGCTGACGTTGAGAGTCGTCGTCGCCGGACTCGGCGCTGCACCAGCCGTGCCTGCCGCCATCGCCAGCGTGCCCGCGATCGCGAGCTTGAGAGAGTTCATGCGCATAAATCGTCCTCTGTGTGTTGCCATTGCACGACTGGATGTCGCGTG
>JAOUGW010000337.1 GCA_029865465.1 Gammaproteobacteria bacterium
GACGCCGGTTACACGGACGAGCCGGGGTCGACCAGCTCGGACGGGTTCTCGCCGCGGGTCATCGTCGCGTACAAGCCGAGCGAAGACGTGCTGCTCTCGGCGCAGGTGGCCAAGGGCTTCCGGCTCGGCGGCATCAACGATCCGCTCAACGTCACGCTCTGCTCGCCGCAGGATCTCGTGATCTACAGCGGCAACGAGAACTGGGACGACGAAGAGAGCCTCAACTACGAGCTGGGCGCCAAGACGCGGCTCGCTGATGGACGCGTCCAGTTCAACGCGGCAGTGTTCTATACCCAGATCGACAAACTGCAGGTGATCGCCGACGCCGGCAGCTGCTCGTCGCGCATCATCCTCAACGCCGATGCGGAGTCCATGGGCGCCGAGTTCGAACTCTTTGCGCGGCCGAACGACAACTGGGATTTCGGGATCTCGGCGACCTATGCCAAGGCGGAAATCACCGATTCCGTGCTGGACGCAAACGGGAACCCGATCGCCGGAATCCGCGAAGGCAACCGCTTGCCGACGGCGCCGGAACTGCAGGCCGCTGCCAGCGCGACCTACTCGTGGCCATGGTCGACGTCGCTGGACGGTTACGTCAACTTCACGTTCCAGCACGTCGGCTCGTCGTACACGCAGCTCGCGGACCAGGAGGCCAACTTCGGCCTGATTTCCTCCGCGTCGCCGCGGCCGCCGGGCGCTGCGCGGTTCATCCCGTTTGGTGCGCCGACCATCGGCGAAGTCCGCTTCGATGCCGAGTTGCCCGACTACCAGATCGGCAACCTCCGGTTCGGCGTGCAGGCGGATGAGTGGGAGGTCGCGGCTTTCATCAACAACCTCTGGGACGAGCGCGCGTTCCTGTCGATCGACCGCGAACGCGGTCGCAGCGCGCGCGTGGGCTATCTGACCAACCAGCCTCGCACCTATGGGGTGACCCTGCGTTACAGTTTCTGATGCGGGCCGGACCGACGGGACGAAGGTAAAGCAGGCCCGGCGCGAGTGGTCCAGGCGGCAGCCGGAGCCTGCCCACTCGCGCGTGCCAGATCGATCGCGTTCCGGACCAAGACTCGGAATAGACGCAACTCCCGCAGCCATGCCAGCGTCGGATGGGCGCAGCACTGCTCTGCTAGCATTCGCGCTGTCTTCGTTGCGAGAGAGGACCATGCGCACAGTGATTCCAGTCTTGTGTCTGGCCATGCTGGCCAGCGCAACCTCCGTTGCAGAGTCCACCACTCCCGCAGCCACGCCGGCGCCGGACGCGACGAAATACACGGCCGTGCCCCGGCTGCAGTTCAACCAGCGAGCAGTCCAACTGGCCGAGCCGCTGTTCTGGGTTCGCGATGCGAATGCCGATGGCGCACTCGACCCCGATGAGATAGCTGTCACCTGGGGACCGGACGATACCAGCCTGCGCCGCTACTTGAAGGACGGACGGTTCACGCCGGAGTTCGCAGCGACATACTCACGGATCGCGCGGCCTGCGTCTTTCGGCGGGCTGAGCCCTGCGGAGGTATCCCGACGCAAGGCGGTGGTGGCCGAACTCGAGCAGGGCCGACCGACGCTGGTGCTCACCAGGCTCACCGAACCACGCGACGTGCAGCTGGTTGGGCATCTGGAAAAGGCCGCGCGCATCATCGAGCGTCTCTACGCCAAGGAAAGCGGCGTATTCGGGCTCGATGGCCGTATCCCTGCGGACGATACTGCTTCGCGGGCGCTCTTCTTCCGCAACCAGGGCCCGTTCTGCGAAGCGCCGAAGACCGAGAACGACGCGGCTTGCAGCGCGCTTGCCCCGCGACCGAAGCGCATCTCGGGCCTGTATCCGACATCGATCCAGACCGACGGCAGGTTCTGCGATGTGCTCGAGAAGCGCGCGGATGCAGACGCGCTGTTCGACCAGTTCTCGGTCGTTCGCCACAAGGCGGGCGGACGCGCGGAAGGTAACCCTGCGACCGACGAGCTCGTGGCTACACCCTTCAACGTGGCATTCGCGGACGACATGAAGGCCGTCAGCGCCGAGCTGCGTGCCGCCGCCGCGGTGCTGGCAGGCGATCCTTCGGAGGCGGCGTTCAAGGCGTATCTCGAAGCCGCGGCCCAGGCATTCCTCGACAACGGCTGGTTCAAGGCCGACATCGCCTGGAAGGCAATGACTGCGACCAACTCGAAGTGGTACCTGCGTGTCGCTCCAGACGAGGTGTACGCAGAGCCCTGTTCGCGCAAAGCGAACTTTCACATGACGCTTGCGCGCATCAACCAGGAGTCGCTCGAATGGCAGCGGCGGCTCGAGCCGGTCAAGGACGACATGGAGGCCGCGGTGGCCTCGCTTGCCGGTCCGCCGTACCAGGCACGCAAGATCGGGTTCGCGTTGCCGGACTTCATCGACATCGTACTGAATGCGGGCGACAGCCGGCCGGCACTCGGCGCCACGATCGGACAGTCGCTGCCCAACTGGGGGCCGGTTGCAGAATCCGGCGGGCGCACCGTGGCAATGACCAATCTGTACACGGACCCGGACAGCGCGGCCACGCTCATCGAACAGGCCCGCTCGCTGCTCTGCAAGACCACGGCTGACCGTGTCGATCCGGCCGTGCGCTTCATGACGATCTCGACGGTGCTGCACGAGGCTGCGCACAACCTTGGGCCCTCGCACGAGTACCGCGTAAACGGCTTGACCGACGACCAGGCGTTCGGCGGCCCGCTC
>JAOUGW010000338.1 GCA_029865465.1 Gammaproteobacteria bacterium
CGTGACAGGCGTCCGGTTCGACAAGCGCCTGTACGGCGCGCTGTTCCTGATGGCCACCAGCGCCATCGGTCCCGGCTTCATCACCCAGACCACGCAGTTCACCGCCCAGCTCGGCGCGGCCTTCGCGTTTGCGATCCTGGTCTCGATCTTCATCGACGTCGCGCTGCAGCTGAACGTCTGGCGCGTGATCGGCGTGTCCGGCTTACGCGCGCAGGAACTCGGCAACCGGGTCGCGCCGGGTCTCGGGCACGTGCTCACGTTCTTCGTGGTGCTCGGCGGCTTCGTCTTCAACGTCGGCAATGTCGCGGGCGCCGGGCTCGGGCTCGAGGCATTGCTCGGGCTCGACCCGAAGTGGGGCGGGGCGGCCTCGGCTTTGCTGGCGATTGCAGTCTTCCTGTCGCGCCGGGCCGGCATCGCGATGGACCGGATCGTCGTCGTGCTCGGCTTCGTCATGATCGCGCTGACGGCATACGTTGCCTTCGTCTCGCAGCCTCCGGTTGGAGCCGCGCTGCGCAACGCGGCGCTGCCCGAGCGTGTCGACTTTCTCGCGATCACGACCCTGGTCGGCGGCACGGTAGGCGGCTACATCACCTATGCCGGCGCGCATCGGCTGCTCGACGCCGGGGTGCACGGTTCGGACCGCGTGGCGGAGATTTCCAGGGCTTCCGTGATCGGCGTGCTGGTGACCGGCCTGATGCGTGTCCTGTTGTTTCTCGCAGTGCTCGGAGTCGTCGCCGCGGGCGTGCGGCTGGATCCGTCCAATCCGGCCGCGTCCGCTTTCGAAGCGGCGGCCGGTGGGGCTGGCCGGCGCGTGTTCGGCCTGATCCTGTGGGCTGCGGCGATCACCTCGGTCATCGGCGCGTCCTACACGTCGGTGTCTTTCGTCGTCGGGGCGTCGGAGCGCTTCGCCCGACGCCGGAACCAGCTCGTCGTCGTGTTCGTCGCGCTGTCGGCGACGGTGTTCCTGGCAGCGGGCGCGGCGCCCGTGCCACTGCTGGTGTTCGCAGGCGCTTTCAATGGCCTGATCCTGCCGATCGGTCTTGCGGTCCTGTTGTGGGTGGCTGCCCGCCGGCCCGATCTGATGGGCGGCTACGTCTATCCGCGCCACCTGGCGGCGCTGGGCCTGGTGGCGTGGCTGGTCACCATCTACCTGGGTTCGGAATCGCTCGGCAGGCTGGCGACGCTGTTCGATTGATGGCTGCGGCAGCCGGCCCGTCTGCCGTCCCGCGACGGCTACATCAATCGACGCGCCCGGTGCGACGGATGGGTATCATCCCCGCGCATGGCGACGGCACCCGAGTACGCGGCACCCGCTGAGACTCCCTTCACCGCCGGTCCGAACCGCCGGACGGGCGCGCGCAGCTACGCCGTTCCCTTCATCGTTGCCGTCACGGGGCATCGCGACCTCGTCGCCGACGAAATCCCGATCCTGCGGTCCCGCGTCCGTGACTGTCTGTTCAGCCTGCGCTACGAGTACCCCAGCCGCCTCATCGTCGTGATGTCCTCGCTGGCCGACGGCGCGGACCGCCTGGTGGCGGAAGAGGCGCTCAAGCTCGGCCTGCCGCTCAGCGTCGTCCTGCCGATGCCGCGGGTGCTGTACGAAGAGGACTTCACGGCCGAATCCAGCCGCGAGTTTGCGAAGCTCTGCGACGCGGCTTCCGAGATCTTCGAGTTGCCGTTGTTGCCGGGCAGCACGCCGCGGTCGATCGTCGAGCCCGGCCCGGGCCGCACTCGCCAGTACGCCCAGGTCGGTGTCTTCCTGAGTGCGCACTGCCACGTGCTGCTCGCGCTCTGGGACGGCAAGGACAGCGACCTCCTCGGCGGCACGGCAGCGACGATCAAATTCCATCACCACGACGTGATGCCCGGTTACACGCCGCGCGTGACCTCGAGCAAGCTCAACCTGACCGAGGACGAGAGCGATCTCGTCTATCACATCGTCTGCTCGCGGAACCGGCCGGACGGCGAGCCGGCGCCGGGATTCAAGCCGTTCGACACGTCATGGTTCACGACCGACGAAGCGAACCCGCGGACAGCCGAGATTTCCGCGCGGCACCGCAAGGTGTTCGAGTACACCAACGAGTTCAGCCGCGAGGCACAGAACCACGCCGCCGCCATCGACCGGGAACGCTACTCGCTGCTCGACGAAGCACAGGCGGCCACGCTGCCGCCGGGCCTGTGGGACATCAACCAGGCGTTCTGCGCGGCCGACTGGCTCGCCATCCATTACCAGAAAAAGGTCGTGACGACGCTTAAGGCGGGCCACGTGGCCGCCTTCCTGACCGCCGTGGGCTACCTGACGTACACCGACCTGCTGTCCACGCCGCTGATGATTGCCGGCATCATTGCACTGATGCTGTTCGCCGTCGTGAACAACGCGCTCGCGGTGCGCGGCAGCTGGCAACGCAAGTACCTCGACTACCGCACGCTGGCGGAGGGCCTGCGGGTCCAGTTCTACTGGGCCGCGGCCGGCGTCACCAGCGGCAGCGTTTCGAAATACGCGCACGACAACTTCCTGCAGATGCAGGACACCGAGCTCGGCTGGATCCGCAACGTCATGCGCGTGGCCGGCATGGAATGCGATGTGGCGCCGAACCTCGAACCGCGCGGCTTGCAGTTCGCGGTGCAGGAATGGATCGGCGACGACAAGTCCGGCCAGCTCGGCTACTACCGCAAGAAA
>JAOUGW010000122.1 GCA_029865465.1 Gammaproteobacteria bacterium
GACGGGCTTGCCGTACGTGTCGCTGCCGACGATCGCGATCTCGGCCCAGGCGCTCATGGCATTGATGTTGATCTCGCTCGCCGATGCGGTCGCGTCGGTCGTCAGGAACGCAATGCGCACGGGCCGCACCGACTGCGACTGCGGCTGGAAGCGAACGGTGGAGTTCTGCCCCGACTTGCCCGGACTGTGCACGATCGAGTACTGGGTATCGGCCGACGTGCGGTCGCCGCCAAGCAGGTTGTCGATCAACTCGGCCGTGCTGACGAGACCGCCGCCGTTGTAACGCAGGTCGATGATGAAGTCGCGGACGTCCTGCGCGCGGAACGCCTGGAACGCCGTGCGCAACTGCGGGTCGGCCGTGCCGATGTAGCTGCGCAGGTGCAGGTAACCCACGCCGGTCGTTCCGGCCACGGGCAGGACGCGCGTGCCGAACGAATCCGGGACCGGATCGATCGTCACCGTGCGCTTGGCAAGCTGCATGTCGATGGTCTGCCCGTTGCGCAGCACGCGCAGGCCGCGCTGGATGCCGACGGCAGCGGCCCCCAGCAGGTCGGTGAAAGTCGTGGAGCCGTCCGCGAGCGATTGCGAGACCGGCACGAAGCCGCTGCCCTGGTCGACGGCGATGACCTCGTCGCCGCGCAGCAGGCCCGCCTCGGCCGCCGGGCTGCCTTCGAACACGTCGAGAATGAACGGCCGATTGCCGGGGTCGGTGCGCGAGCGGAAGCCGAAACCATCGAACTGGCCTTCGCCGAGCAGGGAGTTTTCGGCGGATTTCGTCGTCAGGTAACTGAAAAAGCGATCCTTGCCCTGCGCCCGGGCGGTCGCGGTCAATGCATCGAGCAGATCCTCTGCGGTCGGGTAGGACGCGATGTCCGTCGAGGCTGGCAGCAGGTCCGGAAACAGGTACCACTCGCGGGCGACGTTGAGGACCCACTGCTTGCGCGCCGTCTCGCCACAGACGCTGCCCGTGCCGCCGCCGGCACCTGCGCCACCACCCGAGCCACCGCCACACGCAGCGAGCAGCGTCGTGCCGGCGCTGAGCGTCAGGAGGAGCAGGGGGCGCATTGCGGCTCGGGCTGCGGGCATGTTCGGTCCGTGGGTGGCGTGGAGACGAAGTGTCCCGCAAGCGTCGCGCTTGGGCCAGAGACGAGGTCGCAGAAATGCGCCCCGGCCCGACGGCAGGTCACGGCGAAAGCGCCGAGGAAGTTGTCGTAATGTATTGATTTAGATAATTATCTAAGTCGTCCAAATCCGCAACACCGGGCCGCCACAGCTACTTCGACAGCATCTGCTGCATGCGCGGCCGGCTGGCCGCGTACCGCCGGTGCACGTCCACGTAGATCGACTCGTAGAGTGCGTCGATTTCGTGTGGCTGGCCGAAGTGGCGCGTGAATCCCGGGCACTCCGGCTCGAGTGCCAGCTCGGCCGCCTGCATCAGGTGCGCCAGCAGGCCACGCGGGTCTTCGTCGCCCACCGCGATGCGGATCGTGGTGAGCGAGATGCCTGCTTCGCGCAATGCGTCCGCGGACAATTCCGAGTGGCTCGTCAGCGCCGGGCAGACGACGACGGTGTTTACCTGTCCCAGCGTCACCTGCAGGCCGAACGCGGGTTCGAGGCAGTCGAAGAAACGCTGGAACGCGTGCCGTGAAATCCTGCGGCCCATCTCGGTGTCGAGATCGATCGTGAAGAGCGGTGCCGGCAGGCCGAGGTACATCAGGCGCTCGCGCAGCGCGTAATTCTCGTTGCCTTCGACCGCGGAGCACTGCACGTTGATCGCGGGATGGGCGGACAGCGCGCGAGCCAGCACCAGCGTGTTGATGGTCTTGAGCAGCAGGCGCACTTCCACCGTGCGCATGCCGTTGATCACCTCGAACGCCTTGTCGGCGTCGAGGAACGCACCCTTGATGTAGTACACGTTCCAGAACAGGCTCTCATCCCAGCGGTAGACGCACGGCTTGCCGTCCGGCGTCGTCGTGGTGACGGTGTCGCCCTTGGGAATGAACATCCGCTCGTTGCGGCCGATGCAGACGCCGGCGGTCGTGGTGCCCGTGCCGGCGAGGTCCTTGGTGTAGGAGTGGATGACGAAGTCGGGGCGTTCCATCGGGTCCTTGCGCTGCAGCACCGGCTGCAGGATGGGCGTGCCGACGGTGGCGTCGCAAATGACCGTGAGCCCGTATTCGTGCGCGGCGCGGCAGATCGCCGGCACGTCGAGTACGTACCCATGCGGATTGCAGGGCGATTCGAGGAAGACGTAGATGCGGCGGCCGCGATCGAGCCGGTCGCGGTGCCTGGCGAGCGTGGCCTGCAGAGCATGGCCGAAGTCCTCCACGGTAAACCCGTCGAACCACTCGACCGCGACGTCGAGATTGCTCTTCTTGGCATACCAGTCGTGCAGCAGCTGGTAGGTGCCGCCATACACGTTCCGGCTCGACAGCACGACGTCGTTGTAGCCGACGAGGTTCGACAGCGTCGCGTCGATCGCGGCCATGCCGGAGTTGAAGTTCCAGGCGAGGTATTCGCCCGCGAGCGGGCCGGCCTCGAGGTCGACGATGTGATTGGCGAGGCTGATCGAGGTCGGGTTCAGCAGGCGCGAATAGATTTCGTGCAGCGGCTCGCGGCCCTTGAAGGCGTCCTCGACCCACTCGGTGCAGGCATACAGGTACGTCGCGGTGCGCGTGATGACGGGCGTGGCGCTGAAGATGGCCGTGACGTTGTCGAAGATGGGGTAGGGCCCCTTGATCGCCGACTGCGTCGAGTCGTGCAGCAGCGACTGGTAGGACTTGCGCAGCGGGTTCTGCAGCGTGTCGAGGATCTTGGCGAGCTGGAAGCAGAGAAACCGCTTGGCATTGAAGCGCGCCACGCGGTCGCGCGGTTCGAGATCGGCGAGCTCGCGCAGGGTCACTTCCCAGAGCTGGTGCGCCGCTGCATTGCCGGCATACAGGTGCGTGGCGAAGTCGGCCATGCGGCGGCCGAATTCGGATTGCGGGTCGATCGAGAAGTGCCTTAGCTGCTCGTCGACGAGTTCAGGGATGGCCGCGGAGCGCGTGGTGTTGCGGCGCGGGCTCAGTTCGCGCACTCGCGCGAAATCCAGCGAAGGTTTTTCCATTGCCGGATGGTACCCCCAAGCCTGCCGCTCCCGCTCCCTCTCTCGCACCAGCCGGGGAGGCCGGGGTGAGGGTCCGCTCCTACGCCGCTGCCAGCGCCTGCTCGAGGTCCGCGATCAGGTCCTCGATGTGCTCGATGCCGACGGACAGCCGCACCATGTCTGCACTGACGCCGGCCCGCTCGAGCTCGGCCGGGTTCAGCTGACGATGCGTCGTGCTCGCGGGATGGCAGGCCAGAGACTTGGCATCGCCGATGTTGACGAGCCTGACGAACAGCTTGAGCGCATCCTGGAAGCGACTGCCGCCGGCGAGACCGCCCTCGATGCCGAACGTCAGGATGCCCGACGCGCGGCCGCCCATGTACTTCTGCGCCAGTGCGTGGCTCGGGTGATCCGGCAAGCCCGCATAGTTCACCCAGCGCACCTTGGGGTGCCGCTGCAGGTACTTCGCGACGGCGAGCGCGTTGTCGCAGATCCGGTCCATGCGCAACGCGAGCGTCTCGATGCCCTGCAGGATCAGGAAGCTGTTGAACGGCGAGATCGCTGCACCCATGTTGCGCAGCGGGACGACCCGGGCGCGACCGATGAACGCAGCCTGCCCGAACGCTTCCGTGTACACCACGCCGTGATACGAGATGTCCGGCGTATTGAGGCGCGGGAACCTGTCCGCGTGCTCCGCCCACGGGAAATTGCCGGAGTCGACCAGCGCGCCGCCGATGCTGTTGCCGTGACCACCGAGGTACTTCGTGAGCGAGTGCACGACGATGTCCGCTCCGTGTTCGAACGGGCGGCACAGGTACGGCGAGGGCACCGTGTTGTCGACGATCAGCGGAATGCCGTGACGGTGCGCAATCTCGGCGAGCGCCGCGAAATCGGTGACGTTGCCGGCCGGGTTGCCGACCGACTCGCAGAAGATCGCGCGGGTGTGCCGGTCGATGAGCTTCTCGAACGCCTCCGGCTGGCGGTGGTCCGCGAACTTCACCGAGATGCCGTACTGCGGCAGCGTGTGTGCAAACAGGTTGTAAGTGCCGCCGTAGAGCGCCGACGAACTGATGATGTTCTGACCGGCCTCGGTGATGGTCAGCAGCGCATACGTGATTGCCGCCTGGCCGGAGGCGAGCCCGAGTGCTCCCACGCCACCTTCGAGTGCGGCGACGCGCTTTTCGAGCACGTCGGTGGTGGGATTCATGATGCGCGTGTAGATGTTGCCGGCGACCTTGAGGTCGAACAGGTCGGCGCCGTGCTGGGTGTCGTCGAACGCGTACGACGTCGTCTGGTAGATCGGCACCGCGACGGCCTTGGTGGTCGGGTCGGGCGAATAGCCGGCGTGGACGGCGAGGGTTTCGAGCTTCATGGTGGCGCCTTGCGGGTCGGTAGGGGACAACCCGCGCATTGTCAGGCAGCGGGGACCCCTTGTCCCCGCTTGAGAACCACGTGTTATGCGCTCAGAACGTGGCTGCGAACTGCAGCCACAGCTTGGTCGTGTCCGTGGCGAACCCGTCGGCCTGGTAGTCCGCGAACTTGAGCAGGGCCTCGCAGTTCTTCTTTGCGCCGAACTTGTATGCCGCCGACGCGTTCCACTCGCTGCCATAGTCCTGGCTGAAGGCTTCGGCCTGGAAATCGTGCCACACGAGCTGCAGGGCCACCGGACCCACGCTGGCAGTCGCGCCCAGGTACAGGTCCTCGACGCCGCCGCGTGGAGTCGTCAGGAATTTGTCCGCCCAGCCCTGGAAGGCATGCAGTGTCGCGAGCGGCGTCTGGAAGGCGTGGTTTGGCTGGTCGTCGCCGCCAAGCACCTCGTAACCTGCCTTGAGACCGAACTTGCCGAGCGTCGCGCCGCCTTCGAGCAGGTAGTAGTCGGCGGAGTAGTCGTTCAGGTTGTCCGCATAATCGCCCTGGCTGGCGTACGAGGCGAGCCAGTTGAGCTTCGTCGCGTCCGAGACCTTGTACGTTCCAGCCCAGTGCGCGCCGTACGTGCTGCTCGAGAGCGCCGGGGCGTTCTCGAAGTCGAGCAGGTAGGCGAAGCCGGTCACGGCACCGAATGCGCCGAGGTCCACCTTGCCGTTCAGTGCATGGGTGGCCCCGTGGTAGTTCGCGGGCTGCGAGCCCTCGTCGGGGCCGGTGATGCGGTTGACGTTGGCGATGTAGGAGTAGTGCAGTTGCGTCTGCGCGAGCGCGCTGCTCTTGAACGTCAGTGCGTCGTAGGTCTGCTCGTTCTGGCGCCAGCCGACGTTGCCGATGAACCGCTGGTTGTCGAGCGTGATGCGCTGGCGTCCCCCGATGCCGGTGAAGGTTCCGAGCTTCAGCTGCAGGTAGACCTGGTTCGCCTCCGTGTACTCCGGATCTGCCACGACCGGGCGGTCAGTCACGCCGTTGACGGTGCTGTTGTAGGTGTCGTTGCCGAGGACGGTGACGTTGTCGGCTTCCAGGAAGGCGCTCAGGTGGTTCCACTCGCCGGTCTGGTAGTTCAACCGGCTGCGCAGCGTGGAAGCGATCGCATCGTCGGCAAGCGGAGCCTGGTCGACGGTCTCCAGGCGGTACCGGAACTCGAGGTGGGCCTTGCCGCCCGTCACGGCGTCGAGGAACGTGGCGGGCGCAGCGGGCGTGGCCGGCGCAGCCGGCGCAGGATCTGCTGCCAGGGCGACGCCCGCGAGTCCGGTGGCGGCCAGCAGGAGAATCGAACCTGACTTGATATGGGTCGTGGTAATGGTCATGGTCATGGTCGTTGTATCCTTCGTGGGCGACGGTCCACGGCTGGTGCGCGAACTGTCGGCGATGCGCCAAATCTGCACCTGTTGCGGCCGGAAGCCATTGATCCAGGTCAATCCGCCCTGAAAAACGCCGTCGGGCGATTGATCCAGGTCATGGCCGGCGCCGTGGTCGTCGTCCATGCTGTCGATGCAGGGCGCCCGTCGGCGCATCCAACAGAAGAATCCGAACCATGCCCGTCCGTTCGCCCCAGCCGGCTCATGTGCGTTCCCTGGTCGCCTTGCTCCTGGCTGCGCTGGCCGTACCTGCCACGGGCCAGCCCATCCGCAGCGCGACCGACTCCGGCCTCGAGACCATCACGGTCTATGCGCGCCGGCTGACGCCGGTCTCGCACGTCGCGGCGACGGTGACGGTGGTCGACCAGGCGCGGATCGAAACGACGCTCGCGACCGACATCCGTGAACTCGTGCGTTACGAGCCGGGGCTCAGCGTCCGCACCGATCCGTTCCGGTTCGGGCTCGACACGATTTCCGTGCGCGGACTCGGTGGTAACCGAGTCGCCGTCGAGGTCGACGGCATCCCCGCCGCGGGCGGATTTGCCGTGGGCAGTTACGCGGATTCGGGACGAGCGTTCGTCGATGCGTCATTCGTCGACCGCGTCGAGTTCCTGCGCGGGCCGGCGTCTTCGCTGTACGGCAGCGATGCGATCGGCGGCGTGATCGCCATGACGACGCTCACCCCGGCGAAGCTGCTGGCGCAGGGCGGGGAAGACCACGCCGTGCGCACCGAGGCGGGGTACGACTCGGAGAACGAGGGCTGGCGTGCAGCGGTCCTCGCAGCCGGAACGATGGGCAGCGCGAACTGGCTCGTCGGC
This sequence comes from Gammaproteobacteria bacterium, assembly GCA_029865465.1. Lineage (GTDB taxonomy): Bacteria > Pseudomonadota > Gammaproteobacteria > Steroidobacterales > Steroidobacteraceae > RPQJ01. Next base: position 6,687 of record JAOUGW010000122.1, read on the forward strand.
TACTCGCGCCGCGAAGGGCACGAAGCCGGCACGGCGGCCGACGTCACGCCGAACCCTACCGATTTCACGGATGATTCGGTGATGCTCAAGCTGACCGGCGACGTGCCGGGTGGTCCGCTGACGTTGACGGCCGAAGCCGGGCGCCTGCAGCAGTCGACCGACGTCGATGCCTTCCTAGGGGTGGGCCGCTTCCTCAATACCACCGTGCTCCAGGGTGACGACGAGATCGTCCGCTATCGCGGCAGCCTGCGACAGGCACTCGCCGGCGCGACCGCGGCCTTCGATTCCGCCGACTGGAGCGCGTACTGGCAGGGTACGCAAACCGACCAGGACACCTACGAAGTGCGTCGCGCGGTACCGCCACGCACCCCGCCCGTGCAACTCGACCGCGCATTCGATTACGACGAGACCACGCTCGGCTTCGAATTCACGGCCCTCAAGACCTTCGCAACCGGCTCGCTCGGGCACGACCTGGTGTACGGTGTCGAAGCCACGCGTTCCGAGCTCGAGGAACTGCGGGACGGGTTGCAGACCAACCTGACCACGGGCGCGACGACGCCGACGATCCTCGGCGAGACTTTCCCGCTGCGCGACTTGCCGCTGTCCACGGTGGTCGAGATCGGCGTCTTTGCGCAGGACGAGATCCGGCTGGCCGACTCGCGCTGGACGCTCGTGCCGGCGCTGCGCGTGGATTACTACGATCTCTCGCCACGGACGGATCGCGTTTACCGTGAAGACAACCCGTCGACGACACCCGTCGCAGTAGACGAGCTGTCCTTCGCGCCCAAGCTCGGCGCGATGTACCGGATCAATGATCGCCTGGGTGCGTTCTTCCAGTACGCGCACGGCTTCCGCTCGCCGCCTCCCGAAGACGTCAACATCGGCCTCGAAATCCCGCTGTTCAATGTGCGTGCGATTCCGAACCCGAACCTGCAGCCCGAGACCAGTGATGGTTTCGAACTCGGCTTGCGACTGTCCGGGTCGCCATTCGCCCTGACGGCCAGTCTCTTCGACACCGAGTACAGCGACTTCATCGAGTCGAAAGTGAACCTGGGCGCGGATCCGGCGACCGGCGTGACGCTGTTCCAGTCACAGAACGTCGCGGAGGCACGGATCCATGGCATCGAGTTCGACGCTCGCGCGGATGGGTCCGCGTGGTCGCCACGGCTGGAGGGATGGACCGGCCGGCTCGCGGGTTCGTTCACCCGCGGTAGGGACCTCACGCGCGACGTGCCGCTCAATTCGATCGATCCACCGCGGCTGGTGCTCAGCGTGAGATACGACGCCCCCTCGGCGCGCTGGGGATCGGAACTCGCGCTGACGGCCGTGGAGGCGCAGCGCGATGTCGATCGCAGCAAGGCGGACCTTTACCGCACGGATGGCTACGCCACGCTCGACTGGCTGGCGAACGTCAGCCTCAGCCCGCGGCTGCGGTTGAACGTCGGGTTGTTCAACCTGACGGACACCGAGTACATCGAATGGGCCGACGTCCGCGGTCGTGTCGCGGACGATCCCCTGGTGCCCTATTACACGCGTGCCGGCTTCAATGCTTCGGCCAGCCTGCGTTACGACTTCTGATCCGGCCGCGCGCTATTTGTTGCCGGAGCCGCCGCCATTGGTGATCTTGGGGTCCATGACGACGCGGCCATTCGGGCCGTTGAGGCCGATCGAATACTCATAGGCGTTCTCGTCGGACTCGAGGTCGGTCCACGAGACGGACTTCTGGTCGCTGGACACTACCGGCATCAGGAACCCGGCTGGCCAGTTCGCTTGTCCAAAAACCGGGGTTGGCGCGACCGGATCGCCCGGCGGATCGATGGCGAGTGCCACCGCCTGGTAGCCGTCGGTGGGGAAGCGATAGCCGGCATTGAAGGCGTCGTCATTGAGCGCGACGGTGATCAGCACGTCGCCGGGCGGAAAAGACGAGAGGTCTACGTTGCCGGTATTCAAGACTACGCCGGACTGGCAGCCGCCGCCCTTCACGCAGAAGCCTTCGCCGGCGCTGGCGAAAACCAGCGCGTTGTTCTGCCAGCCGACGGCGATGCTGGCCGTGCCGATCTGGTTCGGGTCGGTTGCGGCTGCGACCATCGGCGTGACTGCTTCAGGCGCGGCGGCAGGCGGAGCCGTCTCGACGGCCGCCTGCTCGGCAGGCTTCGAGCAGCCAGCCAGCAGGAGGGCAATGGCAGCTCCGACCACGAGTTGTCTTGGTTGAATTCGCATACATGTACCCCTGAGTGAGTTGGTTCTAACTTGGTTCCACAAAGACCGGAAGCGAGCGCCGCAAGATTACACGACCACTTCCTTCGCGCAATTGAAGGCCCGCGTCGATCGCGACGTTTCACCGCGCTGCCCCGCCTTTGAAGTTGCCGAGCGTCGGGTATCGCTCGAGCACGGACAACAGATCCGGGTGCCGATAGCCCGCCACCGAGAGCTGCGCGGCTATTTCGCGTGCAGCCTC
>JAOUGW010000339.1 GCA_029865465.1 Gammaproteobacteria bacterium
ACCTATTCCCCTATTCCCCCCTCTACTTTGCCTATCTTCTGGGAGCGGGAGCGCGAACGCGCTAGGCTTCGGCCATGAAACTCCCAGCCCTGCGCTTCGACGGCAAGACCGTCCTCGTCACGGGCGCCTCGAGCGGCATCGGCCGCGAAACGGCGCTCGCTTTCGCCGCTGCCGGCGCCAACGTCGTGCTCGTCGCCCGCCGGGCTGCCGCACTCGCCAAGGTGGCGACTCAGGCGCGCGGGTCCGGCGCAGAGGCGCTCTCGGTCGCGACCGACGTCACGAACCCCACCGCCGTCGCGGCGTGCTTCCGCAAGGCCGTGCAGCGCTTCGGCGGCGTCGATATCGTCGTCAATAACGCGGGCGTGCTGCTGCCGGCCAAGGTCGTCGACCTCGACCCCGCCGACCTCCAGCGCATGCTCGACGTCAATCTCTTCGGCGCACTGCACGTGATGCAGGCGGCGGTGAAGCAGATGCAGAAGCAGGACTCTGGCGGCCACATCGTCAACGTCGCCTCGCTCGCGGGCCGTCGCGGCTTCTCGCCGCTCGGTGGCTACTGCGCGAGCAAGTTTGCACTCGTCGGGCTGACCGAGGCGCTGCGCACGGAACTGATGGGCAGCAGCGTCGGCGTGTCCCTCGTGCTGCCGGGCGTCATCGATACACCGATGGCCGAAGCGGCAGCGCTGGACCCGACGACCGAAGGCTTCTGGCCGAAGTCGCTCACCATGCCGACGGCATGGGTCGTGTGGGCCGTCTTCGCGGCCGTCCGCCTCAAGCTGGCCGAAGTCGCCGTGCCCCCGGGCGGCGCACTGCTCGAGAAACTCGGCGCGCTGGCCCCGGGCGCCACCGACATCCTGGTCCGTGGCGCGATGAACCTCGCGCGCCGCTCGACGCGAAAACGCACTAACTGAACCCTTGCGGAAGCAACACCATGCCTGAGCCCTTTGCCAACCTCGCCATCGAGCGCGATGGCGGCGTAGCCACGCTGTTCCTCGACCGTCCCGAAAAACTGAACGCACTGCATCGGGTGCTGTGGCACAGCATCCCCGCAGCCGTGGCTGCGCTCGACGCCGATCCGGAAGTGCGCGTGATCGTGCTCGCGGGCAAGGGCAAGGCGTTCTGCGCCGGCATCGACCTGCTGGACCACGCGCAAGGTCTCGGCAGCGGCGGCTCGCTGACGGGCGGCGAAGGCTCAGCCGTCGCCAAGCGTCGTCAGCTGTACGACGACATTCGCGCGTACCAGGACACGTGTTCGAGTTTCGCCAACACCAACAAGCCGGTCATCGCGGCCGTGCACGGCGCGTGCATCGGCGCAGGCATGGACCTGATCACCGCGTGCGACATCCGGCTGGCCTCGGCGGAAGCGACGTTCTCGGTGCGGGAGACGCGCATCGCGATGGTGGCCGACGTCGGATCGCTGCAGCGGCTGCCGCGCGTGATCGGCGACGGCGCCGCGCGCGAATGGATTTTCACGGGCGGCGACTACAGCGCGCAGCGTGCGCGCGAGGTGCAACTGCTCAACGACGTGCTGCCGGATCCGGCAGCGCTGATGGCTCGCGCGCATGAACTGGCGGCTGCCATCGCGGCGAATTCACCGCTCGCCGTGCAAGGCTCGAAGCACGTGCTGGGATACGCATCGCGCCGCGAAGTCGACGCCAATCTCGACTACGTCGCCGTGTGGAATGCAGCGTTCCTGCACTCCGAGGACCTCGGCGAGGCGATGCAGGCGTTCATGCAGCGGCGTCCGCCGGTCTTCCGCGGGCAGTAGCACGAGGCAAGGGGTCAGGGTCGCCAGGCGCTGAAGACGTAGTCGCTGTCTTTGCGGGCTTCATGGCAGCCGAAGCACGCCGTGACCGCCTTGTCCGCGACCGCCCGCTCGGTCTGGCTGTCGCCGACGAATCCCTCGAACCCCCAGCCGCCGGTGGCCGCATAGCGCACGGCATCCTTGTGCATGACGCCCAATACCTTGCGTGGTCCCTCGGTCACCGCATTGTCAGCGCTCACAGCCGAGAGCAGATCGAAGACGATCACCGATCCATCGGGGAACCGGCCGGCCCGGTAGCCCTGCAGGGCCTTCTCATTGGCATACAGATGATGCAGTCCGCCGAAGGAGTCGAACAGCGGATGACCGGGCTCGATGACCATGCTCTTGACGTGTGCCCAGTCGCGGTAGCCGACCGGATACGGCACGAGATCCGCGGCAACGGCCGTTGCCGTCGTCGTTCCCATAGCCAGCAGGGCCGTGAACAGGGTTGGCAAGCTCCGCATTTTCGTGTCTCCTGAGGAGGTTCGCTGACGGTCGACGGGCAGCGCGACCTTACCGGTCGATGCGCGGGCCTGTCAGTCAGCACGAATGGGTGCCTTGCAGACTTTCTGGTGTAGATTGATGACTTTGCAGCGAAAAAAAAAGAATCCGCTGGCGCTGGCGACACCAGCGGCCGCACGCATGGTGGAAGACGTCATCGGCTGCAAGTGGTCGTTGTGCGTGCTCGACCTTATCGAGCGCGGGCTGACCCGGCCGGGGTCGATGCAGCGCAGCGTCCCGGGGCTCTCCGCCAAGGTCCTCAATGAGCGGCTGCGCAAGTTGCTGCGCTTCGGCATCATCGAGCGCCAGGTCTTTGCCGAAGTGCCGCCTCATGTCGAGTACCGGCTGACACCCTATGGACGGCGC
>JAOUGW010000123.1 GCA_029865465.1 Gammaproteobacteria bacterium
TCAGTGCGCGTGCGCGTGCTGCTCGACGCCGGCAACAGCATTGAACGTTGACGCTTGCGAAGTGGGAGTCGCGGTGTCACGAGGTCGTGATCGCGCCGAATCCTGCTAATGCTGCGGACCGCGACCTGTCGGCGCCGTCGATCGTTCAGTGGAAACTGCATCAGCGGATGCGATTGTCCGGATGCGAGCTGAAGACCGTCGCGCGACATGGACGTCGCGCGCGAGCCTACACGGACGTATTCACGGCGTGTCTTCCGCTCGCATCCGGACAATCGCAGCCGCGGGCAGTCGCACGCAGCTGTGGGCCACTGATTTCAGGTTCGGCAGGAGAATCGATGCACCTGAGCGGCCCGAGATCAAGGCGCTCTACCGCCGCCGCCAAAGCACTTCGCTCCCATGTTCGTGCCGCGCCAGCACGCGCGCGATCACGAACAGCAGGTCCGACAACCGGTTGAGGTACTGCGGCACCTCCGGCGCGACGAATTCCGCGCGAGCCAGGGCCCATACGCGCCGCTCAGCGCGACGAGCGACCGTGCGCGCCAGGTGACATGCCGCAGCCGCCTGGCCACCGCCCGGCAGGATGAAGTCCTTGAGCGGCGGCAGGCCGTCGTTGAACGAGTCGAGCGCCTGCTCGAGCCGGTCGACGTAGGCCGTCGTGATCGCCCGATGCCCGGGAATGCAGAGCTCGCCACCCAGGTCGAACATGTCGTGCTGGATTTCGGTCAGCGTCGCCCGCACTGCATCCGGCAGCCCCGGCACCGCGAGCACCACGCCGACCGCGCTGTTCGCCTCGTCCACCGTGCCATAGGCCTCGACCCGCAGGTGTTCCTTCGGCACCCGCATCCCGTCGCCGAGGCCCGTGCTGCCGTCGTCGCCAGTGCGCGTGTAGATCCTGCTGAGTCGGTGGCCCATGACTGCTACTTGCCTCTGTTGCCTGCGCCCGGAGCGTACCGCATCGACACGTACAGGCCGCGGTCCGGCGTGTTGTAGGTGCTGGCGAGCTCGTAGTCCTCGTCCAGCAGGTTCTCGACGCGTGCGATCAGCGAGAGGCTCGGCGTGGCCCGCCACTCGGCGGTCAGGTTCGCCAGCACGTAGCCGTCGAGCGTCGTGTCCTGCGGGAAGCCGAAATCCTTGCGGTCGCCCGTCGCCAGCACATCGAGGCCGAGCAGCACCGGGCCGAACGCGCGCGTCAGGCCAACGGTGAGGCTTTCCTGCGCACGGCGCAACAGCCGCGAGTCGTCGGCAAGGTCACGCGGGTCCTGGTAGATCGCTTCCACGCGGGCCTGCCAGAGCGAGCCGGTGTAGACCCACGATGCCTCGATTCCCTGGATGCGCGCCTCGGCGACGTTCCGGTTGATGCCCTCGAACGGGTCGTAGGACACGACCGTGAAGTCGATGAGGTCATCGATGTCGGTGTGGAAGGCCGAGAGCGTCAGCGACTGCTGCGGCGTCAGCGCGTGTTTCACGCCGATTTCGTAATTGCGCGAGCGCTCAGGCTGCAGTTCGGGGTTGCCGCCGTAGCCGAACCGGTCCGTCGCGTCGGGGGCCCGGAAGCCGCTGCCGGCCAGGCCGTAGACGCGCGTGCGCTGAGCATTGAAGGCGTAGCCGTACTCCGCGTTCCACGTGACGGCAGTCCCCGCCGTCTCGTGGTCGGTGTAGCCGAGCGCCAGTACCGCGAGATGCGGCCCGGCCGAGATCCTGTCCTGCAGGTAGACATTGAACGCGTCGGTATCCGACTTGAAACCCTCGCCGAACGATTCGCTGCTGGCGCGCTCGCGCGAATACATCGCGCCGACACCGAGCCCGTGCACCTCGGACAGATTCCAGTCGTACTGGGCATCCAGGGTATTGCGGTCGGTCTCGAGGAAATCGGGCGACTGGTTCTGCTGGATCTCGTCCTCGAGGTGATTGATCGAGACGCGGGCCTCGCCTGCTGCACCCACCGGCAGGCGCATTTCAGCCGCCGTCGTCGACGTGACGTAGTCCTGGTCGACCGGCGCCAGGAAGAAATCCGAATACTCCGACGTGCCTGCCGTACGCCAGTGCCGGACCGTGACTTCGGCCGCACCGACGTCGGCGCGCAGCGTGACGTTCGCGCTGAGGTTCTCGTAGCCGCGGTCGATGTTGTCGGTCGTGCGGGTCGGAAAGCCGGCGCTGTCCGCCCACGAGACTCCGATATCGAGAGCCGCGGACTGCCCGAGGCCGACACCACCGTTGAGGCTGGCGCGTTTCGTGTCGTAAGCGCCGTAGCCGGCTTCCGTGATCCAGCCATCCTGCGAGCCGCGGCGGGTCACGACGTTGACGACACCGCCGATCGCATCGCTGCCCCACAGCGCGGAGCGCGGGCCCTTCACGACCTCGATGCGCTCGATCATGTCGGGCCGGATGTGCTGCAGGCCGGGCAGGCCGATGGTGCCCGGATTGATGCGGAGGCCGTCGACCAGCACCAGCGTATGGTTACTCTCGGCGCCGCGGATGAACATCGCCGTCGGCTGGCCGGGGCCGCCGTTACTCGCGATGTCGAGACCGGCGTGGAACCGCAGCAGCTCCGCGGCATCGCCGGCATTGCTGCGCTCGATCGTCGCGCGGTCGATTACTACGACAGGCGCCAGCACCTCGTCGGCGGGCGTCGGCACACGGGTTGCCGTGACGATCACTCTCATCTCGGGTTGGACGTCCTCGGCGCGACTGGCCGTCGCGATGGTGGTAGCAAGCAGGGTCGCGACGCCCCACAGGCCATGCCCGGAAATGCGACGGAAACCCGATCGCGCGAAGAACGCGGAGATCAAACTGGACATAGTCTTGCCACACCCCGTGCACGCGTCCCCGCGGACGCGATGAAAAATCCAGCAACGAGGCGGGGGTGTGGCGGATCGGGGGCGGTCGCCGCAGAATGGATGGCCGCCCGAGTTCCGGCCGCTCGCCCACCGCGAGGCTGGTCTCGATCGACGGGCCGGTCTCCGGGCTCTCGAGCGGGCTTGGGGGCCCTGCCTGCATCCCCTTCCCGCGCTCTCGCGCAGTGGGTGCCGGACCTTGCGGACCGGGTGATGTGGCTTTACTCGACTACCGTTGCGGGGGCAGCGCCGGAATCTGACCGGCTTCCCGTTCTCCCTGAGCCTGCGCTCGCGGGATCACCTGTCGGAGGCCGCACGGTAGGGAAGGCGGGGGGTGATGTCAAGGAAGGCGCGGTACTATGGCGCCTCGTCATCGGGATCGTCGCCATGCCGCATTCTGAGTTCCTGGCCACCGCGCTGGAAGCAGCCCGAGCTGCCGACGACGTCGTTCGTCACTACTACCAGCGCAACCTCAGGATCACGATCAAGGCCGACAAGTCGCCGGTGACCGAGGCCGACGTCGAGACCGAGAAAGCGATCCGCTCGCTGCTCGCCGCGAAGTATCCGGCGCACGGTTTCCACGGCGAAGAAACGGGCACTGCGGCACTCGATGCGGACTACGTCTGGTTCGTCGATCCGATCGACGGCACCAAGGCGTTCGTGCGCGAGTACCCGATGTTCTCGACGCAGATCGCTCTGATGCACCAGGGCCGGTTGATCGTCGGCGTATCGTCCGCGCCAGTGTACGGTGAACTTGCCTACGGCGAGATCGGTGTCGGTGCCTGGCTGAATGAGCAGCCGCTGCGCGTCAGCAGCATCGACACGATCGAGAACGCAGCGCTCTCGACAGGCAACCTGAAGTCGCTGGCGACGGGACCGCGCTGGCCCGCGTTCGGCCAGCTCGTCGGCCGGTTGAGCCGCATTCGCGGTTACGGCGATTTCCTGCACTACCACCTGCTGGCGTCGGGCCGCATCGATGCGGTCGTCGAGTCGGACGTCAACATCCTCGATGTCGGCGCGTGCGCGGTGATCGTCGAGGCCGCGGGCGGCCGATTCACCGATCTCGAGGGGCGGTCGTTCACGCCGCGCAGCACGGGCGTGCTCGCGACGAACGGCAGGCTGCACCAGGCGATTTACGACGCGATTCATTGCTGATCGCGCAGGACACGGAGGCATGCAAACAATGACGAAGAAAATCATTGCGGTGGCGGGCGCGACCGGAGCGCAGGGCGGCGGACTCGTGCGGTCGATCCTTGCGGATCCCACTGGCGAATTCGCCGTGCGTGCCATCACGCGCGATCCGGATTCGCCGAAGGCGCGCGCGCTGGCGGCTGCCGGCGCCGAGGTCGTCGCCGCGGACATCGCCGACCAGGCGGCGGTGGCGCGGGCGTTCGCGGGCGCCCATGGCGCGTATTGCGTGACGTTTTTCTGGAACCACTTTTCACCGGACCAGGAACGGGCCGAAGCCCATGCGATGGCCGACGCCGCCAGGCAGGCGGGCGTGCGGCACGTGGTCTGGTCCACGCTCGAAGACACGCGACGCTGGGTCAAGCTCGATGACACCCGCATGCCGACGCTCATGGGCAGGTACAAGGTGCCGCACTTCGACGTGAAGGGCGAAGCGGACGACTACTTCCGAGGGACGGGCGTGCCGACCACCTGCCTGCTGACGTCGTTCTACTGGGACAACCTGATCCACTTCGGCATGGGCCCCAAGGCCGGTCCCGACGGCAAGCTGTACTTCGCATTGCCGATGGGCGCCAGGCCCCTGCCAGGCATAGCGGCCGACGACATCGGTCGCTGCGCGCACGGGATCTTCAAGCGCGGCAACGAGTTCGTCGGCCGTACCGTGGGCATCGCGGGCGAACACCTCACCGGCGCGCAGATGGCGGCCGGGCTCACTCGCGCGCTCGGCCGCGAGGTGCTGCACCAGGACGTGCCGTTCGACGTCTACCGCGGGCTGGGTTTCCCCGGCGCGGAAGACCTCGGCAACATGTTCCAGTTCAACCACGACTTCAGCGCCGACTTCTGCCGTGCGCGCAGCGTCGAGTTCACGCGCTCGATCAACCCGCAGCTGCAGAGTTTTGCGGACTGGCTGGCGGCGCATGCGCGCGAAATTCCGATCACCTGAACGAGCCCCGGGACGCGGGCGCGAATCCTGATGCGGGTGTGGATCTTCCTTGCCATCGCAATCATCGCCGAGGTCATCGCGACCTCGGCGCTGAAGGCGGCGGCTGGTTTCTCCCGCCCGGGCCCGTCGGCCGTGGTCGTGATCGGCTACGGCATCGCGTTCTACTTCCTGTCGCTCACGCTGCAGTCGATACCGGTCGGCGTGACGTACGCGATCTGGTCGGGCGTGGGCATCGTGCTGATCACGCTCGTCGCATGGCTGTTGTACGGCCAGGCGCTCGACGCGGCGGCGATCGTGGGACTCGGCCTGATCGTTGCGGGCGTCGCCGTGCTCAACGTCTTTTCAAAGACGGTTCCACATTGACGACAAGCGGCTAGGCGGCGACGAACGTCCGGCCGTGTTCCCAGCGCAATTCGCGCACGGCGATGCCGTAGAGCTCGCCGATCGAATGCTCGTTGAGCGCCTCGTCGCAGGGGCCGCAATGCCAGCGGCCATCACCAAACAGCAGCAACGCCGAATCGGCAAAGCGCGCGGCAAGCCCGATGTCGTGCAGGCTGACGATCACGGTGCGGCCAGCATCCGCAAGCCGCCGGAAGATCCGCAGCACGTCGAGCTGGTGCTGCGGATCCAGCTGGTGGATCGGTTCATCCAGCAGGAAGACCTCCGGGTCCTGCGCGAGGATCGTCGCGATCGAGAGCCGCCGCCGCTCGCCGCCCGACAGTGTCGCGATGTCGCGCCCTTCGAAGCCGGCGAGATCGACCGCGGCCAGGGCGCGTTGCGCGGCAGCACGGTCGTCCGCGCTTTCCCAGGCCCAGAAATCGACGTGCGGGTGACGCCCGACGAGCACGGCCTCGAGCGCCGTCGCCGGAAACGGATCGTCGACCATCTGCGGCAACAAGCCCAGTGTGCGCGCGAGCTCACGGCGCGGCCACGAGTCGATGGGTCGCCCGGCAACGAGCACCTCGCCGCCCGCGGGTGCGCGCAGTCCTGCGAACGTGTGCAGCGTCGAACTCTTGCCCGACCCGTTGCGGCCCAGCACGACCACGAACCTGCCGCCCGGCAGGTCGAGTGCCAGGTCGCGCACGAGGGTGCGGCCAGGGACTTCGACCGTGACTGCTGTGCAAGCCAGGGCGGCAAGGCTCGTCATTGCGGCCACCCGATCTCGAGCGCAGTCGCGGGGCCGACCAGCATTTGCTCGAGGTCGTCGGCAACGGCGGCGTCGTGCGGACTCGTCGCGATGCGGCCGGCCATGATTTCGCCGAAAGTCTGCGGATAGAGCGGCTGGCGGTCCGGCTCGCCGAGGCCCGTGGGTGCCAGCGGCTGTCCGGTCGCGAAATCGTACTTGTCGGTGGCGCCCAGCGTGTGCAGCACCTCGTGGACCAGGACCACCTGGTTGCTGCCGGCGGCTGCCGCGTCGCCATACAGGTGCGTCAACGCGATGAGGCCCTTGCTGAGACCGACGGAATCCGGCATCGCCACGGAACCCGGCCCGAGCGGCGAATAGAGGGCGAAGACCTGGATGTCGGGCGCGGGCAAGGGATCGTTCCAGGCAGTCCGGGCGGCGAAGTAGCGGAAGCGCAGGCTCCAGAGCGCAATCGTGAGCGGCCCGGGCCGATCCGGCAATGCCGGCGGCAGCTCCTTGGCCGCGTGCGAGACGCGGATCCGCACGGGCTGCGCGAGCGTGATGCCATGAGCCGACGCTTCGTCGACGAAGAACGATTCCACGTCCGCGAAGTCGTCTGCCCGCAACGCCGCGGTGTAAGCGCGGACAGCGGCGTCCGTCGACGCGCTGATCGGGTACACCGTGACGCGCAGAGTGTCGTTCCAGTCACGGCTGCGCGCGCGATCGAGCCAGGCTCCGAGCGCGACAAAGAGCAGGACCGCGACCAGGATCGCGAGCCGCAGCGTGCCGAGAAAGGTGCGTGCGGCCAAGGTGACGGGGTCCTGGCGCTGTCGGAATCAGGGATACAGGCGCGTGGCGTGCCACGGGCCCGGCGAGTAGGCATGGCTGCCCGATGGCTCGAGCGTGCGGGTCCAGCGGGCGCGGTCATGCACGCGAAATGCGCCTTCGCACCACAGTTCGACGGCTTCGAGCCAGAAGTGGTATCCGCCCCAGTGCGGTGGGCGCGTGGGCGCCGTGCCATGACGGGCGGCTTCGACTGCAACCCGCTTCAGCAATGTCGCGCGCGAATCGAGCGGCTGGCTCTGCAGGCTGGCCCAGGCGCCGATGCGGCTGTCGATCGCACGCGAGGCGAAATACGCATCGCTTTCCTCGGGCGGGCAGAACACCACGCGGCCTTCGATCCGGACCTGCCGGCTCATCGTGTCCCAGTGCAGCACGCCGGCGACGCGCGGGTTCGCCGCGAGTTCGCGGCCCTTGCGACTGTCGTAGTTGGTGAAGAAGACGACATAACCCGGGTTCGCGACGACCTTCTTGCACAGCACGACGCGTGCCGCCGGCATGCCGTCCGGCGTGGCCGACGCAAGCACCATCGAGTCCGGGTTCGGCTGGACTTTCTGCGCGCGGGCCTCGCGATACCAGCCCTCGAAGATGGGCATCGGATCCTGGGGCAGCGTGGCAGGCAGCGTGCCGGAATGAGACATCGTCGGGTTCGTCCAGTGAGCGCGGGAACGGGATTATGCCCCAGCGCCCGTGCGATCTCTTGCGGCGCGAACCGTCCGACCGGTAAAAGGACGTGTCCACAAGGCCGTGCCGCATGAAATCCCTCGCCGAACTCCGCGCCAGACTCGACGTCATCGACCATGAACTGCTGCAGCTCGTCGCTGAGCGGCAGGTCCTCGGCAAGCAGATTGCGGAGGTCAAGCGCTCGGCCGGCCAGCCGACGCGTGACTTCCGCCGCGAGCGCGAGGTGCTGTTGCGGGCGCGACGGGACGCGGAGGCGCTCGGCGTTTCGCCGGCACTCGCGGAATCGCTGCTGCAGTCGCTGATCCGCGGCTCGCTCACGACGCAGGAGCAGGCGCGGGTGGCGTCGCAGGGCCGGGGATCCGGGCGCAGCGCGCTGGTCATCGGCGGGCGCGGCAAGATGGGGCACTGGATGGCGGATTTTCTCGCGGCGCAGGGCTTTGCGGTCACGGTGGCCGATCCTGCGGGCGAGGTGGCGGGTTACGACTACGTCGCCGACTGGAAGGCCTCCGACCTGCATCACGATCTGATCGTCGTGGCCACGCCGATCCGGATCGCGAACGACGTGCTGGCGGAACTGGCCGAGCGGCGACCGCAAGGCATCGTGTTCGACATCGGTTCGCTCAAGACGCCGCTGCGCTCGGGGCTCGACAAGCTGCGTGCCGCCGGATGTCACGTGACGTCGGTGCACCCGATGTTCGGCCCGGACACCGAGCTGCTGTCGGGCCGGCACGTGATCTTCATCGACCTCGGCGATGCGGCAGCGCTCGCAGAAGCGCGCGCCCTGTTCGGTTCCACGATGGCCGATCTCGTGGTGATGGGACTCGACGAGCACGACCGTCTCATTGCTTTCGTGCTCGGCCTCTCGCATGCGCTCAACATCGCGTTCTTCACCGCGCTCGCGGAAAGCGGTGAAGCCGCGCCACGGCTCGCGCGCATGTCGAGCACGACGTTCGACGCGCAGCTCGATGTCGCGACTCGTGTCGCTGCCGAGAACCCCGACCTGTATTTCGAGATCCAGAGCCTGAACGATTACGGCGTCGAATCGCTGAACGCCTTGCAGGCTGCGGTCAATCGCCTGTGCCGCTCGGTCCACGAGGGTGATGCGGCAACCTTCGTCGCCATGATGCGGCAGGGCAACGAATACCTCCGCGTGCGGCAAGCCGCGCGCGACGACGCGAGTCGCTGAACGATGAGCGACCGCGCCGTCCTGTCGCAGCGGGTGCTGGCCTGGTCGAACGGCCTCATGGCCGTGCGCTCGCTCGACCAGCTTGCGGCGGGGCTGGCGCAGCCGCCCGCAGCCGACGGCGAATCGCTCACCGGCGTGCTGCTGCTGCTCGATCCCCGGCACGAACTCCGGCGCCTGGTCGCCGGCGAAGGCACCGAGCCCGACTCGTGGCCCGGGCTGCGATTCGTCGACAGCCTCGCCG